>JBJFGA010000167.1:0-13548 GCA_051892275.1 Oscillospiraceae bacterium | reverse complement strand
AAGCATGATGAAAATGCGTTTCGGCTGCATTGCTACCGCGTAGTTATACGCAGTCCCTGTGCTGCCGTCACCCAGCGCTATCTCGGTGTTGTACGCCTTGTAGGGAGTATACCCCACAGACGCGGCAACGTTCTTCGGGGACAGGATATTGTAGGCGGAAAGCCCGGTGGTTATGCTGTCGCCGATGAACAGGTCGTCAGCGAAGAACTCCTTGTTGTAGTCGCTGGAAAACTCCCCGTGCTGCTCCGGCTGGGACTCGACCGGCTCCGGCTCGGTCACGGGCGCCGCAGTGGTCGTTTCAGCAGGCTCAACTGCCGTCGGCTGGTGCTTCGAGGAAGCCACCGGCTCCGGCGTTTCGGTGATGAACTTCTGGGTGTAGGCGAGGATAAGGTCGTAGGTCGGCGCGCTGATGTGCATTCCGTCATACTCGTTGTAGTCGGACTTCAGGCAGCCGTCCTCGTCGCTCATCTTTGTGTTGATGTCAAGATAAATTACGCCAAGCTCGCTGCACATAGTCTTGAGGTACTCGTTGAAGGACAGCACATTCGCGTTGGAAACGCCGATGCTGGCAGCTGCAGAACTGTCCGCGGTAAGCGGGGTGATGGAGTAGCAGTAGATGACCGCGTTGGGGCAGGCTTCCTCCAGTTTCTCGGTAAGCGCACGGAAACTGCCTTCCATTGCGATAGGGGAGTTCAGCCCGTTGAAGCCCAGCATCATGAATATGCGCTTAGGCTGCATATTCTGCGCGTAGGAAAGCGCCGTGCCGTAGCTCTCGTCCGGGAGCAGAATGTCCTCGGCGTGAGCCTTGTAGGGGGTGAGGCTCACCGAAGCAGCAACGTTCTTCGCGTCCAGCTTTGAGTAGTCAGTGAAGCCGGTGGCAATGCTGTCACCGATAAACAGGTCGGTGGAGAAGAACTCCCGGCTGTAATCGGACGAGCCGAATTCCACGTCAGTGATGACCGGTTCGGGGTCTTCGTCAGGCTCTTCGGTCGGTTCTGCCGTCGCCACCTCGGGCACAGAGGACACCTCCGGCGGCTGATTTTCCGGCTGGCTGTGCCATACGTTCACCAGCACTATCAGCACGATTATTACCGCCACCAGCGCCACAGACAGCGCAATAAGCGCGATGGTGTTCTTTGAAAGCCCGCCGCCCATGCCGGGACGGCGCGTCAGTTTAGGACTTTTTTTGTTGCTCATGATTTTCTCCCAATTATTTTCTGTGTAAGTTAATCAAGTAGTCCGGCGACGAGGAATACCGCCGGGGAATTCCAGTAGATAGCCACCTCGTTCAGCGAGTAACACTCGGTGTTGTCCGAGAAGCACTTCATAGGCGGTGTGCCCTCGGGAAGCAGTTTTTTCGCGGTGCTGTCCTCTTTGCGGGTGTTCGGACCGCCGCTCACCAGCCCGGGAATACATTCCTCCACGCCGTCGGCGAAAGCGGGGCGGTGGTGAGGATAATTCACGCAGAAATCGCCGATACCTGTGACAAAGCTGTACCCTGTGGCATTCGTGCCGAGCAGGCAGTTCAGCTGCATTGCCGCGTATTTCCTGTACCTTGGCTCGCCGTTGACGGAGTTCTTTTCAAGATAGTCCGCGATGAGGAACACCATGCCGTTCGTCAGCAGCCGCATGTTGCTGCCCCAGAAATACTGCTCCGTTGTGAGGGAAGTCCCCCAGCCGTTGCTGTCGCAGTTCTTCGCAAGCTCGTCCGCCTGCCGTATGAACAGCTTTTGCAGGGTGTTCAGCACCGCCGCGTTTCCGCGTCCGCGCAAAAGCAGCGCCAGCGCCCCAAAGCCGCCAACCGAGGTGGTTCCCATTGCGGTCTTTGAGAAATCGCCGCCCATAAGCTCCAGCATACGGAAGTAGAAGCGTTCCCCGCCGGTGGCGCAGTAAAGCTCAGCCGCAGCCCAGAAGCGGTTGTCCGCGTCGGAATTCTCGCCGTAAACGCCGGTGTCGCAGCCCTCGGGGTTGCTGAAACCAACGAACCCGGGGTTCTTATCCAGCCACCCGTAGGCAGCCTCGGAGCATTTCACCAGCCAGTCGGCGAATTTCGCGTCATACCTGCGGTAAATGGTGGAAGCCAGTGCAGTCACCGCCGCAAAGTCAGCCGTGGCGCTGCTTGAAACAGGGAACACAAAAAGCTGTCCACTGTCCTGTTCCGGCATGATGAACGGCGCGTGCTTCATGGTGGTGACCTTGTGCCACACAGCACCGTCATACCGCTGCATTTTCAGCAGCCACTCCAGCTCGTAGCGGCACTCTATAAGTATATCCAGCATGTCCGACGGCTTTCCGGGAATGTCGATGTCCTGCGCGAGGAACACCTCCGGGAACATCTTCCATGCGTAAAACAAATGCCCCAGCGTAACCGCGGCGGCGGTGGTGTACCTGCCGTAATCCCCGGCGTCATGCCACCCGCCAGTGACATTCACCCTGATCTCGGGGTTTTCCCAGAGGACGGCGGTTTCGGTGTGGCAGTCAGCGTGCGCCCACATTCCGGCGTACTCCCGGTCAAGTGCGCAGCCGCAGCGTTGGTAATAGAACGCCTTCAGCAGTGCATCAAGGCAGGGTTGGTAAACATCCTCGCCGATGGTGAAGCTTTGTGAGCAGTCCTTGCCGCATACCACACGGTATCTACCCGGAGTTTTCAGCCCGGTGAAGTCCGCACGGCAGATGTTGTCGCCGGAATCCTTGTCCTCGCCGTAGGGCAGGGGAACTCCCGAAAAACAGATATTGCCTCTTGAATCCACCACGCTGAAATAGGACGATGGGAACGCTATCACCGCGTATTTCTCATCGCCGGGCAGAAATCCCGCCTGGTTCACATAAATGCGGTGTGCGGCTTCCAGATGCTCCGGCAGCGGGGTATCTAATTCGTCATTGTTCATATTCGGTCACAACCTCAAATCCCATTGAAAATAGAATTCATTCTTTAATAATTCTATCACACTTCCCTTATTATGTCAATAGGTATCGGCGGCAGGATATCTTACTTTTTGCAGGGAAAAAATGGTAACAAGTGCCCGCAGACTGACGGCGGGGAAGCAGCACTGTTCCGTACAGGAGCATTGAATGTCCAGAAGAAAGTCCTGCCAGAAGAAAAACTGATGAAATAATCAAAAAAATGTGCATAACCTATTGCAAAAACCGCGAAAATGTTGTATAATACAATTGTATGTCCGGGCAGACTTCTCCGGACAAAATGTTGAAAGGAGTTCAAACAACAATGACTTATTCTCATGAAGTTGAAAACATGTGTCCCGTGGCACAGGGCGTTGCTCACGGCGCTGCGCCTATCCCCGAAGAAGCTAAGTGGGTAAAGGCAAAGGAGATCGCTGACATCAACGGTTTCACACACGGTATCGGCTGGTGCGCACCGCAGCAGGGTACCTGCAAGCTGTCCCTCAACGTAAAGGGCGGCGTTATTCAGGAAGCTCTGGTAGAGACCATCGGATGTTCCGGTATGACCCACTCCGCTGCTATGGCAGCCGAGATACTTCCCGGCAGAACTATCCTTGAAGCGCTCAACACCGACCTCGTTTGCGACGCTATCAATACAGCAATGAGAGAGCTGTTCCTCCAGATCGTATACGGCAGAAGCCAGTCCGCTTTCTCTGAGGACGGTCTTGCTATCGGCGCTGGTCTTGAGGACCTTGGTAAGGGTCTGCGTTCCCAGGTTGGTACCATGTATGGTACTCTGGCAAAGGGTCCGCGTTACCTCGAGATGACAGACGGTTATGTTACCGGTATTGCTCTTAACGAAGATGACGAGATCATCGGCTATCAGTTTGTTAACTTCGGCAAGATGATGGACTTCATCAAGAACGGTGATGACGCTAACACAGCATTTGAAAAGGCAAAGGGTCAGTACGGCCGTGTTGCCGACGCTGTTAAGGTCATCGATCCGAGAAAGCAGTAATAGGAGGTAAAAACAATGGCTTTATTTGAATCCTACGACAGACGCGAGCCGCAGATCCTCGCTGTTTTAAAGAAGTACGGCATCAATTCTATCGAAGAGTGCCGCGAAATCTGCACCGCTAAGGGCTTCGACCCCTACAAGATCACCGAGGGCATTCAGCCTATCTGCTTCGAGAACGCTAAGTGGGCTTACACCGTAGGCTGCGCTATCGCTATCAAGAAGGGCTGCACAAAGGCTGCTGACGCCGCTGCTGCTATCGGCGAGGGACTTCAGTCCTTCTGCATTCCCGGTTCT
This sequence comes from Oscillospiraceae bacterium, assembly GCA_051892275.1. Classification (GTDB taxonomy): domain Bacteria; phylum Bacillota; class Clostridia; order Oscillospirales; family Ruminococcaceae; genus CAG-115. The sequence goes on along the minus strand of JBJFGA010000167.1, from coordinate 9,335 downwards.
GTTGCTGACCAGCGTAAGGTTGGACTCGGTCACGGCAACCTCGGCAAGATGCTCCTCGAAGAGGAGACCGAGTGCTTCGCATTCCTCGCAGGTCACGAGTCTTTCGCTGCCGCAGAGGGCGCTATCGGTATCGCCGAGAAGGCAAACAAGGTTCGTAAGAACCCGCTGCGCGTTATCCTGAACGGTCTTGGTAAGGACGCTGCACAGATCATCGCTCGTATCAACGGCTTCACCTATATTGAAACCGAGATGGACTACTACACCGGCGAGGTTAAGGAAGTATTCCGCAAGGCTTACTCCACTGGTCTGCGTTCCAAGGTTAACTGCTACGGCGCTAACGATGTAACAGAGGGCGTTGCTATCATGTGGAAGGAAGGCGTTGACGTTTCCATCACCGGTAACTCCACCAACCCGACCAGATTCCAGCACCCGGTTGCAGGCACCTACAAGAAGGAGTGCGTTGAGAAGGGCAAGAAGTACTTCTCTGTTGCTTCCGGCGGCGGTACCGGCCGTACCCTCCATCCTGACAACATGGCAGCTGGTCCTGCTTCCTACGGCATGACCGATACCATGGGTCGTATGCACTCCGACGCACAGTTCGCTGGTTCTTCCTCCGTTCCTGCGCACGTTGAGATGATGGGACTCATCGGTATGGGCAACAATCCCATGGTTGGCGCTACTGTTGCTTGTGCAGTTGCTGTTGAGGAAAGTTTCAAGAAGTAAGGTTTTTTGTTGCCCACCCTCTCTGAGAATGGCTTAACAGAGCCAATCTTTGAGGCGTAAGATAAGTGGGCAACACCCTTAAATTTGAACTAATTTACCGCCCTTTCGGATATCCGGGAGGGCGGAATCTTTAAACAAGAACAGGAAAATCTGGAACAGAAAGGACGGTCTGTTATGAAGAAAAAGATGTTGATTGTGTGTGATGTTGAGGGAACGATTTTTCAAGCCAGATACAAAATTGAAGGAACCGAATATGCTTCCTCACTGTGGCAGCCGATAGCGCACGCATTGGGTCCGGATGCTGAAAAAGAAGAACTCGAAACGCACAGGAAATGGAATGCATCCGAATACAACAGTTATGTTGATTGGGTTAATGCGACCGTCGCAATACACAAAAAATACAGACTAAGACGCGAAGTGTTTAACAGGCTGATTGAAGAAGCCGAGTATATGCCCGGTGTAGAAGAGTTTTTCAAAAAGATTGACAGAGAAAGGTTTATTCCTGTTTTAATTACCGGTGGTTTCAGAAATCTTGCCAGAAGAGCGGAGAAAGAACTAAAGATAGAATCTTCTAATATATTCGCCGCCTGTACATATAATTTTGATATGTTTGGAAATCTGTCTGAAGTAGATATACAGCCCAGCGATTTTGAGGCTAAGATTTCCTGTGTAAAAACTGTTCTTGATAACTATGGTCTTGAAATAGGCGATGATTGGGTCTTTATTGGTGACGGTAAAAACGATGTGCCAATAGCAGAAATGGCTCCGTATTCTTTTGCGATAAACGCACACCCGCAACTGAAAAAAGTGGCGGATTCAAAAATATGTGATTTTATGCAGGCATACGACGCAATTAACGATTGGTATGAAATGGTTCATGCTGAAAGCAACACTAGGGACTATCAGCGAAAAGTGCTTGAAAAAGCCGCGTTAAAAACTGTGCAGAGAGAACGTATTGTAAATCAGAATATACAGATGTGCGCTGAAATTGAAGAACTAAAAAAGCGTATAGAAATTCTTGAAAATACATTTCCGAAGCCAACAACAGTTGACGCAATTATTCCTTTTGCAGAATATTACTATGGTGATAATATTTCATTTTCCAAAGAGGCTAGAAAATCACTGATTGAGAACGCTGAAGCAGGATATTCAAAAAAATATATTGAGGGCGTATTTGAACAACTCAGATTTATAAATTTATGGGCTAAAATGATGAAAAAGGAAATTACAAGAGAGGAGTACGAAGAGAAGGTCGGCTCCAAAAGAATATCATATGCCCTCAGTGAAAGTACTGAACATAAATTCAAAGAGGATTACACGGATTCTGGGGTACTGATCAATATGCATATGTATATGAGTTGGCTTCCAAACTGTGACCGCCCAAGAACTTACTTTGGCTGGGATAAAAAGCATAATAAAGCTTTAATAAGCACTATGTGCGAGCATAAACGTACGACAAAGTATAATTAACGGCTCTTTTTTTACCGCCCTTTCGGATATCCGGGAGGGCGGTTTTGTTGTATGACGAAATAAGCGTTATTATCATCAGCAATAAACTTATATTTGCAGTTAAATCGATAAAAATCATAATAATATATATTTTTCTTGACTTAATTGCAAAATCGTGTTATAATTAGAGTAACTTCAGTATAAACTATCTCCGAAAGGACTGATAAAATGAAACGAAAAATAACACAGCAGCTTATCGAATGGAAGAACTCGCCATCAAGGAAGCCTCTTATTCTTAACGGGGCAAGACAGGTCGGTAAGACCTTTATTCTCCGCGAGTTCGGTAAGGAGCACTATAAAAATACAGTTTATATAAATCTTGAAAGCAACCGTTCAATTGCTTCTATGTTCAGCAATGACATTTCCCCGTCAAAGCTGATAAAATACATTGAAGCTGAAACAGGCGAACGTATTTTGCCGCACGAAACGTTGGTGATACTCGATGAAATACAAGCCTGCGAGCGAGCCGTAACTTCGCTGAAATACTTCTGCGAAGAAACTCCCGAGTATCATATCGCAGCTGCAGGAAGTCTGCTTGGCGTTGCTATAAACAGAAATCAGACTTCCTTCCCCGTTGGCAAGGTAAATATGATCAGGCTTTTTCCTTTGGATTTTGAGGAATATCTGAACGCAACAGGAAACGAACTTCTTATCAATGAAATAACCGATTGCTATAATAACATTTCACCCATGAATGAAGCACTCCACCGGAAAGCTCTCGATCTATATCATGACTATCTTGTTGTCGGCGGAATGCCCGAAGCGGTCAAAGCGTTTATTTCAACAAACTCATATATTGATGCGGGGCTTGTTCAAAGTGACATCATTGACAACTACACAGCCGATATGGCAAAATATGCGAGCAATTCCGAAGCTGTAAAAATACGCGCCTGCTATAATTCCATTCCTGCACAGCTTGCAAAGGATAACAAGAAGTTCCAGTATAAGGTCGTTCAGAAGGGCGGCTCGTCAACTATTTTTGGAGCTTCTCTTGAATGGCTTAAGCAAGCAGGTGCTATACTTGAATGTCAGCGCGTTGATCAGGGTACTCAGCCACTGCCTGTTTACGCAGACCAGACTTCGTTTAAGGTTTATATGTCGGACGTAGGACTTCTGGTAAATAAATCCCGGATGTCGGTGAATACCATAATCACCGGCGAAGCAAATATTTTTATGGGAGCAGTAACCGAAAACTACATTGCCCAGCAGCTTGCGGCGAAGAATTATCCGCTATATTACTGGACGACATCAAATTCCCAGGCAGAACTTGATTTTGTCCTGCAGAAAGATGATAAAATCTATGCTATCGAAGTCAAAAAGGGCGAGCATGTCCGTTCGCGAAGCCTCTGCGTTTTTAAGCAGAAATACTCACCTGATTTTGCCATAAGGTTTTCCCAGAAGAATTTCGGAAAAACGGAAGATGTCATCTCAATACCGTTGTATGCTGCGTTTCTGATATGATACTTATGCTTATTATACCACTATACAGCCGGATTTTCAAGTGCTTATTGAAATTTCTGTTTTGAGGGCAAATGTTTCTAAACAACACCCTTTCAGATACTCCGGGAGGGCGGATTTTATCTGGAGATAGAAAAAATCGCCGCTGTTAAAGGCGGCGATAAAATTATGACTGCGGCGCTATTCCGCACCGCTCTTGTAGACATTCAGAAAATACTCCTTAAACACCGCCTCATACTGTGCGTGGGAGGGGCTGTTGCGCTTGCTTGTCCAGTATTTTATTGTGGTATAAGAAACGCCGCAGTTTTTCGCCAGCTGCCGCAGGCTTATATTCTGCGACTTCGCAAATGCCCTTACAACAAGGTCGGCGCACTTTCTGAACTCGCAGTATCCGTCGGTTTCCTCGGGCTGCGGCGGCTCAGCCACGGGCTTTTCAGGCGCGGAAATCACCTCGTCGGTAATCTCTGTGCCGCCGCTCGTTGATGTCACAAGGAACACCTCAAGCTGCTCGCCGTTCCAGACTACCTTGTCGATTATCCGTTTGATAAGCTCCCTGCGGCGCAGCAGCGGAATTTCCTCAAAGTGCGCCGCCAGATATTCCTTTGCGGAACTTATCCCGTTCACGCCGGATTTGTCGGCAGCCGCAAGCTCGGCGGTTTTCGCAAGCTTTGCTTTCAGCTCCTCAATCTCTTTCAGCAATGCGTTAAGCGACCTGTTCACATACTCCAATGCCGCTCCGTCAAGATTTCCCGAAGCAAGGGATAATGTGAGGTTGTCTGCCTGCTTTTGCTTTTCGGATATCGACTTGCTGATGTTTTGGGTCAGATTCTCGCGGTAACTTTGAACCTGACCTTCATTTCTGCGCAGCTTCTTGATATGCCGGGATATGATATTCTCGTCCGTATCGGCAGTCAGAATAAGCTCGCGTATTGCTGCGTCTGCCTCCTTACCAACGCAGTTTTGAACTTTGCAAAGCTTATGTCTGCTGCGGTCCTTCTTGGTGCAGATATACGAAAATGCGCTGCCGCCGGTGGCATATCTTTTCGGGTGCATAGGCGCACCGCAAGAGCAGTATATAACGCCATTCAGCAATGCAATCGGCTTGCAGTCGGTTTTCTTGCGGTGAGCATATTTGGCATATTCGGCTGAATTGCCTTCAAGGATTCTCTGAACCCTTATCCAATCCCCGCTGCTGATAAGCGGCTTATGTGCGCCCGCGCTGACGAGCCACTTATCCATAGTCTGAAGCTCACGAAGCTGATTTGTGCGGTTATAGGGCATAAAGCCAATGTCGCCGCTGCCTCCTTTCGTTGCAATAACCTCACACTTTCTTTCCTCAAAGAATGCTATGCTCACATCGTCCACCGCGCAATACACCGGGTTGGTTAAAATGCGGCGAACCGCAACATCATCAAAAAGGACGCCTTTTCTTGTGCGGTAGCCCTCCTCAAACAGATGAAACTCCACAGCCCTGCAGCTATGGGTTTTGAGATACTCGGAGTAGATAAGCTGCACCACGGCAGCCTCGCTCTCCTGCACCGTCAGCCTGAAATACGCGCGGGTTTTGCCTCCGTCGCTGTATTCCACGCGCTCGGATATGTACCCTAAAGGCGTTGTGCCGCCTGTCCAGCAGCTATCCTTAGCCATAAGGTACATATTATCCCGCACACGCTCTGCGATAGTTTCACGCTCAAGCTGTGCGAATACTGCCGACACATTCATCATGGCTCTGCCCATTGATGTTGACGTGTCGAATTGTTCCTTGATACTGATGAATGCCGTGCCGCTGCGGTTCAGCTTTTCAATCAGCTTTGCAAAATCCCCGACATTGCGGCTTACTCTGTCAAGGCGATACACAACAAGGACATCGAAGGGCGTTGACTCCTGCATACGCATAAGCTTTTGAAACTGAGGGCGGTCGAGCGTTTTGCCCGAGAAGCCCTCGTCCTCAAAAATCACGATATCAGACAAGTCCGCTTCGGGGAAATGCCCCCTCACATACTCGCGGCACAGTTCAATCTGATTATCGATAGAATCGCCCTTACCCGTGAACTTCGACTTACGACTGTAGATTGCGATGTTCAACGGTGTTTCTCCTTAATTCGGTATCGCTCTTGCCGCTCTCAGAGCGCTCTGTGCTGTCCCTCCAAACAAGCTCTGCAACGCCCTCGGAAAGTTCCTTTACGAAAATTTCCGTATCTGCCGGTTTATGAATTATAAGTGTCATTGTCAGTTCCTCCTGTCATAGATTGCGCCGTGATAAGGATACGCTGAAAGCTGTCACCTGTGTCAGCATATCCCCAAACACCCTACGCCTGTCCGGTATACAGGGGAATAATATATAAACGTGGAAGCGGGTAATACAACGTGCCAACCACGCTGTACTCCGCCTGCCGAGTGGTTCGTGTTCAATCACGACATTGTGGACTGACCGGTAATAGCGGACATGGCGGATTATCGCCATGCCCAAAACTGCTCCACTATCGCCTTGCGGTGCGGGGCAGGTCGTCTCACGCTAAAGCGCGAGGAAATGAATATAACACCGATAAAAGTATTATAGCGGCATTATTGGTTTCGTTTTTGATACAGCTCAGTAAGGTCCTCATCGGAAATTCCATATTCTGAGAGAAACTTCAATTGCTCCTCATTCAAATCGGACTTTTCTTGAGGGATAACTTCCCTGGGCTGGTTGGAATATTGTGCTGAGATAAACCCCTTTTTTTCCATCATATCGAGAAAATCTTTAGCATTATTTCTGCTAAAGTGGGGTATATTTTGGAGTTGATTGGAAGATACCTTTGTCTGTTCAAGGGTCCACATAATCAAGTCCTTAGTTTCGTCGTCGTTAACAACTTGCTTAACAGACTGCTTTGGAATCACATAATCCATGTGAATTTGATTAGTCGGTCTTTCAGGAACAATGAATTTGTTGGAGAAGTCATACTGCTTGTCAGCAAGCTGTGCAACCCGTTCCTCAATTTCGCTTTTCGAAATATATGCGCCCTGCAAACGAAACGGATTTTCATACCCTTGTGTGTCGAGAAGCAGATCACCTTTTCCCATAAGGTTTTCAGCGCCTGAAACGCCAAGAGCGCTTGATTGATTCGCTTTTGACATATTACGAAATGCAACCCTTGATGTTAGGTTATTCAGTTCAACACCTTTCAGATACATCTGATTAGGGCTTTGCGTAGCAAGCACCAAGTATATCCTGACCTTTCGTGCGCGTCGCAATATATCGTTGATTAAACCTTTACATTCATTCGATAGTCCATTATTCGAAGGACCAATAAACGAAGCGAACTCATCGAAAACGCATACAATAGCAGGCAGCTTGTCAAGCTCCTCGTTGCTTAATGTAAGTCGGCGGTTAATTTCATCAACAATCTTCTCCAGCGCAAAAATACCCATTAGGGTATCCTTGATAACAGGATAAGACAGGTGTGGTAATCCCTCAAAGCACCACAGCGACCCACCGCCCCCGTCTATTATGACGAAGTTTACTTCCTCGGGGGAACGAAAGCTTGCCAGGCTCATAATAAGGCACTGCAAGCCTACGCTTTTACCCGAACCCGTTGAGCCGGTATAAGCGGTGTGCAGCATGTCGGCGAGGTCCTCATAAATCAATTTCCCGAAGATGTCTTTCCCTAGTGCAATAGGATACAGCAGGTTCTCGGTTACAACCTCAATACCCTCTGCGTGCAGCATATCGTCGAGGGTAACAAACCTGGTGTTAGTTGATGATATAGACAATAATATGGTTTGTTCATACTGTGCTAAAATAAAGTAAGGGATTTTCAGAATTGTCTTAACCTCTTTGGCGTGAGTCATTAGGGAATTGATCGTTGTTCCCGGCTCTATATGAACCTGGTATAGTATGCTGTCTTTACAACAGGTCACTACCTGGAGAATGATAAGAACTTTGTACGCTTTATAGTGCGCCATAATACTACGAGCCAGTGTTTTTGCTATTGTTATAGTATTCATAATAGTCCTTTCTGCGTTTGTTCGTGCGTTCGTTTACCGGCAGAGTATGCATTTTTGCCGGTTTTTCCGCAGAAATACACCCTCCGCCGTTGCTAACGAACGAACTAACGAACGCGACCAGCCCAATCAGTTTACAAGATTGCTCTTGTTCTTCTTGTGCTTTTTCTTGTGCTTCTTGTTGAACATTTTGAAGCTCAGCTGCTTATCGAGCATCTTCTCACGGTGTTTTGCATTGTAGATATCGCCGCAGAACTGAATCGCCTTGGGAGCAGAGATAGAGAGCGTTTTCCAAAAGAGCTTTTTGGAGTCTGCCTGCTCCCTGAGTCTTTGCAGTTCAGCGCTCTGCCGCTCATAAGCTTTCTTCAGCTTCTTGTGCTTGTCCGAAAGCTTGTTGTACTTCTTCTTGAGCTTCTTGTACTTCTTGTCCTCCATCTCGGATGACTCGAAGCACAGGGACTGCCCCTGAAGTGCATCAAATGTACCCTCCTGATTGGAGATTGACGATAAAGTCATAGTAGACCTCCTGTATTTTATCATGCGAAAGCACCTTGACAATTGCCCGGGACGCCCGTGAAGCAAGTTCTCCGCGTATTTCGGAGAGCGCACAGTCTGCAACTTGCAGAGTATCCTTTGCAGTATGTAACCAGCAGTGGTTTCGCATTTTGTGTATTTTCCCTTTCGGGAATATTTCAATTCTACCATATGTTTCAAAATTTTTCTATTCCCAAAATCTACAAGAATAATGACCTCGCCTGAATGTCGAGCGTTTTTTACGGGTATTTTGTCAGAGAAAAAAGAATTGAAAAACCTTTTGATATGTGCTATAATGACATTATAACTATAATGGATTTGGCTCTATATAGCCAAAAACGCTTCCTTTATCTTGTCAGTTTGCATACGGATTATATATGAGCAATATTCCGTCATTTGGAAAATACTCTTCAAGAACCAAGAGGCTATCACCTATGAATAACAAAACAATCTTCCAAAAAGTATTACGCTGTTTAGGCATTAACTCAAAAAGCGAGCTGCCAAAACCCTGGTCCGAGTTCTGCCCGGAAACCTTTCCTAGAATAGTCAACTCTAACTCCAAGGAACATAATATATTCAAGGAATCCAATAGGGAAAAATTATTATGGATGATTTCTGTAGCGCTATGTCTGTTTACCGACGAAGATTCCTATTTAGTGATTCCGTTGGAATATCAAGACATAAAAGAAACCAGACATGATTATGCGCAAAAACTGATGGAGCTTATTGTAGAATTAAGCTTTACTGACTTTTGTCAAGATAGTATGGAGTGGGTTGAAACAATTAATAAACCTGCTGAGGCTATTATCATTTTTTTCTGGTTTGTAATATGCAGCGAGTATTATTGGGAGGATATCGGGCTAACATATAAACTGAAATTGTTTCAGTTTATTTATGACTATTATAAAATGCTATTCGTCCTATTGTACGAGGACAAGGACTGTACACAAGACCGGCAAAAAATGGCAAGAGAATGCTTCAGCTCAATTCTGTCATGCGATTATTACTATCATGAACTTTTAAAGCACTTAAGAGAAATAGTTGTTGCAGAATTATCCCAAGAAAAGATTAATTCTGACGAGTATCTTCGGCTGTTAAAAATTATCAAGTATGTTCATTTATGGGAA
>JBJFGA010000166.1:0-13669 GCA_051892275.1 Oscillospiraceae bacterium | reverse complement strand
GTCGAAAAACCTAGTTTTGCCCGCGAAGCGGGCTTTTGAAATCCGTTTTTTGCCCAAGCTCTGCTGGGGCAAAAAACACTTCTATCCGCACAAGTGTGCGGTTTGGCGGCAATGCCGCAGAAGAGGCTGTTCAATAATAGTATTATATTTTCGGCAGGTCGATTTTTTCCTGTGCGACCTCGTGTGTGCGGCAGCAGAAGCTGTCGGCGGTGAGCTTCAGAAGAACTATGTTATTCAGAACCTGCTCGCTGAATTTGTGCTCCATCTTTTCTTCATCATATTTGCTGATTATCGAGGTCAGACCTGTCAGCTTCTCAATACCGTTGATTATCTCAACTGAACCTGTGCCGGTTATGCATTCATATATGGCGGTTACGCCGCAGTCGTTCTCGTCCCTGATAATGCCGGAGAGGTGGTCTATCTCAAAGCCTGCTATGTTATTCTTCTTTATCAGGTCGATTTTCTTGCCTTTCGGTGAGGTGTGGAAGTAAAGCTCAAGATGTCCGTCGCCCAGCTTATAGCCGAAGCACATCGGTATCACATACGGGTATTCGCCGTTCATCAGCGCTATGCGGCATACCTGCGCTGTTTTCAGCAACTTTTCTATCGCCGCTATGTCTTTTATCTCTCTGTCTGTTCCGGTCATGATATGTCCCCCTTTATCTGTCTTTAACCTGCTTTTTTCTTTATAAAAACAATCACCCGCCTGCTTTTCGCCTGCGGGTGTATGTTTGCTTTCTCAAGTAAATTATGCAGAAGCGTTAGCTTTCTTTGCAAGCTGAGACTTCAGACGAGCAGCCTTATTCTTGTGAATAAGACCCTTACCTGCAGCCTTATCTACACTTACAACTGCGGTCTTGATAGTGGCAGCGTCAGCACCCTCGGCACGAGCCTTCTTTATAACTGTTTTGAGAGCAGTCTTGGAAGCCTTGTTAGCCTCTGTTCTTGCCTTAGTGATAAGAACTCTCTTCTTTGCAGACTTGATATTCGGCATTAATTTTCACCTCCATAGCTATTCAATCGGAGCAGCATTTCTGCATACTCTTGATTTATTGTCTTATTTAGCGCTCAGCAGTTCTATTTCTGATATATACTGAACGACCATAATAATATATTTTATTATATCACACTATTTTTGAAATTGCAAGGGGTTTTGAAATTTTTTTTGAAAAAAGCCGCACAAATTAGCGCGGCTTTATATATATTTCAATTGTTCAAATCGCTAAATATATTCTTGGGTCACATTGTCAGCTATTATTTCTCCGTCTGTGAAGTAACTGAGGGTTTCTGCTATAAGCGTGCCGGGTTCATTATATTTGGTGGCATTGTAATAGTATAGAAAATAACTCTGGCGCTGGATACAGGCATAGTTTTCTGCGGGGGCGGTGTACTGTTCCACGCGGGCGCGGAGGGAGTCTATCAGTTCGGGGGTGTATATTTCGGACGGGGGTTGGTCGGGGTGAGTGAAGTTCAGTTTGTTTTTGGTGAGGGTCAATATATAGCGGTAGTCCGTTCTTATATTATCAATGCGATAAAAAAGGTCTATGGTCGTTCGTGATGGGTAAATGTCTGTGGCGCTGTCCGGTATTACACGGAGAGATATTACATAGTCTGACAGATCAAAGGCGCTGTCAAATGATTTGATTTGTGAGAGGGTGGAGGTCAGGTTTTTGCCTTTATAACCGGTGAATTTGCCATTGTTTATGAATTTTGCTTCCGGCAGTACGTTGAAAAATCCATAGGTGATGTTTATTTTTCCGGCTTCCTCAACGACTATTGTTCCGTTATTGTCGAGGACGCTTCTGCCCTTGACTTTCAGCGTACCGTCGGTTATTTTTATTGTGCCGCCGTTTTCTATGAAGATGCGGGTATTTTGCAGAGTGAGTGAGGCTCCGTTCTTTATTTCAAGTATGCCGTTGGTTTCGATTATTATGTTTTTGTCGGTGATGGTGGTGCTTTTGGTGATGATTATTGTGCCGGGGATAGATATGTTTTTGGAAGAGGGGAGAGGTTCAATATTCGTCCATGCAACGCCGTGCAGATATTCATAGATTGACTGCGCTGAGGCGGGGAGTGAGAGTACGCATAACAGAATAATTGCGGTAATAAGCGGTAGTATTTTCTTCATTGTATCCTCCTTTGTATTGGGTGTGTTGGGTTTCTGTAAATAATACTGAATATCCGTTATAAAGGTTGCATTTTTTGCTTTCGTGGGGTTATTTTTTGCGGAAATGCTTGCAATTATCGTGGATTTGTGGTATACTATATATAATATATGCAATTCTGAAATTGCTGGGCTTTTAAGTACTGAATCATGTTCGGTATGACATGGAGGGAAATGGTTTATTTATGGCTGAAAATGAAAACAATCTGAGCTACGGCGCTGACGACATACAAGTCTTAAAGGGACTGGAGGCTGTAAGAAAGCGTCCGGGTATGTATGTCGGGTCTTCCGGTGAGGGCGGTCTGCATCACCTTGTTTACGAGATAGTAGATAATTCTATTGACGAGGCATTGGCAGGTTACTGTACCGAAATCAACGTGGATATTCTGCCCGGAGACGTCATCAGGGTAAGAGATAATGGTCGTGGTATTCCTACCGCGATAAACCATTCTGAGGGCATTTCTGCGGCTACTGTCGTGTTCACCGTGCTTCATGCCGGAGGTAAATTCGGCGGCGGTGGATATAAGGTTGCCGGAGGTCTGCACGGCGTGGGCGCTTCTGTCGTAAACGCTCTGTCGGAATGGCTGGAGGTCGAAATTCACGACGGCAAGAATATTCATTTTCAGCGGTTTGAGCGGGGTGAGTACAGCGAGCCGATAAAGGTCATCGGCACCACTGACCACACAGGTACTACCGTTACTTTCAAGCCGGACGCGGAGATCTTCCATACCACGGTATTCAATTATGCGACTTTACAGGACAGGCTGCGCGAGAAGGCGTTCCTTAACGGCGGTCTGAAGATACGGCTGTCTGATACCCGCGACCCGGAAAATCCGGTGCACGAGGAAATGGTGTACGAGGGCGGTATCAGGAGCTATATTGAATGGCTCAACAAAAAGCGCGGCGCGGACGTTCTCCACCCGGACGTTATTTTCCTTACAGGGGATATGGACGGTATCAATGTTGAGATCGCGTTCCAGTATACCACGGACTTCAACAGCGAGATTTTCCGGTCGTTCGCTAACGATATCCATACCGGCGAGGGCGGTACTCATGAGCTTGGCTTCAAGAGGGCGCTAAGCAAGGTAGTGAATGACTATACAAAGGCTTTTAAGGAGAACCAGGAGAAGAACAAGCCTAAGAAGAAGGCTGCAAAGAAGGGCGAGGAAGAAAAGCCATTCACCCCTATCAGCGGCGAGGCTATAAGAGAGGCTATCAATGCTATCATTTCGGTAAAGCTGCCGGAGTGCGAGTTTGAGGGTCAGACCAAGGGCAAGCTGGGTAATCCGGAGGTACAGCCGATAGTATACAAGATAGCTACTGAACAGCTGACTTATTACTTTGAGGAGCACCCCGAGACTGCGATGATAATAATGAACAAGGCTATTAATTCGCAGGCGGCTCGTGACGCTGCTAAGAAGGCTATGGAAGCTAAGAGAAAGTCTGTAATGGACAGTAACGGGCTTCCTGGAAAGCTGGCGGACTGCTCGGAGAGCGACCCCTCGGTCACTGAAATTTATATCGTCGAGGGAGATTCTGCGGGCGGTTCGGCTAAGAGCGGCCGTGACAGGCGGTTCCAGGCTATCCTTCCGCTGTGGGGCAAGATGCTCAATGTTGAGAAGGCAAGAGCGGATAAGGTTTACAACAACGACAAGCTGCTGCCGGTTGTAAAGGCGCTTGGTACCGGTATCGCGGAGGATTTCGACATAAATAAGCTGCGGTATGGGCGGGTTATCGTTATGGCAGATGCCGATGTGGACGGTGCGCATATCAGTACGCTGATGCTTACGTTCTTTTTCAGATTTATGCGTCCTTTGATAGAACAGGGGCATGTTTATATCGCGCAGCCGCCGCTGTTCAAGGTTTCTAAGGGAAAGAACGTCAAGTACGCATTCTCGGACGAGGAGCGCGATGTTTATATCAGCGAGCTTTCCGGCGAGAATGGCTCAAAGGTCGATGTTCAGCGATACAAAGGTCTTGGTGAGATGGACCCGGAGCAGCTGTGGGAAACTACCATGAATCCGGAGACACGGACTATGCTGCGCGTTACTGTTGAGGACGCGGCTAAGGCGGACGAGATCATGACCATTCTTATGGGCGACAAGGTTGAGCCGCGCAGAGAGTTCATTGAACAGAATGCTACGTTGGTTCGCGACCTTGATTTCTAATTACTGATAGTATATTTTGATAGATATATTACTAATTGTAAGTTGACTGAAGGAAGTGATCGGTATTTCTAACGGACTTTTGCCGGATCTCGGCGGTAAGGAAGAGCTGGTCGAGAGTCAGGAGAGTGTTACTGTTATTGAGTTCAGCTATGATAATACGCTGGAGGAGATAGACGGCGCAATGAAAGCGTTTCAGCAGAAGTATAAGAGCAGACGAAATACGCTTTCGGTGGTCGCTTACGCTGTTCTGACGGTGGCGGTCGTTGTCGCTATCGTGCTCAATCCGACCTCGGTGTTCGCTTATGCGGCGCTGATGTTCTGCGGGTTTGGACTGGTTTACAGCATTACGGACAAGAAGCGTTCACGCAGAAAAACTATTGACGCGCTGAAGGACATGAATCCGGAGGATTACCATGCACGGTTCTTTGAGGATAGGATAGAGATCGAAACCATCATTCGCCCGAAGGTGAATGAGGTCCACGTCAAAATCGACGAGGAGGCGGACGAGGATATTATCTCGCCGCTGAAAACTACGTTTATTATCGGGCAGGATCTGCTGGAATTTATGGAGAACGACGAGTCGCTTATGCTGGTGTTCAACCGGCAGCAGATCTACTGCTTCCCGAAGCGGTGTCTTTCGGTGGAGCAGGAAAATGCGGTCAGGGAGTTTCTTTCCGGCAGTCTGGCAGGGGAGAATTCTGACTGACGGCGTGTTTTTGCGTGGTTTGTATTATTGACAGCAGGGAGTTTCCTGTGTATTGGGAGGAACAATGGATATTGATTTCAGCTTGGAAAAGCTTATAAATGTTGATCTTGAACAGACGATGAAAACATCGTTTATCACCTATTCGATGTCGGTAATCACTTCAAGAGCATTGCCGGACGTCAGGGACGGTCTGAAGCCGGTTCACCGCCGTATAATCTACACCATGAACGACGCCGGAAATACCTCGGACAAGCCGTTCAGAAAGTGCGCTTATACCGTCGGTGAGGTGCTTGGTAAGTATCACCCCCACGGTGACGCTTCGGTTTATGACGCGCTGGTTCGTCTGGCGCAGGATTTCTCACTGCGTTACCCGCTTATCGACGGTCACGGCAACTTCGGTTCGGTGGACGGCGACCCGGCGGCGGCTTACCGTTATACAGAGGCAAGGCTTGCGAAGATATCAAACGAGATGACACAGGATATCGGCAAGAAGGTGGTGGATTTCACCACGAACTATGACGATAAGCTGCTGGAGCCGGTGGTGCTTCCGTCAAGATTCCCTAATCTGCTGGTGAACGGCAGTAACGGTATCGCGGTCGGTATGGCTACAAATATCCCGCCGCATAACCTCGGCGAGGTAATTGACGCGCTTATGCTGATGATAGATAACCCAGATGTGTCTATCGAGGAGCTTATGACCCAGATACAGGGTCCTGACTTCCCGACAGGCGGTATCATCATGGGTTACAGCGGCATTCGTTCCGCTTATTATACCGGACGCGGAAAGATTATTCTGCGCGGCAGGGCTGATATTGTTGAGGAAAACAATCATACCCGCATTATTATTGACGAGATACCTTACATGGTCAACAAGGCGCGGCTGCTTATGAGCATTGGCGACCTTGTGCGGGATAAGCGTATCGAGGGTATCAGCGCTGTACGTGATGAATCTGACCGTAATGGTATGAGAATCGTTATTGAGCTGAAGCGGGACGCTAATGCTAACGTGGTGCTCAACAAGCTGTATTCCTTTACGCAGCTGCAGGATACTGTCGGCGTAATTATGCTGGCGCTTGTCAATGGTCAGCCTAAAATTCTTACATTGAAAGAATGTCTGGATTACTATCTTGATTTCCAGGTAGATGTTGTTACCAGAAGAACTAAGTTCGACCTTGAAAAGGCGCTGGAGAGAGCGCATATCCTTGAGGGCTTCCTTATCGCTATTGACTTCATTGACGAGGTCATCGCTATCCTGCGTTCCAGCAAGACTATCCAGGAGGGCAAGGAACGGTTGGTTGAGCGGTTTAAGAATATTGACGTTTCGCAGACCGGCTTCTTTGAGGAGGGGACTTACTCGCTGACCGAAGTACAGGCAGACGCTATCGTGCAGATGAGATTAGGTGCGCTGACTGGTATGGAGAAGTCCAAGGTAATCGACGAACTTCAGGAGAAGCGTGGCATTATTAAGGAACTGCGTGAAATACTTGCAGACCACAATAAGCTGCTGCATGTTATCGGCGACGAGCTGCTCGCTATTAAGAAAAAGTACAACGACGCGCGGCGCACTAAGATAGAGCCGGTTAGCGGCGAGGTCGATATTGAGGACCTTATCCCCGAGGAGGACTGCGTTGTTACCTACACTAATATAGGCTACATCAAGCGTCAGCCGGTGGAGGTCTACAACATACAGAAGCGCGGCGGTAAGGGCGTTTCCGGCATGAAGCAGAGGGACGAGGATTTCGTGGAGAATATGTTCATCTCCTCCAGCCATGAGAATATTCTGTTTATCACCAACCAGGGAAATATGTATCGGCTGAAGTGCTATGAGATTCCCGAGGGAAGCAAGCAGTCACGCGGTATGAATATCGTTAATCTGCTCCAGCTCAACGAGGGTGAGCGCGTTGCGGCGATGATGACTACCCATGATTTCGCAGAAAATAAGTTCTTTATCTGCGTTACTAAGAATGGTATTGTTAAGCGTACTAATCTGTCAGAATACAAGAATGTCCGCAAAAAGGGTCTGCGCGCTGTTACTCTCGCCGAGGGTGACGAGATCGCGGCTGCGTTCCTTACCGAGGGTGACTGCCGTATACTTGCGGCTTCACGCAATGGCTACGCTATCTGCTTCGACGAGTGCGACTGCCGTTCGCTGAGTAGGCAGGCGAGGGGCGTTCGTGCAATCAAGCTGCGTGAGGGTGATTTTGTTGTCGGCGCTACTAAGGTATTTGACGACAATGCGACTATCCTTACCGTTACAGAAAAGGGTATGGGACGGCGGTGCGCTGTTTCCAGCTATCGTATGCAGCGGCGCGGAGGTATGGGTCTGAAGAATTACCCGGTTAGCGATGAGAAGGGCTACGTTTGCGGTATCAGAACGCTTGGTCCGGACGATGATGTTATCCTTATCAGCACTGACGGCGTAATTATACGGTTTAGGGCTAATGATATGAGAATCATGGGTCGTCCTGCTTCTGGCGTTCGCGTTATGAGACTTGCGGACGACAGCAAGGTTGCTTCGTTCACTAGAACGGCGCATGATGAGTCTGAAAGCACCGAAGAAATTGAAAAGGTTTCTGATGAGGAAATTCAGGCTTCGCTCAATGCGGAGGCTGAGGAAGTCGTTGAGGCTGAAGAGTTATCGGAGGACGAGGATAATCCGGCAGAGGAAGATACCTCTGATAATGAATAATTTGTTCATGACAATTTGATAAAGGTTCGCCCGGATTTTTTATTCGGGCGAATTTTTGAGAATACTCATTGTTCCACATGGAACATATCCACATAATATACTTGATTGTGTCGAATGGAAAGGAAGTTTTTATGGGCGTGGCTTATACGCTGGAGGAATATGATGTAGCGGTGATAGGCGCGGGACATGCAGGCTGCGAGGCGGCTCTGGCTGCGGCGCGGCTGGGTATGAAAACCGCGATTTTCACGCTGTCGCTGGATTGTATCGCTAATATGCCGTGTAATCCGAGCATCGGCGGGTCTGCCAAGGGGCAGATCGTTTGCGAGATTGATTCGCTGGGCGGGGAAATGGGCAAGGCGGCAGACGCAACTTTTATTCAGTCCAGGATACTTAACCGCGGCAAAGGTCCGGCGGTGCATAGTCTTAGGGTACAGAGTGATCGTGTGAAGTATCATACCTATATGAAGCAGACACTTGAAAATACGCCGAACCTGTTTATCAAGCAGGCGGAGGTCACTTCGGTGGACGTTGTGGACGGTAAAGTGACTGCGGTTCGGACTAAGCTGGGGGCAATTCACCCGGTGAAGGCGGCTATTATCACTACCGGAACTTATCTGAATGGCAAGATACACATTGGCGAGTTGAATTACTACAGTGGTCCGGATAATGTTATGCCGTCTACCGGGCTGACGGAGTGTCTGAAGGCATTGGGCGTTTCTATGAGGAGGTTCAAAACAGGCACTCCCGCGAGGGTACACAAGCGGTCTATTGATTTCTCAGTGATGGAAAAGCAGACCGGGGACGAACAGATCGTGCCGTTTGCTTTCGATAATGAGAATGAACTGCATAATGTGGCAGACTGCTATATTACTTATACGAATGAGAATACACATAGGGTCATTCTGGATAATCTGGACAGGTCGCCGCTGTATTCAGGTCGGATAGAGGGTGTTGGTCCGCGGTACTGCCCAAGTATTGAGGACAAAATCGTGCGGTTCAGGGATAAGGAACGGCATCAGCTATTCGTTGAGCCGATGGGATTGGATACTGACGAATACTATTTGCAGGGAATGTCTTCTTCACTCCCGGAGGACGTGCAGGAGAAGTTTTTGAGAACTATAAAGGGGCTGGAAAATGTGGAGATAATGCGGCCGGCTTATGCAATCGAGTACGACTGCTGTGACCCGCTTGAATTGCTGCCGACGCTGGAATTCAAGAGAATTTCCGGGCTTTACGGCGCGGGTCAGTTTAACTGTACAAGCGGATATGAGGAGGCTGCGGCGCAGGGGGTTGTGGCAGGAATAAATGTGGCTCTAAAAATCTCGGGTAGAGAACCAATGATTCTCGACAGGGCTTCGAGCTATATTGGAACGCTAATTGACGACCTTGTTACAAAAGGATGCAATGAGCCTTACAGAATGATGACTTCAAGGAGCGAGTACCGGCTTATTCTTCGCCAGGATAATGCGGCTGACAGACTGCTGCCTGTCGGATACAAGGTGGGACTGGTGTCCGATGAGAGGTATAAGAAGTATCTGGAGGAGAAGGAGATTTGTGCGCGGGAACTGGAACGAATCAAGTCGGTGACTATTCACCCGAGTGATGAAGTCAATGCGCTGCTTAGGGAAAGGGGAACATCAGAGATATCCGCCGGGGTCAGGCTTGTGGAGCTTTTGAAGCGTCCGCAGCTAAGTTACTCGGATTTCGCGGAGTTTGATAAGGAGCGGCCAAAGCTTAAGTTTTCGCTGGTCAATAAGCTGGAGATTGAGTTGAAGTACTCGGGTTATATCAAAATTCAGCAGGAACAGATTGAAAAGATGAGAAAGCTGGAGGAGAAGTCGCTGCCGGTTGATGTTGATTATAAGACGATAAAGGGGCTTCGTTTGGAGGCTCAGGAGAAGCTGAATAAGTTCAGACCACTTAATGTTGGGCAGGCTGGGCGTATTTCCGGTGTAAATCCCGCGGACGTATCTGTGCTGCTTATTTGGCTGGCAAGTCTGGCTGGTAAGAATGGCGGAAAGGAGAAGGAAAATGAATAACGCGGAGAGAATTGCGTATGTTATTGATCAGTTCAAAATGGCTGATATTCAGATCACAGATGAAATGGCTGACAAGTTTGTACGGTTGTGCGATTTTATGGTGGAGTATAATCAGAATGTTAATCTTACTTCAATTACAGAGTTCTCTGAAGTCGTTGTGAAACATTTTGTGGACAGTGTTTTGCCGTTTTATATGGTTGAAATTCCACAGGGCAGCTCGTTTATTGACGTGGGTACTGGTGCGGGTTTTCCGGCGCTGCCGCTGCTTATTGTAAGAACGGATCTTCGGGGGACACTGTGCGATAGTCTAAATAAACGGTGCGTATATCTGGAGAAGGCTTGCTCGGAGATCGGAATTTCGGCTGATATTATTCATGCGCGGAGCGAGGAACTGGGACGGAAGAAGCGCGAGTGCTTTGATTTCGCTACTGCACGGGCAGTGGCTGGAATGCCGGTTCTGGCGGAATATTGTGTGCCGTTTGTCAGGGTCGGGGGAATGTTTCTTGCGCTGAAATCGGTAAATGAGGATATTTCGGCGGCGGAGGGGGCAGTGTCTAAACTGGGGGGAGTAATTCATCAGGTAAGAGATTATCAGCTTACTAATGGCGACAACAGGCGTTTGGTTGTGGTTAAAAAATTATCGCAGACTCCGACAAAATACCCCAGAAGTTCAGCAAATATCTCGAAAAAGCCGCTTTAATGCGGCTTTTTTTGTTGTGTTTCGTCGGTTTTTGGGTGGAAATGCGATATTTTATTGTGGATAATATTTCCTGGTTGTGTTATAATTGAGTTATCAAAAGCTTTTTATTACATGAGAAAGGAAGTTTATTATGACTGGGTTGTTCAAGAATAAAGAAAAGCAGGTTCAGCGGGTGGTTTCTATTGATGTTGGTCTTATTGTGCCGAACAGATCGCAGCCGAGGGTGGAATTCAGCGGGGAAGAACTAAATTCGCTTGCGGTAAGCATACGAGAGAACGGAATTTTGCAGCCTATCAATGTGCGTAAGTGTGGCGTGAATTATGAGATCGTCAGCGGGGAGAGAAGGCTAAGGGCGGCAAAAATGTGCGGATTGGACGAGGTTCCGTGTATTGTTATTGACGCTGATGATGAGAAATCGGCTGTACTGGCACTGATTGAGAACATTCAGAGGCGGGACCTTAGCTTTTTTGAGGAGGCTGTGGCTATTGAAAAGTTGATCAGTTATTACGGGCTGACTCAAGAGGAGGCTGCTGCACGTCTGGGAAAGGCACAGTCAACTATTGCAAATAAACTAAGACTGCTGAGGTTCAGCGACGCAGAGAGGGGTCTTATTGTAAGGGGTAACATCTCTGAGAGGCAGGCGCGGGCTATTATCAGGCTGGATAATCAGGGGGATAGAGTGCGTGTGCTTGGTGATGTCATCAAAAACCGGCTTAGTATTGAGCAGACGGAAAATCTGGTGGAGAGTATCTTAAATGGGTCGTTAAGTAAGTCGGTTGAAGTCAATAGGGCGAGTGAAGTCAAGCATACTGCTACTGCAAGAAAAAAAATATTGTTTCCCGTACCACGGCTTTACATAAACAGCATAAACAAAATCGTTAAGACAATGAAAGAGGCTAATATTGACTGTGAGACTGTGATGAACCGGAACGGTGATTATTATGAATACACTATAAAGATACATTCAGCGGCGGAAATATGATTGTTCGACAGCAAAACACATTGTTCCACATGGAACATTTCGGCAGACAAAGTCGAAAAATTGTTCTATGTGGAACATTTTTTATAAAAAGGACTTTATTTTTTCATAATAGTGTGATATAATAGAGAGGTGAGATGAAAAACAACTAGTAAGGGGGAAAATAAGTGAGCGTTGTAATCGGTGTTGTAAACCAGAAGGGCGGCGTGGGCAAGACAACTACGTCGATAAATATTGCTGCCGGACTGGGTACGCTGGGGAAGAAAGTACTACTGATAGATTTCGACCCACAGGGAAACTCTACGACCGGATTCGGAATTAAAAAGAAAACGCTGGATATCTCTACATATCAGATAATTATGGGAGAAGCAAGGCCGCAGGAAGCAATCATCAAGACAAGATACAAGAATGTGGACATTATTCCGGCAACAAATCAGCTTTGCGAGGCTGAATTACAGCTTGCGGACGTTGAGCATCGCAATCATCAGCTGCGGAAAATCATTTTACAGGTGAAGGACGATTATGATATAATTATCGTGGATTGTCTGCCTTCACTGGGTGTGCTGGCAATAAATGCGCTGGTGGCTTGCGACAGAATTATCGTGCCGATGGTGTGCGAACCTTTTGCACTGGAGGGTCTGGCACAGCTGATGCAGACGGTTAAGAAGGTCAAGCGGGCTGCTAACAAGGATCTGCAGCTGATGGGAATCGTATTCACAATGATGGACAGACGACTGCTGGCAAGCAATGAGATCATGCGGGACATCAAGAGAACGTTCCCGTCTGATGTGATTTTTAAGACGGAAGTTCCGAGAAACGTAAGAATAACCGAGGCACAGAGCCACGGTGAGCCTATCATCTTCTACGACAAGAACTCCAAGGGTGCGGACGCTTACAAGCGGCTGTCTAAAGAGGTTCTGGAAAAATGCCGTGAAATGGAGAAAAAATAATGAGCAATAAACGAATAGGCGGAGATTACAGCAGCCTGTTTGACGATAACACAATGGAGGAGTCCGACGGTCTTAGAACGCTGCGAATCTCCGAGATAGAACCTAACAAGGGGCAGCCCCGAAAGGTGTTCGATAAGGAATCAATGGAGCAGCTTGCGGAGTCAATCCGGGTGAACGGCGTTTTACAGCCGTTGCTGGTTCGTCCGCTGGCTACCGGGAACTATCAGATAATTGCCGGCGAACGGCGGTGGAGAGCCGCTAAAATTGCTGGGTTGAGCGAGGTACCGGTTGTTATTCGGGACGACCTGTCGGAAGAACAGGTAATGCAGGTTGCGTTAATTGAGAATTTGCAGCGCGAAAACCTGAACCCTATTGAAGAAGCACAGGGCTACCGTGAGTTGATAGATACCTACAAGATGACGCAGGATCAGCTTTCAAAGGCGCTCGGCAAGGCGCGTTCTTCTATCGCAAACAGTCTGGGTCTGCTCACGCTGCCGATAGGGGTGCGTGATTTGCTGGCGGACGGCAGGCTTTCTGCGGGACACTGCAAGGCACTGAAGGCAATCAAGGACCCGGCGCTTATGACTGAAATAGCTGTCAGGGCTTCGGAGGGCGAACTTAGCGTTAGAAGCATTGAGGCTATCGCAAAACGAGAGGCTAAGCGGGAAGAAAATCAGACCGAGGTAAAGCCGAGAATGGCCTACTACACCGAGGTGGAGATAAGTCTGACAGAGGCGCTAGGCACTAAGGTGAAAATCTGCGAGGGAAAGAAAACTAATACCTTACAGATCGCATTTGAGGACAAGGAACAGCTTGAGGGAATACTTCAGCTGATGAATGTGAAGTGAAACGCCGAAATACCGGTGTATATGCTATTTACAGGACAAAACCTGAATCAATATAAGAAAAAGAAAGGCAAAGAAAATGATCGACATTAAGTTTTTAAGAGAGAACCCTGACGCTGTTAAGGAAAATATCAAGAAAAAGTTCCAGGACAGCAAGCTTCCGCTGGTTGACGAGGTTATTGAGCTGGACGCGCAGCTTCGCAAGGCTCAGCAGAGAGGCGACTCACTCAGAGCGTACAGAAACCGCATTTCCAAGGAGATAGGCGGTTTCATGGCTAAGGGCATGAAGGACGAGGCTGAAAAGGCTAAGGCACAGGTTAAGGAGTTTTCTGACGAACTGGCTGCGCTGGAACAGCAGGAGGAGGAACTGTCCGAGAAGGTCAAGAAGATAATGATGACTATTCCGAACATCATCGACCCGTCTGTTCC
>JBJFGA010000165.1:0-3338 GCA_051892275.1 Oscillospiraceae bacterium | reverse complement strand
CCGATAAGCCAAAGCTCTGATTTTGAGGAAATGGTAAGAGCCACCGACCAGCTGATGTATTTCGAGAAGAACCGCAAAAAGGCTCTGCGGGAACAGCAGTCCGCACAATTGGTCACCAACTGACCTATCAACTGAAAGGACGCTTCAGACTATGAATGCGATAATATACGAATCAAACTCCGGCAGCACTCAGAGATACGCGCAGCTTCTCGCCGACAAGCTCGGAGTCAGGGCGTACTCTCTGAAGGAGGCAAAGAAAGCCGTTCCACGTGGTGAGGAATGCCTGTTCCTCGGGTGGGTGTTCGCAAACAAAATACAGGGGCTGCCAAAGGCACAGAAGCTGTGGAAGCTGGAATGCGTTGCGGCGGTTGGAATGAACGCACCGGGTCAGAAATATTCGGAGATATTAAAAGAGGCAAACAAGACCGATGCCCCTCTGTTCTACCTGCGCGGCGCACTGGACTTCAGCAGCCTGAAATGGCTCCAGAAAAAGCTGCTGCAGGAAATACGTTCTGACCTTGAAAAGCAGAACAAGCCCGGCACAGAGGAAATGGTCGCGATACTTCGCGACGGCTGCGACTTCGTCTGCGAGGAAAATCTAGCGGAGCTGGTGGCTTTTGCTATGATGAAGAAATAATTAGACGACCGGTTGGTTCATTTTACACTGCCAACCGGTTTTTTGCAAGGAAAATAGTGAAATTTCTGCTATTATATCATTGACAACATACGAAGTATGTGGTAAAATAAATATATATGCTGTTTGCAGTATCATGCAGACATGCTTAACACAATATACAGAGGAAAGGTGATTTTTTCATGAGATTGAGCGGTTCAGATATAATCGTTGAATGTCTGCTCGAACAGGGCGCGGATACCGTTTTCGGCTATCCGGGAGGAGCTGTTCTGAATATTTATGACAGTCTGTACAAGTACAGCGATAAAATAAAGCACGTTATTACCTGCCACGAGCAGGGCGCGTGCCACGCTGCGGACGGCTATGCACGTTCCACAGGCAGGACCGGCGTTGTCATTGCAACGTCCGGCCCCGGAGCAACTAACCTCGTTACCGGTATCGCTACCGCTTACATGGATTCCGTGCCGCTGGTCGCTATCACCGGAAACGTTTCCTGCGGGCTGCTGGGTCTGGACTCCTTCCAGGAGGTGGACATCACCGGCATAACCATGCCTATAACCAAGCACAACTTCATCGTGAAGTCGGTGGACGAACTTGCGGACACTATTCGCCTTGCGTTCTGCATCGCAAATACAGGACGAAAAGGACCGGTTCTGGTGGACGTTCCCAAGGACATCACACAGGCTTTCGCAGAATACACCTCCCAGCCCGCACAGCAGCCTGAGGAGAATCCTCCCCTCAACGAGGCGGATATAAACGCAGCTGCCGAACTTATCGCAAATGCAAAGAAGCCGTATATTTACGTGGGCGGCGGCGTTATAGCCTCCGGCGCTTCCGATGAACTTAAAAAGCTGGCTGAACTTGCGGACGCCCCTGTTTCCTGCTCGCTGATGGGTCAGGGCGCTTACGACCAGACCGACCGCCGTTACATAGGCATGCTCGGTATGCACGGCACTGTAAAGGCGGCTTATGCCCTCAATAAATGCGACCTGTTCGTTGGTATCGGCACGAGATTCTCCGACCGTGTTACCGGCGATACCTCCGTGTTCGGTAAGCAGGCTAAGATAATCCACATAGACATCGACCCGGCAGAGTTCAACAAGAACGTTGAGGTGTTCCAGACCGTGAATGGCGATGTTAAGGCCGTGCTTTCCGCAATTAACGAAAAGCTGGCGCAGCAGTCCCACCCGGAGTGGAACACAGAGATACTTGACGGTGATTTCGGCGAGCCGGTACAGACTGGAACCGACGAGCTTCCGGTAACTCCCGAGGCTGTCATTGAGGAGCTTGACCGTCAGACCGGCGGCGAGGCTATTATCACCACCGAAGTGGGTCAGACGCAGATGTGGGCTGCGCAATACTACCGTTACAAACACCCCCGCACCTTCGTAACGTCCGGCGGTCTGGGTACTATGGGCTTCGGTCTGGGCGCAGCCATCGGCTCAAAGGTGGGCAACCCCGATAAGACGGTTGTAAACATGGCGGGCGACGGCTCTTTCGCAATGAACCTGAACGAGCTTATTTCCGCTTCCGCTCATGGCATTAATATAATCGAGATCGTTGTCAATAATAACGTTTTGGGAATGGTACGCCAGTGGCAGAGATTGTTTTACAGCAAGCACTTCTCACAGACCACCCTTGACGCGCGCAATATCAACTACGAGAAGCTTGGCGAAGCTTTCGGAATACAGACCTTCGTCATCGAAAAGACCGAGGAGATCGCTCCCACGCTGGCAAAGGCGCTGGAGATATCCAAATCCGCGCCGGTAATGATAGAGGTGCGCATCGACCGCGATATCAACGTTCTGCCGATGATTCCCGCCGGAAAGCCGGTAGTAAACCCCATCACAAGCATTGATCTGGAGGCGTGATTATGCAGGAATATGTATTATCAGTTAAAGTTGCAAATAAAGAGGGCGTGCTGCTGCGTGTTTCCAGCCTGTTCAGCAGACGGTGCTTCAGCATAAAGAGCCTGAACGCCGCAGAAACAGAGGTGCCGAACATTTCAAGGCTCACCATCGTGGCTTCCGGCGACATCAAGGTGCTGGAACAGATAAAGAACCAGCTCATGAAGCTGCATGACGTGCTGGAGGTCAAGATCCTCACCGACGCGGTCTGCCGTGAGCACATCATCGTCCGGGCGGGTCGTTCGGTCGAGGACAGGCACGATATCATCGAGGTTGCAAACCTGTTCCGTGCGAAGTCAGTGGACATCGGCGACACAAGTATCATGCTGGAACTAACTGGCAAGCCCGAGAAGATAGACAGCTTCATCAACCTGCTGAAGCCGTTTGGTATCGTGAAGATGGTAAGAAGTGGTATTACCGCACTGGAAAGAGACTGAAACAGCAGCGCAATTTGACAAATCTTTAACATAAATATTACTCCGCCAACGGAAGAAATCATACGAAAGCAGGTAATTGATTGAACATTCTTCATCTGAAATATGCCGTAGAAGTAGCTAAAACACGTTCCATAAGCAAGGCAGCCGAAAACCTGTACATGGGGCAGCCGAACCTGAGCCGCGCTATCAAAGAGCTGGAAGAATCCCTCGGGATAACTATATTCCGACGCACCACAAAGGGTATTTCCATCACCCCGGACGGCGAGGAATTCCTCCAGTACGCACGTCAGATAGTCCAGAAGGTGGACGAGGTCGAGCAGATATACCAGAACGGCAGGCAGAAGAAGCAGAGCTTATCGG
>JBJFGA010000164.1:0-13884 GCA_051892275.1 Oscillospiraceae bacterium | reverse complement strand
CGGCTCGCTTTTCGCTGACGCAAAGTATGGTGAAATACCTGTTATTCCAATCAAGGAAACGAATCAAGGAGGGCTTTTCTATGGAAAGAAATTTCGGAGAATACAGCTATAACCCCGTTAAACTGGAATGGCGCTGGCTCGATACGCCTGTCAGAGATTATGGGGGAATGCATTTCAGCAGCATTCAGCAGAATATTCTGATGGCGTGCTATTATGACAAGCAGAATGAGGAGCAGCTCGGTTTACAGCTTGGTGTGCCCACTGCCTATCTGGAGGACGAGATAAGAAATCTTCTGGACTATGAACTGATGACCGAAAAGAACGGATCTTATCAGACAAATGTGCTGATCTTCACCAGACGTGAGATCGACGCTCGCTTTCAAGCGAAGGCAGATATTCTGAAAGAAACTACCGGTAACATAAAGGCTTTCTTTGAAAAAAATGAAGAAAAGCTTCGCTCGGTTGGCTTTTACGGAAACGATATGTCTGTCAATTCACTTAAATGGCTTATGCTGACAAGGCTTTTGAGTATGATCTACAACGAGATGCTCCAGGATAAGCTGTCTGGGAATTTCCCCGACGGTGAGACCTGTCCCTGTGCGCGGATACTGCTTGTCGAGGGTGCGGAAGCCCCGAAGGGCAATAATTACGACCCATTAATGACCTGGCAGGAGACAGATCACGGTTCGCTCGTGTGTCACTGGCTCAGAGTCAATTCTCCCGTATTTCACAGATTCAGCGACGTGCAGGCAAGTGTTCTGACGCAGCTTCCGACTGTTCAGCCTGAAACAGAGCACGATAAAATGATCTGCGCCGAACTCATCGACCTGGGAAGTGCCGTAAGGATAGGGAACGAGATCAAGCCGAATTACCCGTGGTTCACAGATCAGCAGATGAGAGCGCTGTACAGCTTGCTTGATCCCTTTGCACATGAGCTGTTCTGCAAGGCGCTTGATAGAGTTGAACTCACAAAAAAGATCACACAAGAGCATACGCCGGAGCGTTTTCAGCGGTGTGTGGACGATATGATGATCTCGCCGATGAAAGAAGAAATGAGCGACATCACCCGGCTGCTGATCGAGGAAGGCTGGATAGTGCCGTGGACTGCCGGAATGAACCCGACGAATATCATCATTACGAAATAAGGATACCTGTATTCTGGCTTAAAAACGTGCAGCTTTACGCTGGAGGTACAGCCGCTGCGACGGAGAAGATAAAGTAATAAAAGGGCAGTTTCGACTGCCCTTTTGTTATGCCCTGTGGAGTTCTGAACAAGCTTTCATTGTTCGCTTTTATTTTGCAGTGTATGCTTTTACAGCCTTAGTGTAGTCATAAATTGCTCGTGCAACATTAACAAGCTGGTCGTCAGAGTTGTCAAGCGCCTGACCGATATAGCTGAAAACGCTTATGCCGCTTATGGTCAGATCACCGGAGGATACTGTAAAGCTGCGGTCAAAGTCCTCCGCGCAGATATCGCTGACAGCGAGGAAGGTCCCATTGCTGTCGCTGGCGAATGCGTTTTTGGTGTTCATAGAGCACGACCTTTCCTGGATATATATTGTATTTATTGTATTACATTTTTTGACAATTGTCAATGAAGGTCACCTCTGAAACACTCTAGTGAGCAAAACCGTGCAGTGCACACTAGTCGCCTTTCCTTTCCTTCTCCTGGAGCATCCCGAAATACAGCATCAGAGCCTTTTCAGCGTCGCTGCTGTTTTTGGTGAACTTAATATCCGAGATATTGAACAGAATACACCCGCAGTGACCTTTGAAAGTCGGAAAACATATCACCTTAAGATATGTATCGATCTCCGGGCTGTAATCAATTATCTCCAGTATTTCACCGTAAAGCGTTGCACGCTCGTAGCTCCGCAGCCACCTGGAATCCATATTGCTGAACAGGCTGCCGAAGGAGCTTCCGATAAGGCGCTCAAGCGGTATCTTTTCCAGCTTCGCCAGCGCAGCGTTGCCATATCTGAAGATCCAGTCCACAGCGCGTCTTTCCTCGTTGAATATCATCTCGATATCCGCGAACGCAAACGGGAAAAGATCTAAGGCTCTGTAATGCTCCCGGTATTCTTCGTCAGTTGTGGGGGTACCGTTCCCGTCAAAGCTGCTGATAATGTTTTTCTGCTGTGAATTGATCTGACTGATTATCTCTTTTTTCTTTCGCGCAGCGTATTCCAGAGATTCGCCGTTGCTTAGATTGATCCTGTCGGTAATATCATGTATCGCCCTTACCGATACAATACACCCGCGGTGTGCCTTTATAAAACCATCTCCCAGTTTTTCTTCAAGCTCTCCGAGAGTGGTTCTTGTTTCGTATATTTTCCCTCCGGAAACGTGTATCTCGGCACTTTTCCCTATCAACCGGACATAAAGTATCGTGCTGATACCAAGCACTATTTTTCTTCTGTTTGAAACTATCGTAATATAATTTGCTTCCTGCAAGTTAAACACCCCATAAAATATCCAGCGATTCTCCTGCTCTCTTTCGCAGCATATATGCATATTGTACAGTATATATTGTACAATATTTATAGCTGTTTGTCAAGAAAACTATTCACCTTTTTGTGGGTATTCATACTTGCCCAGAGAAATGACCCGAAACAAATGGTCATTCTGATCCGATCAGTATTGCCGGTTCCCGTACATGTCATGATTGACGAGAGCCGTGTAATAGCTGTCGATAGTGGCGTAGGAGTTATAAAGCGCTGTGATGAGGTAGGAGCGAATGTTCCGGACGGCTGAGGTGTTCTTATTCAGCGCGGCGAGCACATAGCTGATATGCTCCGGCCCCAGCTTCAGGAAACGGCTCTTGACTACCTCATGCGGTATATCCTCGCCGTTCACCCGGACATGATCCTTATTTGAGCAGATAACGTCAACCATTATCTCCACCAGTTCAGCAGCCTTCTGACTGTCTGCGAAGCCCTCGAAACCGATATTATCGCGGATAATTTCAAGATAATCGCTGCGTTTATCATTCTCTTCATTCATATCGGCGCAGTGGTGGATTGATGGATCGGGATTTACTACTTCAGATTTTTTTATATTAGGATTATATATATCGGTTACATTTTGTTCCGGCTTGTCGTCACCTTTTGTAACTTCCTGCGGTGCGTTTTTGTCACCGCATGGGGTGACATTTCCGACCTGCTTCTGCGCAATAGGGTTAAGCTCCTCCATGACCGCCTCGCCCTGTTCCAGCAGACCCTCCAGCAGTTCTTCCTCGTCCAGCACACGAAAGTACCGCCGGGCAGGCATTCCGCATATCCTGCATTCCACAAGCCCCGCGCTTATCAGCGATTTTATCGCGGCGCTCTGCTGGCGCTTGGTAAGCGTGGTGCTTTCCTGGAGATCCGCCACGGTGGAATAGAACCACCCCTCGCTGTCCAGCATTCCGCGCTGGGAATAATATGTCTGCTTTGAGATAAGCGACGAGTAGATAAGCGCCTCGTTCAGACCCAGAGCGTGGGCAATTGGACGGTTGAACGAAACGGTATTCTTGGGATTAAGCTGTTCAAGTATTTTCATGTTATTCGCTCCTTTCGTTTTTGTATATATTAACGCAGGCGCAACTGCAAAAAACTGCAAACTTTTTCGGGAAGCCAGCTTCAAAAAATCCCCCGACTGAACTGATACTAATAACCATTTAAACTCAGGAAATCTTTACAGAAATCCAGCACCGCTATCGTCGTCAAAGAAACTTGACGTACAAAAAGTACGCCTGCGTTTCTTTTCCTAGATATCGGCACTGTCTTTCTGCAAATCTTTTCCTTCGTTCAAACGGTTATTAGTATGAAACGCGCCCCGTAATCTGCATTTCACATCAAACCTATTGACACACGGCATTTTTTTGTGATATAATGTATATGAATTCTATTGTAAATTGCTGCCAGAATGGTGAGAAATATGGACTATATCGGAATTAAGAAAAAGCGCCGTGTGGACGCTGGAAAGCTGGACGGAATGCGGCTCAGGGAAAAGCAGCTCCGCGCTGAGATCTCCTCTGCTGCGGGGACTTCCTCGCCGGAATTCGCCGGGCAGGAAAAGCCCGACCCGATAGAGCTGCTCAGCCTGAACTACCGGAACACCTTCGACATGGTGGGGAAGCAGCATGCTGCGGAGCTTTCCGGGCGGGAAAGCGGCGAAATGCAGCGCAGCGGAGCGGAGTCGGTCTACGGCGAAAGCTTCCGCAGTGAAAGACGTGAGGGCGACAACGGGCTCTCCGGTCTGAGAAGGCGGCACGACTTCCCGGAATACAGCCATTCCGGGCGGCAGCTCGCCGAGGGCAGATTCTGCGACCGCTTTTCGGACAACGCGTTCCGGGGCGGAAGGCTGGCGGGGGCAGTGCTTGAGGGTCAGGGACGAAATATGTTCATTACCTGCGTGGAACGGGCGCTCACCGTCGATAAGGCGTCGAACGAGAAACAGCGGAAGCTTCTCGGCGCTTCGGCGTTCGGCAGGAAGCTTGACAGTCAGCCGGCTTCGGTAATGTTCAACCGGGACATTAAGAGCGCAGTGGGGGTCGCGGTGGACGCGATACACGGGGCTTCAAGGGTGTTCAATGTGTTCAAGGGGCTTGCGGACGGCACCGGGGCGCTCCAGTCCAACCCGCTGGAAATGCGCGGGGTGGATACTATCCGCAGCACATACCCGTTCCTGTCCACCGATTCCGACAAGGCGCTGATATCCCGGTACAAAAGCCGAGTCAGGGCGCTGGAGCAGGAAAACACCCCCGAAGCGGCGCGGGAGAAGCAGAGTATTGAGT
Source organism: Oscillospiraceae bacterium (assembly GCA_051892275.1). GTDB lineage: Bacteria > Bacillota > Clostridia > Oscillospirales > Ruminococcaceae > CAG-115. The sequence continues at coordinate 9,107 of JBJFGA010000164.1, read as the reverse complement.
CCGCGCTGAAAAAGGCGGAGGCAGTCCTCGCACGAAAGGAAGCCGAGAAGCGCAAATTCCTAAGCCAGCTCACCGAAATGCAGAGCAACGCCCGGGAAGCGGAGAAGCTTTTCACCTCCGAGGACTTCGCCCGGACAGTTTTAGAGGAGATCGAAGCAAAACAGACCGACGCTCCGCCGGACGGCAGCGGACGCCGCCGCAGGAGCCTGAACGAGGAGATACCGAATGAGCAGGGAAACGCTTCAGCAGAACAAACGCCAGCAGACACAGCAGACGCAGCAGGACCGGCGGGAGCAGAACTTCAGCGGGAGTGACGGCGGTCAGTATTTCAGCGGGCTGCGGCAGGAGCAGAAAAGCTCGGTGGCACAGCTGCTCGCGGCGGCGGAGGCGGCGTTCAGCGGTGCGGTCAGCACAAAAGCTGTTGAGGCGGCGTCGTATTTCGGAAATCAGATCATGCTGAGCATGGCGGAGCAAAGCTCTGCCCGAAGGGAGAATATCGGGCGCGCCGCCGACGTACTTGGCGGCGAGAGAGACTGCGTTTTTGCGGAGGCTTCCCCCCTGAATGACATAACAGCCGAAAGTGCGTTTCCCCCGGCGGACGCTCCGGATTTTTCAACGGAGGTGCCCGCCGCGGATATCCGGCAGGTGGGAGCGCTCAGCGGCGAATATCTGATATGAGGTGCTGCACATGCGGCTATTTGAATTACTTAAAGAAATACTCGACAACGGCGGGATAAGGTACAGTGAGAGCGGCGGACATATCCACCTCACCCTGTGCAGCGGGCTGCACAAGTGGAGCGTCTGCTTTTCGGAGGACAAAGAGAGCTTCCTGAAATACTACGCAAGGTATCCGTGGAAGGTAGGGGACGACATCCGGGGCAGGGCGCTTTCTGCGCTCAACGAGATGAATGCCGCGCTGCGTGCGGGGTGCTTTATGCTCTGCGACGATTATCCGGTGTTCAGATACGGCGTTTACATTTTTGATGAATTTACCGCCAGAGAAAGCATAGCCGACCTGCTTCTTACCGCCGCTGCCAGGACAGAAGCAGCCTGGGAGCAGGTATACTGCGCTGTGGGCGGTAAGGAGGTTTCTGATGGGATTTGATTATAGCAACGGCGATAAGCCCTTTTACTCGGAGAACGAGCTGCTTGACTCGTTCTCTGAAATACTTGACCTGCATATATTTTATCTGTATAAGTATCATTCATGGGTGGGGCCGGACAATACCCTTCAGGGAATGCTGGGGGTGGTGGTCACCCGTGCCGAGTTCGAGCGGAACCTGCTGCGGGCGTCTGACTCACGCTGCATGATATCGCTGACGAAAGATGAACTGGCAGAGCTTTCTGAACTGCGGGAATACTTTTTCCGCCGCTGGGAACTGACGGAGAGTATCGGCGTGGAGCTTCCGGCGCTGCGGCTTGCCAGGGTGTTCTCGTTTGACTGGTTTGAGCTGTTCTGCGTGCTGACGCTGCTTTGCTGTGAGGTCAACCAGAAATACGAGAAGCTGTTTTCCTATATTCAGGACGATATCGCCAGAAAGACCCCCACCGCTGAAACACTTATCCGGCTTTTCGGCGAGCCGCTGGACAGAATTTCCGACTATTTCCGCTATTTTTCCGCCGACGCCGTGCTGACCCGGTTCATGCTCTTCTCTGACGGCTCCGGGATAGGCAGCGCACCGCTGCGGCTGTCGTCAAAGGCGCTGGACTTCCTTACCGGGGGCGGCTTTACTGACGCTGCGGATCTCTGGAGCTGCACCGAACCGCTTCACCCCCTTTACGCCGATAAGGACACGGCGGAATGCGCTTTTGGCTCGCTGAAGCAGACTGTCAGCGGCAAGACGTCCCTTGCGGTGTTCAGCGGCGTCCGCGGGAGCGGAAGGCGGTTTCAGGTGAAGCACTGCGGGGCGGCGCTGGGGGAGGATATCCTTTTCGCGGATATTTCCGAGCTGTTCCAGGGTGACAATATGGACGAGGCGGAGGAAAGGCTGACCACGGTGCTGTGCGAGCGCATTCTGAAGGGCTGCGCGCTTTGCCTTACCGGGCTGGAATACCTGCTGGACGAGGAGCGTCAGGACAGGCTGACAAGGTTTTCGGCGTTCCTGCGGAAGAACCAGAAATGGCTCGGCAGCCGGGTCTACATGACCTCCACCCAGAAATGGACGGACGCGCGGCTGGGTGAGAATATCGTCAAGCTGGACTTTGAGCTGCCGGAAACCGACGAAGCCTCCCGGCTGGCGCTGTGGGAAGCGTTCACCGCGGACATGCAGCTTGACAGCGACATTTCCCCGGAGGAAATGGCGGCAAAGTTCCGGTTCTCGCCGGGTCAGATAAAGGCAGCCGCGTCCCGTGCCGCTGACCTTACACAGATGTCCGGCGGCAGGACGGTTTCGGCGGACACGCTGCATGAGTGCTGCTATGCGCAGGTGGTGGAGGGACTGAATTCCCTTGCTTCCCCGATAAAGCCGGCGTACAGCTGGGAGGACCTGGTGCTTCCGCCGCAGGAGGTCAAGCTTCTGAAGGAGGCGTGCACCCATGTAAGATACCGTCATCAGGTGTACGGAAGCTGGGGCTTCGGGAAACGCGCGGCTTATGGCAGAGGGCTTTCGGTGCTGTTTTCAGGTCCTCCCGGAACGGGCAAGACCATGGCGGCGCAGGTCATCACAAATCAGCTGCACATGCGCATGTACAAGATACAGATATCCCAGATAGTCAGCAAGTATATCGGTGAGACCGAGAAAAATCTCCGTCAGGTGTTCACCGAAGCCCGGCAGGCGAACTGCATATTGTTCTTTGACGAAATGGACGCGCTGTTCGGCAAGCGTTCAGAGGTGAAGGATTCCCACGACAGGAACGCCAACATTGAAACCGCCTACCTACTCCAGCAGCTGGAGGAATACGACGGGGTAGTGCTGATGGCGACCAACCTTCTCCAGAACATTGACGAGGCGTTCATGAGGCGAATAAATTTCGTGGTTTCCTTCCCGTTCCCGGACGTGCCTACCCGCAGGCGGCTGTGGCAGAAAATGCTTGATACCTCCGCTCCGAAGGACGAGAATATCGATTACGATTTCCTTGCGGAGAACTTCAAAATAGCCGGAGGAAACATTAAGAACTGCGCGGTGCATGCGGCGTTCCTTGCCGCTGCAGAGGGCGCGCCGATATCTATGAAGCACCTCGTGTCAAGCGTGGTGACCGAGCAGCGCAAGAATAATATCATCGTTGTGCGGGAAGACCTGAAGGAATATGCAGATCTGGTATTTGAATAAAGGTCACCTCAAAAAAATTGTGTGACTTTTATGTATTTCACAGCCTGTATTTTGCCTTTCGCGATTATTGCTTGAAAAAACGACGGCTGTATGGTAAAATGTACATAGATTTGATAGGCGAAAAAATGATGGCGCCTATGTGTTTTGGTAAATAGCACTTTGTTCCTTTCCTCCAATGACAAGCGCCAGTTGTCTGCACGTCATTTCAGGTCGATTTCTTGTTATTTTACTCCACTTTTGTTGACAAATTATAAAATAAGTGGTAAAATCAAAGTGATAATATTGAATATTGACTAGGTTGGTAAAGTTCCGTTATCTGGAAACGTGTTCTCCGGGAGGGAGAAAACAGCGCCTGCTGACATGCAGGAATATATTTCTGACTGATGGAATACTATTAGTCAGGCATGTCCACAGGATCGTTTGGTAGTTTGATCTGCCGCAAGGCGGATTCGGCTATATATGAAGCAGCGGAATAAGCCGCTGTTTCGGAAAATCTTTCATCTTTTCAGAGAGGAGGTTCTGGTTTTTCAGGCTTCACCGGAGCCGTGAAAGATCAGGAAAACTACTATGCCAGAGTATTTATCCCCGGGTGTGTATGTTGAGGAGTATGAGTCGGGCGCTGTACCCATGGAAGGCGTTGGAACAAGTACGGCTGGATTCGTCGGCCTTGCAGAAAAGGGTGACGTTATCGGCAAGCCGCAGCTTGTAACAAGCTTCAGCGACTATGTGCGTATCTTCGGAGGCTATCTTTCCGAAACCAAATTCGGAGATAAGCGTTTTCTCCCCTACGCAGTCGAGCATTTCTTCATCAACGGAGGCTCCAGAGCGTTCGTTATGAGAGTTTGCCCCGCTGACGCCAAGGCAGCTGCTACCAAGAGCGATTCTATCCTCAGCTTCACCGCAAAGAACCCCGGCGAATGGGGCAACAGGATCAAGGTAACGGTTTCCCCGGTTTCCCGCGTTAAGACCCAGGTTTACGAGGTCAATGGAAACGATGCAGTAGTAAGAAACGTAGACGGCTTCAATATCGGCGATGTTGTTGAGTTCGCAGATGGCAAGACCTCCGTTTACAACAAGATCACTGCTATCGAGGAAAAGACGGTAACCTTCGAGAACCCCGTCAATGCTTCCATCGTTGACAAGGCTCTCGTTCCCACCAAGTTCATGAAGAGCTGCGAGATCGACGTTTCCGTTAAGTACGGCGACGCTAAGGAGGATTATCTGTTCGTTTCCCTGAACACCGAGTCCCCCGAGTACATAATCTCCAGAATGGCTAAGAGCGAGCTGGTAACCGTTGAGGTTGCTCAGGCTAAGCCCGCTGCAAAGCCCGCAGAGCCCAAGGACAAGAAGGAGGGCGCTGCTGCTCCCGCTCCCGCTCCCGCTGCTATCGCTGCTCCGTTTGAGGCAGTAGGCGGCAAGGGTGACGCTATGATCATGCAGCTGTCCGGCGGTACTGACGGTAATGTTGCAGGTATCTCCGCTTCCGAGTATATCGGCACCGACGGCGGTCCCGGCAAGCGTTCCGGTATCCAGGCGTTCATCGAGAACTCCGACGTAAGCCTGATGGCTGTTCCCGGTATCACCATTCCCGAGGTGCAGATGTCCCTTATCGCACACTGCGAGAACCTCAAGAGCCGCTTCGCTGTTCTTGATATGCCGAAGGACAAGAAGAAGACCGATGAGCTGGTAGAGTACAGAGATATGTTCGATTCTCAGTACGCTGCGTTCTATCACCCCTGGATCCAGATCTTCGATCCGCTTTCCAAGAAGAACATCATCGCTCCTCCCTCCGGCTCTATGCTGGGTATCTACGCCCGCACCGACAACACGATCGGCGTTCACAAGGCTCCCGCTAACGAGGTCGTAAGAGCCTGCACAGGTCTTGCAAGCACCTACAACACCGCTGAGCAGGATCTTCTCAACCCGAAGGGCATCAACCTTATCCGCTCCTTCCCCGGCCGCGGCATAAGAGTTTGGGGCGCAAGAACTGCTTCCTCCAACGCAACATGGAAGTATATCAATGTGCGCAGACTGTTCATTTATCTCGAGGAGTCCATCAGAGCCAACACCAACTGGGTAGTATTCGAGCCGAATACCGAGGCTCTCTGGGGCAGAGTAAAGAGAACTATCGAAATGTTCCTCGCAAGCACATGGAGAAGCGGCGCACTTGCCGGTACCTCTCCCTCCGAAGCTTTCTTTGTTGAGATCGGACGCAGCACCATGACTCAGGACGATATTGATAACGGCCGTCTCATCTGCGTTATCGGCGTAGCTCCCGTAAAGCCCGCTGAATTCGTGATCTTCAGAATCGGCCAGTACACCAGCGAAAGCAACGGTTAATTTTTAGGAAAGGAATGAAAGGCAATGCCGGAGATTAGATATCCGTTTAAGAATTTCAGATACAAGGTTGAATTCAATGGCACAGAGGCTGCCGGATTCAGCGAGGTTTCCGGTGCGGACATTTCCGTCGATGTAATTGAGTACAGAGAGGGCAACGAGGTTCGTACCACTCCCAGAAAGCTCGCAGGTCTTACCAAGTACGGCAACATCACGCTCAAGTGGGGCGTAGTAGGCTCCATGGAGATGATGGAATGGCTCCATACAGTTGCGTCCGACAACACTTCCGGTCCTACCGGTATCGAGCGCAAGACCATCACCATCAAGCTGATGGACGATACAGGCGCAGAAGGTCCCAGCTGGGAGATCATCAATGCATGGCCCATGCATTACAGCGCTCCTGACCTCAGCGGTCTGGGCGGCGAGGTAGCTATCGAAACTCTCGAGATCTGCCACGAGGGCGTTAACAGAATTGACGGCGGTTCTATGGATTCCGCAACACCGTCCGAGAACTAATATCTTTAATAAACGCACGTTTCGCCGTCGGGATTATTCCCGATGGCGGGACTGTGCTTTTATTATATCATAAGGGTGCAGTATAAATGAGCTTTCAGACTGAATATGAATTTGAACTCCCCAGAGGCTACGTTGACCAGAACGGCGAGGTACACAAAAAGGGTGTAATGCGTCTGGCGACCGCTGCGGACGAAATAATGCCGCTGCGCGACCCCAGAGTACAGCAGAACCCCGGCTACCTCACGATAATCCTGCTTTCCCGTGTCGTAACAAAGCTCGGCACGCTGCAGGCAATCAACAACCGTGTCATCGAGAACCTCTTTACGATAGATATGGCGTTTCTTCAGGACCTCTATCAGAGGATAAATATGCAGGACATTCCGGCTTATAAGGTGGTATGTCCGCACTGCCAGAAGGAATTTGACCTTCCTTTGGATTTTTTAGAAAAGTAGAGCTTTCGTTATATCCCGAGGGAAAGCTCTATGAAGAAATGTCGTTTTTGGGATATTATCTCCACTGGTCGCATGAGGAGGTCATGAACCTCGACCACAAGGAGCGCCGCAGGTGGTGCTCCGAGGTTTCGCGGATCAACAAGAAGCTGAGCGGGCAGAAGGAGAAGAAAAATCTCTTTGAGAAATAACGGCTGAGTACAGGAGGTATGCGATGCTTGAGCGACATAATGGGTGCAATTTCAGCGTTCAGATCGTTCCTGTTGAGATCATCGGAAATTTCTCCTCCGTATCGGGACTTGGCGCAGAAATAGAGTACGAGGAATTCCGCGAGGGCGGAAATTTCACCAGCCCTGTGTATCTTCCCAAGGGCGTGAAATATGATCGTATCGTGCTCCAGCGAGGCACAGTGACGCTTGAACCGCTGGCTTTATGGTGTACCAGCGTGCAGTGGGGAATGCAGCTGCGCTATCCTATGATCATCACGATGATGGACGCAAAACACATTCCTGTAAAAATATGGACGGTACTTGACGCTATGCCGGTCAAGGTGGATTACACCCCGTTGGATGCCATGAGCAATCAGGTAGTAGTCACCTCTGTGGAGTTTGTCCACGGTGAGATATTCAACATTATGTGACCAGCTTTGACAATATAAGGAAGGAGGTCGGCGGAATGAAGGATATTACTGTAGGTCAGAATATTGCGCCCCTTGCGCCTATAAAATCCGCACCGCTTATCAGACCTCTATGTGCGCCGTTAGACATCGGCGATGATTTCACAGAGGAAATAAGCAGCCACTGGAAGGCTGGCATAAATTCCCTCTGGGAGCGGCTGGGCTTGGTTTATCTTGAAGAAGCCAAACCCGATATTCCGCGGACAGATAATGGTTTTATTGTCAATAATTTCACTCAGCAGATCATCTTTCAGCTTTTCTCACAAAAAAATATCAGCAGGCTGATTGAAACAAATCAGCCCGGTTTTGTTTTAATAGATAAAGTTTATCGTGAGGCTGCGGGGGGAAAAAATCTAACCGGCGCGAAGCTTTCCACGCTGCTTGAGAAGCGTCTTTCCGAAAAGACCGAGCTTTCGCGCGAGCTGGAAAGGGTTCTTCTGCTGGCATCGGAGGGTCAACGGGAGCTGCCGGAGCTGTCTGTGTCTGATGATATGGCGGTTCTGACGGTGACTGAGATACTCCGGAAGGCTGCTGCTGAGAAAAAGGTTTCCGAGCGGCAGCTGATGGTATCGGAGCGCATATTGCAGCAAAACACGAAGCATGAGCAGCTGAACACGCTGCTGAAGGAGCTTTCCGGGCTGGTGAGCGAGGGCGGAGAAGGCTCCGCAATGCTTACCGAGAGCATACTTGAGCGCATCACCGGGTTTCTGCGGACGGACAGCGCCCCGGCGCGCAGCGTTATCCTGCGGGCTGCGGCAGAAAAGGCGGCGGAGCTGGTTCAGGAGAACTACACCGACGAGCAGGCAAAGCAGACCGCCGCGGACACTGTTTCCGTGCTGTTCCGGTCAGAGCTTGCCCGCCGGGAGAGCGCGGAGCAGCTTCGTGAGCTGGCGGGGGCGGCTAAGGCTTATCCTGCGGTTGGTTCAGCGGAAAAAGCCGGATTGTCCGGGGAAGGCGCAGAACCTGTGGCTGCGGTGGGTCAGGTGGTTCCCGACAGCAAATATACGGTTTCGGAGGCGGCGCTGTTCCTGCTGGAGCAGACCGAGGGTCAGCCGGATACCGACAGCGGCGATGGTTTGAGGCTAGCCCGGCTTCCGGAGCGAGAGGTTCGCGGGCTTATCCGGCAGAACGCGGAGAAGTACGCCTCTGAAATAACGAGGATAAGCGGCGGTTCGGTTGAAAGGGCGGTCAGCGAGGCGGTAGACGCAGCCCTTGCCATGAAGAAGGCGGCTCGCACCGCTAATGCAGCCCACGCGGTTCACGCACCTTACGCTCCTCACTCAGCAAACGAGGTCAGCGCCGCTGGGTCACGCGCCGGAGGTTCGGTCGGAACTTCGGCGGCGGAGAAAAAATCCTCTGCCGGAATGGCTTCCTCGCTCATGCGCAGAGCGGCGGGGTATGTTACGGATAAGCTTGAGTACGAGAAAAGAACCGCGATGTCTGAGCTTCCAGCGGCAGGCGGCGGGGAAAAATACTCGGAATTCCGGCTGCTTGAACGTGCCGAGCGTTTCGTTCCCGGGAGCAATACCTCCGGCGGTTCTCTGGCTGAAACCCATTATCTGGTAAGCAATTCCTCCGGGGTGTATTACGCGGTAAGCGCTGATAGGGTGGTACTCAATGAGAATTCGGTCGTTGATGGTGACTTTGATCCGGCTCTGAACCAGTCCGGCGCGGCAATGCCGTTTGATGGCGGCTTCACGCAGAATAGTGTAGACATAACCTACACCGAAAACACTTCCGCTGACGTGCAGAACATCACGAACAACACCGCGAATGTGCAGAATGTGGCGGGGAACACGGTAAACCAGCAGGTCAACGAAGCCCCGGCAGTCGGCGCGGCGAAGCCGGTTGATGGCTCTT
>JBJFGA010000163.1:0-14023 GCA_051892275.1 Oscillospiraceae bacterium | reverse complement strand
ATTATAACTTAATTTGCTTTGCCATATCAATATTGTATTATATTGAAATGCTAACATATTCTGCTTTTTTACAACAGTAAATCATATCATATTCAGGTTTCGCTTTTTCACAGTGACTGTTTCCGAAACTCTTCCCCCATCATTATAACTTGCGACTGCAGGGGAATACATGGAAAGCGCCCATATTGACGTATGCTTTTTGTATAGATTGTCAATACAGGTGTTACACAATTGCGAGAGAAAACACTGTAGCACTTTATAGAGAAGTTTTGTCAATAATATCATACTATATAATATAGTAACACTGAAATTAATCCGAAATACTCAGTATTTCGTACCTGTACTTGACATTTCTTTTTTCATGGAATATAATAATCTAAAAGAAAAATCAGCGAGGTGGATCATGGAATACATAACAGAAGTTTTCCGGCTTGATAAAAAATTCCCCTTTACTGTATTTAAGGGAAAGGGATTTTCCGCAGAAGCAATAAAAAGCGGAAATGTTTATATGCACAATCACTACTGCCTTGAAATAAATCTCGCCTTGTCCTCCGGAGGAACATATCATATTGGCGACAACTCTTATCCGATAAACAAGAACGATGTATTTATAATCAATAACTACGAGTATCATTATGCCGCAAATGAAACCTCGGACATGGAGCTTATGGTCATCATCTTCGACCCGGAGCTTGTCTGGCAGAATGAGGAAATGGATTATCTGTACATAAAAGCTTTTTATGAATGGAAGGACGGATTCAAACACAGACTGTCGGGAGATGACGTGTCTCCCAAAATAGCAGAGATAATTTTTGAAATGGAAAAGGAGTGGAACGAAAAAGCTACCGGATATCAGCTTGTGATAAAGTCGCTGCTGTTACAGTTGCTTGCGCTGCTGTACCGCCGTTTTGAAGAAACGAGCCTCTGCTCGGAAAAGATCATGCGTTTTCAGAACGAGTATATCCGCATAATAGATGCAATCAACTACATCGACCGGAATTTCAAGGAACCTGTAACTCTCAAAGCGCTTGCGGAAATGGTTCACATGAATCAGAACTATTTTTCCACCTATTTCAAAAATGTTATGAACTGCTCCGTATCCACCTATATTATTCGCAGACGTCTGAAACACGCCTGTCTGCTGCTTGCAACAACCGAGGACAGCATTATTGAGATAGCTTCCGCTTCCGGCTTTGAGAATGTTCCGTACTTTAACCGCACGTTCAAAAAGCAATTGGGAATGACTCCGGGTGAGTATCGGAACTCTGCCAACACATAAAAAATGCTGCCTGCGAAATTTGCGGGCAGCATTCGTTTTTATTCGGTTATTCTGTAATAACAGTACAGTATCCATGCGTGTGGGTGTGCGCAGTAAACCGGGATATTTGCGTAGGTCAGCGACTGGTCGGGCAGTCCCTCCTCCGGGATTAGAGAAGATTCAACATTATCCGCCGCAGACCAGTAGGACGACCAGTACTGCGGGAATTCCTCCGAAAGATTATGCAGCGTCATTTTCTTCAGCAGCCGCTCGGATTCTGCCTTATCGAACTGCGAAACGCCGATAATGACAGGACCGTTCAGCGCATACCAGAATCCTCCGTTCTCTCTTGAACCCTTATCAAAGCCCTCGTCCTCAAATTCGGGAGCTTGCTGCTCTCTTGCGCCCAGCTTTTCACCGGAATAAACACGCTGCTTCATTTCCTCATAAAGCCTGCGTTTCCTGTCCTCCGAAAGCTCGTTTATCTGCAAGGTGAAGCCCTGCGGTTCAAGGAACATATTGTCGTCGCCGTAAGGCTTTCCGTTGAAATACATCCGTCTGGGGAAGCTGCGTTCGCCCATGTCACGAAGGAATGCGTCAAGGATATTTTTCCTGTATAGCATCATGCTTTCGCTGAGACGGGAGAGCCTTACTGAATGCTCTGCAAGCTGTCCTGCTGCTTCCTCAAGCTGGGGAATAAGTGTTTGCAGTATGCTCACCGCCATTGCGGAATTCATGTGAGATTCACCGGTCAGGAAAATATTGTTGTACGGTACTTTCTCAATGTAATATACAGCGTCGTTCCAGTCGGAATTAAGCAGCTTTACAAGTCCGTGGCTGCCTGTTCCGATAGTGTCCCGCAGGAAAATAAAGCACTTTTCTGCGAACTCCGCAACGGTCATTTCCGACTGATTTTTTGCAGGATAGGGCTGGAGCTTCTCGCCTAGGAAAGCGTAGTCCTTTGTGACCCGTAGATACTCAGACAGAAGCAGGAAGAAGTACAACTGCTGGTCGCTGGTGAAATACCGCTCATTATCCGCATAGCCGTTGCCCATTTCAATAAGGCGAATTTCACCGAACGGCGTTGTGCGTTTAAGCATATATTTCAGCACGCTTTTTGCAAGCGTTGGATTGTAGTAAACAAGCGGCAGAGCGTGCTGGAAATTATCTCTTGCGCTGGCATGGCAGCCCCAGTCGTAATCGTAGATAGTTCCCTGCGGTATTTTGGTTTCATCGTAATATTCGCTGTATGTTGCCATTGCTTCAAGATTATAAACGTGCCAGCGAAGCTCTCTGCGTAGCAGCACGTCCTTTTCGGCTTCAAAAGCGGGGATTTTTTTCTTCCACTCATCAGCAAAAGCGCAGACCGGCTCTGATACGGGATTTCCTGCGGCAAGCTCCGCGCAGATATTATCCTGCGTGGATATGCCGTATTCAAAGGAATAGCCTATTATCATGCGGATAGTCTTTTCCTCATGGGGTTCAAGCGGAAAGGTAAGGGCGGCTGCTATACCGTTTTCGTCCCCCAAAAACGCTGCGTTTTCAGTAAGCGATTTTACGAAAAGCAGCGGCGGGAAAGAGTCGTGCTTTGACATTGCATCACGATCCGGGGCAAGCAGAGGGTCGCTGCTGTGGGCGGTTATCGTGACCCTTGCAGAATTGTCTGCCTTATTCTCGGAATAAACGTTTGTGTATTTCAAGGGCAGCCATTCCGTTGCGGTCTGGAACTGAATAGGCTCAAAATTCGCGCCGACATACTCGCTGTATGTACAATTTATGCTTCTGTCGCTGTTGTTTCTGACGGTGACAGTCAGCAGGAACGCCGAAGCTCCGTCGTAGGGAGTGCCGGAGGGCTTTACAGAGATATTTCTGTTGACGGAAACCTCGTTTAATTCATAGGAATAATTCGCAAACCCGCAGCCGAAAATTCTTCTGCATTTGCTGGTGTCCGCCGCAAGCGAATCCATTCCTGTCAGTGAATAGTCCTTTCCGTCAACGGAAATTACAGAGGAATTCACGCCGGTGTTTCTTTCCTTGCCTTGATTTATCCTAGCCCATGAACGTTGTCCGCTTATCAGCTCATACTCGCCGCTGACATGGGTGAACAGCGTCAGCCGGTAATTTCCCAGCAGGAACCACGGGTCGTCCGGCAGCTTTACCGGCGTTCCGTTTTCGAGCTTTGCGGCGTAGGGTATCTCCCTGGTGTATTCAAAGCAGGGCAGACCTGCTTTATCGGTGTTCCAAAAGCCTAGCTTATTCATATTTCTGACCTCCGCAGCATTTCTATTTCTTTATCGACCTGCGCTTTGTCGTGGAACACGATACCGTGTATTCCAAGCGCTCTAGCAGCATTCACATTCTGCTCTATATCGTCAATGAAAACGCACTCTTCTGCGAAAAGACCATATCTGTCCAGCAGCAGGCGGAATATCGCAGGGTCGGGCTTGATGAGCTTTTCCTGATAGGACAGTATATACCCGTCGGTGTGTTTCAGAAACTCCATTTCTTTAGCGCAGTCGCGGCATATTTTATCAGAAATATTGGACAGGCAAAAGACCTTGTAGCCGCTATTTCTAAGCCCTCGCACCCAATCCACTGCATACGGGTAAGCAGTCACGAAATTGCCCATATCAGCGAAAACGCTTCTCAAAGCGTCCTCCAGTTCGGGGTCGTTTTTCACGAAGCCGTCAATTATCTGCGAGAAACTCCATTCTCCCCGGTCAAGCTCCTTCCATACGGGGCTGAAAAAGGTAGCTTTTTCAAGGCGATTAACCGTTTCCTCGTCATAGCCCTTTCCGGCGAAAAATTCGTGGTAATTTGACTTCACCAGAACATCGCCTATATCAAGAATGATGTTTTTTATCATTTCAGCCTCCTATCTTGACCGTCAATCCCAGGCTTCTTCCTGTGTCAATATGACCGTTCAGCGCTGCCGGGTCAAGGCTTTCTCTGACGTGATAGGGATATTTCCTGCCAAGCTGCTCGTATTTTGCCATTCCTAAAGTGTGATACGGCAGAAGATGAACTATCTTTATTCTGCGCTTCGCAGCGTATTTCATAATTTCAACAACTTCTCCGTCATTGAAATCCGGTATCACTGGGACGCGCACAATGACCTTTTCGGGTGCGCTCTTACATAGTAATTCAAAGCAGGAAAGCACCACGTCAATGCTGCCGCTGGTGAACTGCCTGAATTTTCTGCCGTCAAGGGTCTTGATGTCAAACAGGAATAAGTTCACATATTTCAGCGCAAGCTCCATATTTGACAGCGGAACATAACCGCAGGTTTCAGACGCGATATGTATGCTGTTGTTCCGGCATTCTTCAAGAAACGGGACAAGCCTGTTAATATGCAGCAGCGCTTCACCGCCGGAGATGGTCACTCCGCCCCCGCTTTCCCGGTAATAATCAGCGTCACGCTTCACCGTATCAAACAACTCGGCGCAGGTGATCTTCCTGCCGGATATTTTGATTGCGTTATTCGGGCATTCCGCCGCACAGCTTCCACAGGAAACGCACCTGCTTCTGTCAATGAGCGATTTTCCGTCAACTATATTAACGGCATTTTGAGCGCAAACCTCGGCGCACTTTCCGCAGCCGCTGCACAGCTTTGAAAAGCACATGATATGCCTGCCGACAGTCTGGGATTCCGGGTTGGCGCACCATTCGCATCTCAGCGGGCAGCCCTGAAAGAATACGTTTGTGCGTATTCCGGGGCCGTCATGAATCGCAAAGCGTTCTATCTCAAAAATGTCAAGCTCGTTCATTTTAACGAGTTCCTCTCATCGTACATAGTCCGGCTGAGAATTTCTCTCTGTACTGTCGGGTCGAGGTTTACGAACACCGCAGAATATCCCGCAACTCTTACTATCAAGTTCGGATATTTTTCCGGATGAATCATTGCGTCCTCAAGTGCGCCGCTGTCCACAACCGTCACCATAAGATGACAGCCGCCTTTCTTGAAATAGGTCTTGAACATTGCTTCGATGAGATCGCGGTTATTGTTGAACATTCCCGCCGAAAACTTGATGTTCTGCACCGAACCGGCGTGATATTTCGCATCAAATCTGCAAAGGGAATTGAGCATTGCGGTAGGACCATTTTTATCTGCGCCGCCCTGCGGGTTGTTTGCGGGATTCATGTACATTCCCGACAGCCTGCCGTCCGGGCTTGCGCCGGTTTTGATACCCCATTCGGTGTTCAGCGAGTTGTTGCTGATAACGATAAGGAAATACTGCATTCCCTTTTCAATTCCGCGATTTCTTATTCCCTGCGAAACAAATTCGTACAGGTCGTTTGCCATGCCGTCTGCGGTATCGAGGTCGTTGCCGTATTTGTCGCAGTCAAGGCACAGTCTGCGGAGCTTGTCATACCCCACGAAATTAGCCTTTACAGCTTTGCAAAGCTCCGGGAGTGTGACCTTTTTGTCCTCGAAAACCAGCTTCTTTATGGCATAGAGCGAATCTGACGTGTTGATATTTCCGTAGGTTTCGCAGGTGCCGCCGAGGTATCTCACACCGCCGTCAAGCAGAGCCTTTCCTCTTTCGATACAGTCGTCCATGAGAATGCTGGTGAACAGGAATTTTACCTGTTCGTTCATTATCTCGTAGGAGCTGTACTGTGCGTCCGCGGACAAGTCCATATAGTAGTCAACAAGCTCCTTGTAGCCGGCGTAGAATTCCTCAAATGAGGAAATCTCGCTCATCTTGCGGGGTGCGATATCCCCGGTTTTATTCTGTCCGTCAACCGGGTCTATGCCGTCGTTCATGTAGATTGTAAGCAGCTTCAGGAGGTTGATACAAATATTCGGCGTGCCGGTGCTCTGACCCCACAGAACAAATTCTGTACAGCCAAAGGGAACATACCGTTTTGCGGTTTCCTCGTCAACTCTCATGCCGTAGGCAACGGCCGGGACATTCACCTCGTCATTGTACAGCGTGGGATAAGTAGCCCCTGCGCCGATAGCGTCAAGCGCCGCCTGCCATGTTTCCTCGGAGGTGTCGTTGTCTATACGCAGCGTGAACTGCGGTTCAACATAACGGCAGTCGCGGCACACTTTGAGAGCTATCCGCATGAAAATATCCGCTTCCTTCGGGTGCTGTCTGCCCTTGCCGCCTACGATTATTCTGCCGTTTACGGTGGTGCGGCGGTTTTCTATCATAGTCCACAGCGAGCGGAGATAGTCGTATGCTTCCTGCTCGGTGAGCCGTCCGCTCTCTAAGTCTGCCGCAAGATACGGTCCGAGGAAATCGTCCATTCTACCGTAATTTATAACTCCTGCGAGCAGCGCATACAGCCAGAAAAGCTGCAAGGCTTCGGGGAATGTTTCCGGCTTATCGGTGCGTATTTTTCCGAGAACTTCCGCCATTCTTTGAAGCTCTTTCCGGCGCTTCTCGTTCCCGTCGGGGAGCGAGTTCATCTGCGTGATTACCTGCTCTCTGAGATAGTCTGCACTTGCGGTGAAAATATCGAGACATTCAAGGCTGGTGATGTAAAATTCGTTGCCGGGGTCTTTAGCCAGCTTGTCGGAAATGAGCTTTCTCAGCCCCGAGATACCGTTGTCAAGCAGCTTGGGGTAATCCAGCATCATGCCGGAAAGTCTTGCCGTGGCTATCAGCGGGTAATTTACGTCGATAAATCTGCCAATAGTTGTTTCGGTAAGCGTTCTGCGGCAGTATTCCGTCTTTAGGTCGTTATCCAGCCAGTAGCGGTACAGTTCCTCAACACGCTCGTGATACTCCGCGCCCAGTTCGTCAATTTCTTTCTGAAATGCTCTCAGCTTTGCAAAAACGCAGTAGTGACCAACGCCGCCAACAGACGTGACCGTTCCGAACCCGATAGGCAGGAAATCCAGCCTGCCCGCGATAAGGTCGCTGTCCTCAACCGAGCGGAACATCTGCGGGTAAATCACCTTCAGGCACTCAACCTCCCTGCGTTCCTTTGAAGCGGACGCATATTTTTTGTGGACTTCCGTGTACTGCTCCATGATTTCAAGCTGGCGGACAAGCGGCTTTTCGCACTTTATCTTTTTGCTTACCTCAACGTTCTGACCGCCCTCTACATCGAATTTTACCATAATCTCGCCTCCCTGTCAATGCTTGGCTTTTTCGGCAATTCTCCAATCGTCCTGTAATCCGGAAATTAAATCCACGAACCGCTTTGCGATAAGGTGCGGACGTGTGATAGCGCTTCCTACAACAACGGCGTCTGCGCCTAAGTAAAGGCACTTTATAGCGTCCTCGGGGGTGTAAATGTGACCCTCCATTATCATGAACGCCTTATCACCGAAATCACGGCACATTCTTGCGAACTCGCGCAGGTCGGGGCTGGTGATGTGCTTTGTTTCTTCGGTGTAGCCGTAAAGCGTAGGACCTACGATGTCTGCGCCCATTTCAACTGCTCTTGCGGCCTCCTCGTAGTTGGAAACGTCAGCGAAGATCAGCGCTTCGGGGATCTCTTTCTTTACTATCGGCAGAAGCTCGTATGCCGGGCGAGCCTCGTGGGTTATCTGGTTGGTGCAGTCCAGTGCGATTATCTCCGCACCTGCCTCCCAAACCTGCTTTGCGGCTTCAAGAGTAGGTGTGATGAACACATCAGTATCGTCATGCCAGATCTTGTACAGACCTATCATCGGCAGATCAACATTCTCCTTGATGAGCTTTATCTGCTCGGGGGAGTTAGCCCTTATGCCGACTGCTCCAGCCCACTGTGCTGACTGCGCCATTTTAAGCACAAAGTCCTCGGAATAGCATGGGTCGTCATGCTGTACCTGACAGGAAACGATAAGCCCGCCCTTAAGCATTTCAAGTATTTCATTTTTTGCAAATCTTCTCATAGTTTATTACTCCTCCTCATAAACCTTCATTATTGCTTCAAGAATATCTTCTGCGTGCCACTGGTATTCATCACGGTTGAACAGCCCGAACGGGATCTTATTTGACATCCGCTCGTTGTTGTCCCAGAGAACGCAGGGAATGTTCTGTTCCTTTGCCTTGCCGAGGAAATAGGTTATCCACTTTGCGACCTCTGCAGTGTTATATGTGCCGTCAACCAGCTTGAATTCTGCGCCGTACTCGGTCAGCATTACCGGCACGCCCTTACTTGTGAAGTACTTGTCGATAAGCCCGAAAACATAATCAACGGAATTGTTTTCTCTGCCGTCCCACGCAAAGGTCTCATAGCTTTCGCCGGAATGATAGCAGAAGCTGTACGGAATATAAGCGTGAAGCGCCACTCCTACATACTTGTCGTCAATAAGTTCAAGCCCTGCGATAGCCGGTTCTGTCACCGCCTGCGCATGAGTTGCAAGCAGCAGCACACGCTCCGCATTATTGCCGCCGGACGCTCTCACGGTATCCACAAACACCTTGTTCAGACGGTTGATACAATTTCGCTCGTCCTCGTTTCCACCCGACCATTCGTGGGGAGTACCCTTGACCCTCGGTTCGTTCATGGATTCGAAAATCAGCTTATCACCGTAGTCCTTGAAACGCTCGGAAATCTGCTGCCAGAGTGCAGTGAACTGAGGCTCGACCTCCTCAATGTGGTTGCTGTCGGGTATCAGCCATGAGTCTGGTTCATGGTGTATCTCCAGAATAACGTACATTCCGTCCCGAATTCCGTAATCCACCACCTCGTTCACTCTGTCCATGAAGTCCGGGGCGACTGTGTAGTCTGGCGCGCCGCTCATGTGATGTCCCCATGTGACTGGGACGCGGAGTATGTCAAACCCGCCGTCGCGTATCATATCTATCATCTGCTGAGTGGTTGCGGGATTGCCCCATGCGGTTTCTCCGCCGCCCAGCGAATCAAGCGAGTTTCCGAGGTTCCAGCCTGTTTTCATCTGTGAAATAAGCTCTGTTGCGGTGTAGCCGTGCATTGTTCCCTTATCCACAGCCGGTGTTTCGGGAATTGCTTCTGCTGTTTGAACGGCTTCTGCCGTGGATTCTGAGGATTTTGTTCCTGCTCCGTTTGAGCAGGCGGAAAGACCTGTCATAAGCATTGCTCCTGCCATTATGGCGGCTGCTAATTTTCGAATGTTCATATTATACTCCTTTCATGAAGCCTGTCTGCACAGCATTGCTGCGCCGATTATTCCTGCGTCGTTGCCCAGCTTTGCAGTAACTATCTCGGGTATACCTATCTGCTCGGAAGAAAACGTGCTGCTGTACAGTTTTTCTTTCAGCGGCAGGATAAGGTTATCTTTTTCAGCACTCATTCCGCCGCCTATAATAATGACCTGCGGACGGAAAACCGCCACCAGCGAGGAAAGCCCCGCAGCGAGGTAATCAATGTAGTTCTTGATAAGCGATTTTGCCGTGCTGTCGCCCTGCTTTGCCGCATCAAAAGGTATCTTGGCATTCATTGCGGAAAGATCGCCGCCGCACAGCTCGTTCAGCTTGCTTTCCGGGTCAGCTTTCGCCGCTTCCTTTGCCTGACTTATCAGCGCCGTTGCCGAAGCATAGGCTTCAAAGCAGCCCTTTTGTCCGCAGGTACAGGGAAGTCCGTTGTAAACCAGCTTTGTGTGACCTATCTCAGCGCCCATGCCGTCACAGCCATTGAATATCTGCTTGTTGAGGATTATCCCGCTGCCAACCCCTGTGCCGAGAGTTATCATTACTGCATCGTCGTATTCCTCCGCTGCGCCGCTTATTGCTTCGCCAAGTGCCGCACAGGACGCGTCGTTCTGGATAAAGACAGGAACGCTGAAATGCTTTTGAAGTTCGTCATACAAAGGAACATTGCGCCAGTTGAGATTGTTCGCATTTACCAGCAGCTTTGTCTGCGGGTTTATGCAGCTCGGTGTTCCCATGCCCACTGCGGAAATGTCGCAGAGCTGAAGTCCCGCCGTTTCGACAGCCTTCTTTGCGGTTTGCGCAATGTCGTTCACGAGGGCTTCAAACGGCTGATCTGCGTTGGTTCTTGAGGAATACTTCGCAATGATATTGCCGGTTTCATCGGTAATTCCTGCGGCAATATTTGTTCCGCCCAGATCAATTCCCACATAATATTTCATATCCACACCTCTTTCTGTGTTGTATTTGTTTTCCTGCTGACTATATTATAGCATTACAGGGTCGGTGATTTCTTTATGAATATTAGTATGGTCTTGCACTATTTTCAGATTTTGAAAATATTCGCATATTTTATCAAGCAAAAATAGAAGAAAACTATTGAAAGTTTTTCCTGCATATAGTATAATAGATATAAAATCGGCTCACAAATACTTTCCGGAGGGCAGACAATATGATAGGGCAATACAGTATAATAGCGCTTTGCACTAATCGGATACACGAAAAAGAATGCTATGAATTCGTGGGAGAGCTTAATCGCTGCTTCTCCGAAACGAATATGCGCCTTTTTGTGCTTAATACGGACATAACAGACGATAGCGGCAGCTTCCGGAGCAGTGGCAGCAGCGACATATTTGAACTGCTGTCCTCCCCGTGTATAGACGCGGTGGTAGTTGACGAGGGACGATTTAAAAGCACCTGCACGACCGAAAGGCTCATCAGCGAGAGCCTTGACCGGGGTATCCCGGTTGCAGTAATCGGAGAACCTCACGAAGGGTGCTTTAATATCCAGTTTGCCGATAATGGAATGACCGAGGTGGTAGAACATCTGACAGACCACCACGGCTTTACCCGTTTGCACATGATAGCCGGAACAAAGGGCAATTATTTTTCCGAAAAGAGAATTGCTGTATTTAAAAAGGTGCTGGAGGACAGAGGAATACCGTTTGATGAAAGCATGGTGAGCTACGGTGATTTCTGGTCAGATCCGGCCGCAGCCGCCACTGAACAGCTCATTTCAGCTGGGGAGCTGCCGCAGGCTATCGTCTGTGCCAACGACAGTATGGCTATCGCAGTCATTGATACCCTTAAAATGCACGGCTACCGTGTTCCGGAAGATGTTGCGGTGACGGGCTATGACGGCATTGAGGAGATATATTTTAGCGACCCGGCTATTACCACGGTACTGAACAGCCGCAAGTCCTTTTGTAAGACTCTTGTTGAGTGCCTGCCGCAGGTCATCAATGGCAGGACAGGCACCGAATATGTTCCCACCACACTGCTAACCAACCATTCCTGCGGCTGCTGCGGCAGATCTGAGGTCAATCCGGCGCAGTATATTCTTGATAAGAACAACAATTTCTTCCGGTATCAGGACGAGAATATCGTTCTTGCAGAGGTCAGCGCAAAGATACAAACCTGCAGCAGCTTTGAGGAAATGTGTTACCTTATTCATGAATCCGACAAGATGTACGCAATGTGCTGTCTGCTGAAAAGGGAGTGTATCGACAGCACGATTGATCCAAAAACGCCGTTGGAAAAAGGCTTCGGTGATGAGCTTTTCCTGCTCTTTGACAGCGATAGGATCCACTATATGAACAACCACGGAGAGCATTTCTCACCCTGTATGATGCCTTCAAAAGAAATAATCCCCACTTTGGAGTGGTATTTGCAGGACAAACGCTGTCTGATCTTTAATTCTATATATTATCTTGGCGTCCCGCTGGGGTATGTGTGCTTCCATTTCAGCAATAACGAAAGCGCGAACTACATGAAGATACCCCAGACGGTAACTTCACTGAACAATGCGATAGGCGCTTTCCGCAACAACCGCTATCAGCAGTATCTTCTTCATCGTATTGATGAGATGTACCGCACCGACTCTCTGACAAAGCTGCTGAACCGCTGGGGATTTATGGACGCTTACAGCAAAATGCTTAACGATTTAGGAAACGGGCAGCTTGCTGTTGTCCTCTGCGACCTTGACGGGCTGAAACACATAAACGACAGCTTTGGTCATGAGGAGGGAGATGTTGCAATACGCACCGCAGCCCAGACTCTGAAAAAGGTCTGTCCCGAGGGTGCAGTCTGCACACGCTTTGGCGGAGATGAAATGCTTGCGGTGTTCCCAGCTGAAGAAAAATATTCAGACCTGCGGGAACGCTTCAACAAGGCGCTGGACGAGTTCAACAGCACCTCCGGTAAGCCATATAAGGTCGCAGGAAGCATGGGAATGATTATTACCGAAAGCGGCGAACGTCCCTCGTTTGAGGAGCTTGTCAAGCGCACCGACCAGCTCATGTACGAAGATAAACGGCTTCGTAAAGCGGAACGCAGATAAGAAGAACGGGCGGCTGCCACCACGCAGCCGCCCGCCTTTCAAGGGGAATCTATAAAATGAATTGTGGAGTTATCACTTTCTGCGCTTACCGGTAAGTGCAAGTGCGCCTGCCGCAACGACTGCAAGAGCCGCCACAGCGCCTACGCCCTCAACACCGGTATCGGGGCTGCCCTTGTCCTCGGAGATAACTACCGGCTCGGATACAGCGTCGCTGTTGGTGTCGGCAGCGCCGTTTGCGTTGAACTCGGCATTATATGTAACCTCAACAACACCCGGTTCTGCGGACATTATCTGGAAGCCCATGTCACAGATCACCATGTCTGCGCCATACTCAGCAGCGATGTCGTCAACATTCAGAGAGAATGTGTACTCTGTTCCGGCTTCCTCAATAGCGGGAGTTTCTCCACCGTTAGCCCAGATTGACCAGTCGCCTGCCGCAACGTACACCTGGAATGTCAGGTCGTCATGTCCTGCAAGATCAGTAGCAGAGATCGTGAAATCAATGGTGTCATACAGGTCTGCAAGCTCGCCAAGTGTGTTGGTGTATGCAATGATACCGTCTGGTGAGAAGCTCTTGCCGCCGTTTACGCCATAGCCAGCGTCCGACATATAGATAGACACTGTTTCAGCACTAGCGGATACTGCCATAGCTGTAAGAGCTGCCGCTGCGGATAATACCGCAGACATAACCTTGATCTTCTTCATAATAGAATTGTCCTCCTTCAAAAATGTACGGAATTAGAAAGGTCTTTTGCTTATCTATATTGTACTTTATTCCTGCCTTATTAACAATGTTTTATTCTGTTGAATTGCTAACATATTCTGCTTTTATACAACTGAAAATCTTATCATATTCCAGCTATGCTTTTGCAGAGTAACTACCGCTGAACCACCCTGTACTGAAACATCATCGGCGGTGGCAGGAACAACATTCATCGGCGTATCAATGCTGTTTGTCATTTTCATGTCGTCGCATTGCAGAATAACGTGTTCCTCTGCCTTGATATTCTCGAACCCGTGCATATCAAATTTCAATTCGATATCCTCATCAAGAGAGCGGTTTACAGCAAACAGCACAAGCTCGTTCTTATCCTCGTTGAAGATAACCGAGGACTCAATAAACGGAACATTGCTGTACCGCTCCGTGCTGTACCCGTCGCAGGAGGTGAGCTGCTTCAGCACCGTTCCGCGTCCATATTTTGAGGCGTACCCGAACGGATAGAATATCGTCTGCGCCCAGATACCGCCGCCGGTTTCGGTCATTATCGGAGCTATTACATTAACAAGCTGTGCAAGGCAGGCTATCTTTACGCGGTCGCAGTTGTTCTGGAGCGTCATCAGCAGAGTACCCACCACCAAAGCGTCCTCGAAATTGTAGATGTCCTCCAGGAGTGGCGGCGCGACCTGCCACTTTTCTATCTTCTTGTCCTGCTCGCCGCTGTGAAACCATATATTCCACTCGTCAAACGCAAGGTAGATGTCCTTCTTGCTGTGTCTGCGCTGCTTCTCAAGGTCGCATATCCCGCCCACAAGCTTGATAAAGCTGTTCATTTCAAGAGAGGAAGCAAGATATGAAGCGGTGTCGTTGTTCGGATTGCCGTAATAATTGTGCAGGGAAAGGTAGTCTATGTC
>JBJFGA010000162.1:0-14025 GCA_051892275.1 Oscillospiraceae bacterium | reverse complement strand
CTTTCTACGGCAGAGGGTGATTTGTTTATGACGCAGGGTGATTTGGCGGATACCATCAAAAATGAAAATGAAGCGTTTTTTACAGACTTAGCGCCGGATCCCTGATCCGGCGCTAACTATTTTCATTTTGATCTATAAACCTTAGGCAATACCGCACAAAGATTGTGCGCATATTGCGCCGTCAGATTTTTCGTCAGATTGTACAAAAACGACGCAGGCGGGCTGACGCCCGTCAAGGAGTTTTTGTGCGATATGACGGAAAATATGCAAGCAAGATGCGTACAAAATCCAAAAAATGGTCTTTGTGCGGTATTGCCCTTAATTAAATCTCTATCTTTCCGTACAGAGTAGCATTCTTCTCTGCGTCAACGGTTTCCTTGGAGAACTCGCCTGCGTCAGCGTTTTCGTCCGGCTCATAGCTTCTGCGCTTGTACTCGCGCTCAAAGCTGGTGGAGAAGCCGGTGGACTGGCGGTAGTTGCGGGTGTTTCCGCTGCTGCGGCCGCCGCGCTCGCCACGATCGCCGCGTCTGGAACGGCGGTTGTCGTACTTCGGCTTATCAGCGTAAATTACAACGCGTCTGTAAGGCTCTGTTCCGGTGGAGTGGCTGGATACGCCCTCTATCTCCGCAACACAGCTGTGGATAATACGACGCTCATAGGGATTCATCGGCTCAAGCGCTATCTTTCTTCCCTGTTTGATGACCTTAGCAGAGGTCTTCTTCGCAAGGTTCTCAAGAGTCTCGCGGCGCTTGTCACGGTAGCCATTGCAGTCAACAGCGATACGGCAGTAGGACTCCTCGGTGCGGTTGCTTGCAAGGATAGTCAGATACTGAAGGCTGTCGAGGGTCTCGCCGCGTCTGCCGATAACTACGCCCAGCTTCTCGCCGGTGATGTCCAGCACGATGTTGCCCTCGCTGCGGATAGCGTTTATCTCGAAATTCTGAAGCCCCAGCGCGTGCAGAACGTCTGTGAGGTACTTCTTTGCAGCCCGAACCTTTGCGCTGCCTTCGATGTCAAAATCCGCGGGAAGCTCAGGAGCGTCCCCGGCTTCCTGCTCGTCCTCAAAGGACGCGGGAGCTGCTTCCTCAACGGCGCTCTGCTCCTTGGCAGCTTCCTCCTGCTCCGGCTCGTCATAAACCGTCTCTGCAGGAGCCGCTTCCTGTGCAGGCTCGTAAGAAGCCGCCACCTTTGCCACTCCCTTCATTCCGAACAGGCTCTTTCTGGGCTGCTCAAGAATGTCGAACTCTATTTCTTCGGCGGGCACGCCGAATTCAGCCGCCGCCAGTGCCTTTGCCTCGTCAAGGGTCTTTGCTGTAAATTCCTTTGTCATCTGGAACTCCCTTCTCTGATGTATCAGTCGTCCTTGTCGTCTTCCTCGTTGTATTCCTCGCCGTATTTCAGTGCGTCAGCCTTGCGTGCTTCGGCAAGCTTGCGGCGGTTTATCTCCTTCTGGGTCAGCTTCTCGCCCTTGTACTCCGCAACGGCGTTCTCGTCCGCAGCCATACGCTTGCGCTTTTCTTCCTTTGCAGCAGCCTTCATGCGCTCGTTGTACTCTGCTTCAGCCTGAGCACGCAGCTTAGCCGGGCTGTACAGCTTGTTCAGCAGCAGCGTCTGGATTATACCGAACGCGTAGCTTATCGTCCAGTAGAAGCCCGCGCCGGCGGGTACGGTGAATACCAGCACTACCGAGAACAGCGGCATAATGAACATTGTCGCCTTCATACAGCCGGAGTTGGTACCGGGGTTGTTTATCTCCATAGTCTTGTTGGAGATGAGTGTCTGCGCCATAGAGAACACGAACGCCAGTATCGGGATAAGGATCATCGGCCAGCCCATGTTGTTCGCAGGCTCCTGACCAAGCGGTATGCCGATGAATTCAAGCTTATCGTCAAGCTCTTTGAGAGCTGCCTTGTCGGTGTCAGACAGAGTGTAAACAGCAGCCGCAGGATCTTTATCAATTACATGTCCGTAGCACTCAATAGCGTAAAGCTCTCTCTGGAGAGAAGCCGCCTGCGTATAGCTGATAACCACGTCGTCACCGCTGAGCGATGCCTTTACCGAGCCGAACCGCTTCTGAACGGTCTCGACAGCGCTTCTGGTGGAACTGCTGAAGCTGTGCGCCTGGCGGTACTGCGCCTTTTCGGTCTCGTCGCCTATCGCTTCAAGCTCCGACTGCTCTGCCTTTGTGAGGACATACAGATCAGTTTCGGTGAACAGGTCGTTGCCATTGTCCTCGGTAAAGGACTTTGTCATGCTGTCCTTAATTACCGCAGTCACCAGCTTCTTGCTGTCGCGGTCCAGGTTCTGCCATACCGTCTCGTCAGCCTCGCCCTCGAACTTCTCCAGCTTCCAGTTCTCGTTCTCGTACAGCTTGTTCTCGTTGTAGTACCGGAGGACCTGACCTGCGTCGCGGATTATCTCCTCATGCTTTGTGAGCGCGTCGCCGGTAAGCTCCACCGTGGTATTGTTGTATTCCTCAACAAAAATGTCCGTCATTGACACATAGTAGGAATCCTGCAGGATAGCGGATATGTTGTTCATGTGCTTGATGTGGGTCATGGGCTTGTAAACAACGTCCAACACGCCGAACAGGAGCAGGAAAGTGATGAGCATCGTGCCGCAGCCGCCCATAGGGCTGTAACCCTGCTGCTGGAGCTTTGCCAGCTCCTGCTGCTGCTTTTCCTGGTTGTTCTTGTATTTCTCCTGTATCTCCCTTACCTTAGGGGCGAAGATGGCGGATTTAGCGCTGTTCTTCTGCTGCCTTATCGACAGCGGGAGCATAGCAAGCTTTACAAGGAAGGTAAAAATGAGTATCGCGATACCGATGCTTGCACCAGTGTTTTTGCAGATAAATTCATAGATAGCCCACATTATATATCCCAGCGGGGTACCTATGATGCTGTACAGAAACTCTATTGTGTCCACGTCCTTTCGTTCTGTGCAGCGCTCTATAATAATGTACGCGCTGCCTTGCGTCCTCCGACCGGGTATCCCGGCGGCTTATGAATGGTATATTGTAATGCGGAAACCGCAGTGATCTTCTCTTTTACTGTTGTTTCTCTGTCTTGTATGAACCCCTGATATCCTCGCTCAGATAGTCGGCGCTGCCGTCGTCAGGGATACCGAAATCCGGCGGCACCGGAAGCCTCTCCGGACGAAAGCAGAATTTCTGCGGCACAGGGTCTATCCCACCCGCGCCAAACGGATTGCACCGCATAATTCTCCATAACGTCAAATAACCGCCCTTAACCGCACCAAAACGCCGAATAGCAGTAAGCCCGTATTCGGAACAGCTTGGGTAATAGCGGCAGCACGGCGGCAGAATCTTTGACAGCGTAAGTCTGTACAGCTTAATTATGCCAATAAACAAGTATTTCATGACAGCTTAGACAGAATGTTCTTCATCATCAGGGAGTAGATCTTTGTGGATTTAAGCTCCGGGGTCTTGCTCCTTGCGACAAAGACAAAATCATAACGCTTTTGTGTTTTTTCCTTTAAAACCGGCTCAAAAAGGCGGAAGGCTTCCCTTATTATCCGCCTTGAGCGATTTCTTTTAACCGCGTTCCCGACCTTTTTCCCGGTGACGATACCGAGCCGGTTGCAGCGACCACGTCTTTCCCTGACATAGCAGACAAAAGCAAAAGTCACGATGCTCTCTCCCTTTTTAAAGAGAAAGCTGAAATCACGGTTATTCTTGATCACAATGTACTTCTTGCTGAAATCAGTCATATACTGCGATCAAATCAATAGGTCAGCTTTTTTCTGCCCTTTGCGCGACGGCGAGCGAGAACCTTACGGCCGTTCTTGGTAGCCATTCTCTTCATAAAGCCGTGCTCGTGCTTTCTCTGAAGCTTCTTGGGCTGATAAGTTCTTTTCATTCTGATATACCCCCTTTAAAACTTGGTAGTATCGCTGGAGCACGAAGATACAATTTCTCCGCACACAGCTGTCAACAATAATTAATTATACCCTATTATAAAGCCGTTGTCAAGGGTTTTCTGAAATTTTCCCGATTTTTTCGTCATTTTTATACTTTTGGTATAAAATCCCCAAGAATATACTATATTATGACTTGTTTTTCTGTGAAATATTTGTTATACTTTAATTATAACATAAACAGGCATTTCAAAACCTAAAAAATTATTCGCGCATAATACAAATTAGAACAACACACGTAGGGTGGCAAGCCCCTCCCCTACAAGAAAACATCTTATCCCCAACGAGGAGGTAAAAATGCTTCTCAAAACCACCAGGCTGCTGCCGAAGCTGAACGCCGAGCAGACCCGGCTGTTTCACCACGAAGCCCGGGAAAAGCCGGACAAAACGATACTGTCCGGTGGGCGCAAGCTGCGGCATGAGCTGAAATACCTGATAGACGAGGGCACCTGCCGGGCTTTGTACAGCCGGCTGCTCCCACTGATGACCCCGGACAGCAACGGCGAGAATGGAGAATACCGCGTCACCAGCCTGTACTTTGACGACGTCTACAACTCCGGATACTGGCAGAAGCTGAACGGCATGGAGACCCGCCGCAAGTTCCGCATACGCGCATACGACCTCGACCCGTCCTTTATCCGGCTGGAGGCAAAGCATAAGGACGAGAGCTTCGTTTCCAAGCTGTCCCGGCGGCTGACCGAGGAACAATACCGCGCACTGCTTTCCGGCAACTGCGGCTTCATGGCGGACAATGACGGCGAGGAGGACGTTTTCGGCGAGTTCTACCGCTCCCATCAGCTGACAATGCTTCGCCCGCGCACGATAGTGGACTACCGCCGGCAGGCACTGATATACCCCTTCGGCAACGTCCGGGTGACCTTCGACAAAAAGCTGTCGGTCTGCTCCAACACACTGGACATGTTCGACCCTAGGGCGCAATACTCGCCGGTATACGACAAAGAAATTATACTTGAAGTAAAATTCGACAACTATATTCCCGAGCACATACAAGCTGCATTGCAGGGACTTAATGCCCCGCTTCAGCCGGTATCGAAATACATCTTATGCACAGACAGAATTCTGGAGGTAAAGTCCCATGGTTAATGAATTAGTCAGCAGCTCAAAAATATCTGACGCAGCCGCGCTTCTCGGCGACGGCTTTGATTTCACCGCGTCCCTCGCAAATCTCACCCTGCCCACGATAATTTTCACTCTGCTTACGGCGGCGGTGTGCGGTGCGGTGATATATCTTGTGTACCGCTTCTTCAACCGCAGCGTTATCTACAACGAGAACTTCAACATTCTTATAATACTGACAACAGTTGTGACTGCATTCATAATCATGACGATAAGCGCGAACATCGTGCTTTCTCTCGGTATGGTGGGCGCTCTGTCTATCGTGCGCTTCCGCGCCGCAGTCAAAGACCCGCTGGACATCGGCTTCCTGTTCTGGGGTATCGCTGCGGGAATCACTGCCGGGGCGCAGCTTTACTGGGTGGCGCTTATCGGAACGGCGATAATCGCGGTGCTGTACATACTCATCACCATTTTCCGCAAGGAAAAGAAAAGCTACTTATTAATAGTGCGGTATGAAGCCTCCGCCGAAATGAACGTCAAAGGGGTGCTTGGCAACCTGAAGTACCGCCTTAAGAACAAGACCCAGTCCGGCGACCGGGTAGAACTCACCGTTGAAGTCAAGGTCAAGAACAATGACACCACCTACCTTAGCCGCTTTAACGCAATCGAGGGCATTGAGAGCGTCACCCTGCTGGAATACAGCGGAGAATACATGAACTAAACAACACAACGAATCGCAATTTCCCGAAGCACATATTTCCCCTTCAACTCACTCCGCCGAAAGGAAACCGCCATGAAAAAACCTCTTGCTATCGCGCTTTTATCCGTAGGAAACGTCCTTCTGACCCTTTTTATCGGCTATCTCGCTTTAGGTCTGGTATTTGCCTTTCAAGGCTTGGGTGTCCTGATATGTCTGGTGATACTTGCCGCTCATACGGTAGGAATATATTTCCTGAAACGCGTCTATGTAGAGCACGGCTGGCTCACCCATAAGAAATACTGGCTGATTTCGGCAGTACCGCCTCTGGGAATTTCAGCGCTGGGCTTCATTCTGACGCTGATACTTGACAGTATAGGTTTTTTCAAGGGATTTCTCAGCGGCGCGGTGAATTGTCTGACTTTCCTTTTCAGCGGTATATACGCATTGGTGTTCCTTATTGTGACATCTATCGTGCTGTGTCCCCAAGAAGAGTAAACAGGGAGGTAAGCTATGAAAAAACCGCTCGCAATTGTGATATTGACCATCGGAAACGCTCTGCTCACCCTCTCCCTAGGCATTGCGGCTCTGCTTATCTGTATGCTGATATTTGGCTTCGGTATCGCGCTGGACGTTCTTCTGCTCGCCGGGCATATAGTGGGAGCAATGCTCCTCCAGCGGCTGTATCAGAAGCGCGGCTGGCTCTCCCCGGCGAAATATTGGCTGTGCGCGGCAGTCCCGGCGGCGGGAATTTCCGTGGTGAGCTTCCTGCTGGTGCTGTACCTTGACAGCATAGGTCATTTCAGCGGCTTTTTCGCCGGGCTGGGGGAGTTTCTGTTAACTTTCAGCGGACTTATCTATTCCGGAGCGTTCCTGCTGATACTCGGGGCGGCTCTGCTGATAAAATACCGACAGAGCAAGGCGCTTGTGGCTGTTGTGGGATTTGTCGTTTCAGTGGGCTTCGCGCTGGGGCTTATGGTCTTTTATGACCCGTTATGTATTGCTGTTGTTGGCGCAGTCCATATAGTCGGCGCAGCGCTGACGCAGCATTTTCTGGAACGAAAGACCGGGCTTTCCGCGTTCAGATTCTGGGCGCTTGCCGCCGCTCCTGCCGCAATAATCACCGGCATTTTCTACCTCGTTCAGACCATTATCGGCAACGGTTATCATCTTTTTTCCTGCGCATTTATGTACTGCTTCCCGGCGGCGGTGGTGCTGGGGGCAGTTTTGCTGCTGAAATCGCTTATTCGCCGCAAAAATTCTCACACAACTTTAGGAGGCTGACCCTATGAAAACACCCTCGTCTGTCGAAGTATGGCTGTGGCTTCTTCTGGTAATGAACCCTTACAACTCCAAGACCGCAAAACTGATCAGGAAATACGATTCCGCGGAGGAATTGTGCCGTGCTATACGGGATGGTAACTGCCGCAACCTGAGCGAAGCGGAGAAGCAGCGTGCCGCCACTACCCGCACCCGTGAAGTGCGCCAGATAATGGAGGAATGCGCCGCCCACTCTATCCGCATAGTCACCCTTGACGATCCGGATTACCCCACTCTGTTAAAGAACACCTACGACCCGCCGATAGTTCTGTTCGTGCGCGGTGATATCACCTGCTTTGACGGCGCAGTACCGCTGTCAGTAGTTGGTCCCCGCCGCCCTACCGACAGCGCGGTCAATGCCGCAAGAAAGGTGTGCAGCGACCTTGTGAAGCTCGGCACCGTGATAGTCAGCGGGCTTGCGGTCGGGATAGATACAGTAGCGCACACCTGCGCCGTGGAACAGGGGGCGCCGACCGTGGGAGTTCTCGCCTGCGGTCAGCTGATAAATTACCCCACCGAAAGCGAGGGGCTGAAACAGCGTATCCTCGAAAACGGCGGCGCGATAATATCCGAGCTTCTCCCCCACGCAGCAGTGATAGGCAGTTATTTCCACCACCGCAACCGAATCATATCCGGACTTGGACTTGGCACCGTGCTGATAGAAGCCTCCACCCGCAGCGGCTGCCTGCTTACCGCGAACCATGCTGTGGAGCAGGGGCGTGACCTGTTCTGTGTGCCTCCGTCCGACATCACCCTGGAGCGCTGCGCCGGCGTTGTGGACTACCTGCGCGAGGGCGCGTACCCGGTGTACGACTACCTCGACATAATCCGCTACTACATGCCGCAGTATTTCGGTCAGGATTTCGCCGGCGAATCAGACGAGGAGCTGCGGCAGATGACGTCGGTCACCCGCCGCCCAAAAGGAAAGCCCGTGCAGCCCGAAAAGCCGCAAGAAACTCCCGAAAAGCCCGCCGAGCCGCAGAAAAAAGCTCCCGACCTTAGCGGTCTGAACGAATTACAGTCCAGGTTGGTGCAGCTAATAAACGAACGTCCTCAGAGCGCAGACGAGCTTATCGCCCAGACCGGTACAGCCTATCCCGAAGCGGTGGAAGCCCTTACCGAGCTTGAAATATCAGGGCTGATAACGCTGCTCCCCGGTGGGAATTACAAGACTCTATAAAATATAATGGCGCTGTTTATACGCAGCGCCATTTTCTTATGCTGTTTTGCAGATCTTATACTATTTTTCAATCTTCCTTTAGACAAAATCTATAGGAAGATCACCCCGCAAAGCTGGGTGCGGCAAAGGAGGTAGCCGTTAATTGTGCGGTGTTGCCTTAGCATTATATGCAGAATACCGAGCCGGAGAAAGCCGGCAGAGTAAGCCCGCCAAGTTCCATATCCTCGCCGGATATCAGGTCTTTCCTGGTTCCGCTCATGCTGAGATTATAGGTGAACGGCTTGTCGTCCGCGTTGATTACGGTGAGCAGAGAATCGCCGTTGCAGCTGCGCTGGAACGCATACTGCCGGTTGGTGAGCTGCACCTGCTTGTAGTCGCCGTCAGCAGCAGCCGGGTGCGCCTTCACGATATCCGCAAGCGCACGGATATGCGCGGTAAGGTCGCATAAACCCGCGTCCCTCATCTGTTCGCGGTCGAATTCCGGGCGGAGCATGTCATCGCCGCCGCAGCTTTTGTCGCCCTCCACGCCGAACTCGCTGCCGTAGTACACCGACGGAATACCCGGCATCATGAACAGCAGCGTATATATAACTGGCAGGTGCTCCTTGTACTTCAACATGGTGGCGATACGGTTCACGTCATGGTTGTCAACGAAGGTGTACGGGTGCTTGCCCTTGTAAAGACACCAGTTCTCGCTGCCGAACTGCCGCTGAATAGAGTGCGCTATCTCGAACATGTTCATGTCGTTGAAGCTGGAGAACAAGCCCTTGTAGCACTCATAATTCGTCACGCTGTCCAGCATCTCCGGGTTCATCCACTTATTATAATCTCCGTGCAGTGTTTCCCCCAGCAGGAAGAAATCCTCGCTCAGCCATTTGCAGTGACCGTGCAGCTCCTTCAGAAAGTTCAGGTCGAGGCAGTACGCAACGTCCAGACGCAGCCCGTCAATGCCGAACTCGTTTCTCCAGCCGGTGATGACGTCCTTTAAATACTGCTTCACCTCCGGGTTGTAGAGGTTCAGCTTTACAAGCTCATAGTGACCCTCCCAGCCCTCGTAGAAGAAGCCGTCGTTGTAGCAGGAGTTGCCCTCGCGGACATGAAACCAGTCCTTCTTTGCGCTGCCCAGCTTGTGCTCCCGAACGTCCTTGAACGCCCCGAAATCACGCCCAACATGGTTGAATACGCCGTCCAGCACGACCCTGATTCCGTTCTCGTGGAGAGCGTCGCACACCTTTCTGAAATCCTCGTTGGTGCCAAGCCTGCGGTCTATCTTAGTGTAGTCTGCGGTGTCGTAACCGTGGGCGGAAGACTCGAAAACCGGACCGAAATAGATAGCATTGCAGCCAAGCTCCTTTATATGAGGAATATCGTCGATGACCCTCAGAATTTTGTGAGTCGGCTCGCTTTGAAAGTCATTCTGTCGTGGACAGCCGAAATATCCGATGGGATAGATGTGATAAAATACTGCGTTCTCAAACCATTTCATGACATTTTTCTCCTTACAGAAAAGTATATTACAATTCACAATGTGTCGCGAAGATCGTCGCTTTTTACAAAAAACGGCGGAATAGATATCTTTTGTCCATACAAGTATATCACATTTGTAACGATATGTCAAGTTTCTTGTGCAATATAGCTAAATATTCCGATCTAAAATTGCCAATGTATGAAAATATATTACAACACTCTTGAAATCAAAGAGATAATTTGATATAATTATTTCGAAGGGTCAAATAATATTCAGCATAATTATGGTTATATAATTTCCATTATATGTAAACCTAGCGATATTATAAAGACAGTAAGTGTCACTCCTCATATAACACGGAGGTGCTTCATGATAAAGAAGTATACAAAAAAACTGCTATCGCTGATAGCCGCACTGGCTGTATCGGTGTTCATTTTCCCGCTCAATTCGTCCGCAGTCAAAGAAGGCGAACCGATAGTTGTCGGCGTCAATCCGGACTACGGTATATCCTCGATAGGCGGACATTATTCCGGCTTTGCGCTGGACTATATCCGCGAAATACAGAAGCGCACCGGTCAGAGCTTCACCTACGTTGAGGGCACCGCCCCGGAGCTTGCCGCAATGCTCGCCCACGGAAAGGTCGACATCATCCCCTGCGTCAGCAAAAACGAGCTGAACGCGTGGCAGGGTCTGACCTCCGCCGCCGGTCCGGAGGAACCGATAACGCTCGCCCTGTCGGACATCTCACTCACCATGAAATACATCTCGGTCTACGCCCGGGAAAACAGCAGTATGCCGCTGTATTTCGATGATTACGAAACTCTGAAAAGCAGCCGTATCGGCTACTTAAAGGAGGATTACAACAAATACTTCATCAACAGCGCTTTCATCGGCACAGACCTGCGCAAGGCTACCTTTGTCGGCTACGACTCTGAATCACAGATGAAAAGCGACTTTGAATCCGGCAAGATAGACGCCGTTGTCAAGGACAGCTTCCGCGCATGGGAAAACGAGATCATCGTTTATCAGGTGTGCTCCAACGACTGCTACTTCATGGCGTCCGCCGAGAATTCTGACCTGCTGGAGCTGCTCGACGAAATAGTCGCCGGGATATTCCTGACCGACAGCAGTTTCTCGTCCAGTCTGTTTGAGAAGCATGTTTCCCGGTACAAGTGTCCGCACTTCGCGCTCACCGCGGCAGAACAGAACTACCTCAACCGCAACCCCGAGATAAAGGTCGCATTCAACATGCAGTCCAGCCAGACGGAGTATTACGACGGAAACAGCAAGAAGATCGTCGGCACTACCGCCGTTATGATGGATAATCTTAGCACATTCAGCAACATGAAGCTGACTCTCGTGCCCTACGACACGCTGAAAGACTGCGTTGCCGCGCTGAACAACGGCGAGGTACAGGCGATATGCGGCGGCGTAAACTCATACAGCACATCGAACTACCCCGAGCTGCGCGTGTCCGCGCCATACGCCCGGGTACCGATTGCGGCGGCGGGAAAGCCCGGCAGCACGCTCAACGCGCGTTCGCGCATAGCAGTCGCAGTCAGTGATGATGATATCTCACAGTTCATTTCCGACCTCTACCCGAGTGCGCAGATACTGCATTATCAGACCATCAGCCAGTGCTTTGAAGCAGTACGGCGCGGCGAGTCCGACCTGGTGTTCTCCGGCGCGTATGACCTGCTCAGCATGATAAACGAAAGGTATTCCGAACTGGAACTTGTTGATGTAGAATCCTCGTTCCATTCCGAATGTCTGGCGTTCCCGGTCGAAAACGAGGTGCTTTACCACATTCTCGGCAAAGCAATAGCCTGCTATGACTACAACAGCTCACAGATGGACGCCTACACCAACATCACCGGTGCCGCTGCTACCTCCACAGCTTCAGACCAGTTCATTGACAAGTATCTTGTCTGGGTCATCGCCGGAATCCTGCTGATACTCGCCGCGATTTTCATAGTGGTATGCGTGACTTCTTTCCGCAACCGCCGCGACACGGACGTTGACACCCTCACCGGCGGCAGAAGCAAGAAGAAATTCTTTGAGGACGCCAAAAAGCTGCTTCGGCGCGAGAGCCCCGAAAACTGGGCAGTGGCGCTGTTTGATATCGACAAATTCAAGTACGTCAACGACCGGCTGGGCTATGACGAGGGCAACCGTATGCTGGAGCGCCTGCACAAGACGGTTTCCGACCATCTCGACCGGGACGAGATATTCGCCCGCATTGCCGACGACAACTTCGTCATGGTGATAAAGGACGCCAACGACAACGAGCTGACCGCCCGCATCACCGAGATATTCAACGAGTTTGACCGCCGCAACAGCCTTTTCGTGAAATACCCCGTGGTATTCAGCGCAGGCATCTGCCGGCTCAATCTGTACATGCACGAAAGCCGCCGCGGCGAGGTGGACATCAACGCCGCGATCGACCGCTGCAAGATAGCCCAAAGTACGCTCAAAGGCAAGCACTATTCCTCTATCGCGTTCTATGACGGCTCTATCCGCGACCGCGCGCTGCGCGAGAAGGACTACGAGTCTATCATGCCCGCCGCGCTGAAGCGCCGCGAGTTCCAGTGCTACCTCCAACCAAAATACGGTCTGCGCACCCGCAACATCGAGGGCGCCGAGGCGCTTATACGTTGGAACAGTCCGGATTTCGGCTTCATCTCCCCGGGTGACTTTATCCCCATCGCCGAAAAGAACGGTTTCGTGGTGGAACTGGACTTCTTCATTCTGGAGGAGGTCTGCCGCACTATGCGCCACTGGATAGACGAAGGCAAGAAGCCGGTGGTGGTATCCGTGAACCAGTCCAGGCTGCACCTCAATTACGACGACTACATCTGGCGGCTGCGCGAAATAGTTGACAAATACGATATTCCCTATGAATATATCGAGCTGGAACTGACCGAGAGCGTGTTCACCGACAACTCCGAAAAGCTGCTCAAGATAATGCACAAGCTGCACGAAACAGGCTTCAAGCTATCGCTGGACGACTTCGGCTCCGGTTATTCCTCGCTGAATATGCTGAAGGATATCCCGGTGGACGTGGTGAAGATAGACAAGGAATTCTTCAACGACACCATGAACACACAGAAGGGTCGTGCGGTTATTTCCACGGTGGTCGACCTCGCAAAGAACCTCGACATGGACGTTATCTCCGAGGGCGTTGAGACCCGGGAGCAGGTTGAGTTCCTCACCGAGATTCACTGCGCGATGGTTCAGGGCTACTACTTCGCAAAGCCCATGCCAATAGCGGACTTCGAGAAGCTGTGGTACGCCGACCTTGAGGAAATACACTGCCGCAAGGAGAAAGCCGCCGCCCAGCAGCAGCGCCGCCTTGACGCAATGGAGCAGCACGCCACTGAGCAAAAGGCAAGCAGCACTCCGGCTGCGCCCGCTGAACCAGCAGCGCCAAAAGCACCCGAAGCCCCGGAAGCAACAGACAATGCTGTTCCGGAAACCTGATAATAACGAAAGTGCGGGGAATTTCTCCGCACTTTCTTTTGGAGGTACTACATGACATCTGAAATACTAAAGATAAACGGCATACCGGTTAAGCTGTATTCAGACAGCGCAGCAGACCGTACAGTGCTCGCAATACACGGCTTCGGCGGCAGCAAGGATAGCCTTGCTATCGAGGGTCTGGCGCAGCGGCTTTGCGCACAGGGCTTCCGGATAGCCGCCCCAGACCTCCCCTGCCACGGTCAGCGCACCGAGCCCGAATCGGAACTCACACCGCAGCGCTGTATTTCCGACATAACGGTGGTGGAGGACTGGCTTCGTACCCGCTTCGGCGGTGAGCTTAACGCGTTCGCCACCAGCTTCGGCGGGTGCTGTATACTTCAGCGGCTGGAGCTTCGCGAGAACTGCTTCCGGCGCGTCGTGCTAAGGGTCCCAGCGGTGAACATGGCGGGCTCGCTGCTGCAATGCATGAAGCTGTTCCAGCCGGAATTCACACTTGAACAGGCGAAAACCACCGGCTTCCACGTTAAGATGAGCCGCGAGCTGCACCTGCACTACGCGTTCTACGAGCAGCTTCTCGCGCTGAACGAAGTGCGCCACAGTGACCACTGGGACACCCCGGATATCCTCACGGTTTACTCCGGTCGGGACGAGCTTGTTGCCCGCGCCGACACTGAAGAATTCCTGCGGCTGAACCCGAAAATACGCAGCCTTTGTATCGAAAACAGCGGCCACCGAATGAACCAGGACCCAGCCCATCTGGAGCAGGCGCTGAACACCGCCGCAGAATTCCTGCTGACCTGATAATAGTATAAGGTCACCTCTAAAAACCTTGTTTGAGTGAAAATGTGTATAGCACACCGCCTGCTT
>JBJFGA010000161.1:0-56033 GCA_051892275.1 Oscillospiraceae bacterium | reverse complement strand
CCCCCGGCATTGCCGGGGGTTTTCGTTATACAAAAAACGCCAGTCCCACTACGGGACTGGCGAGAACTTGCGGTTTGGCGCGGTATGGGCGAAGCCCCATATCCAAGCGCCAGACTCGAATCGGAAATTTTACCGCACTCGTTCGCGCGGCAAAAAACCTTCCATGGCATACAAAATAAATCACGGGAATAGCCACGATACCGCTGTAATGGCGCACGAGATTTTTCGGTTTTTTGCGGGCAGTTTAAGGCTACAAAGAAAATCTAGTCTATACAGCAAAAATTCCCCGCCACTCCGGCGGGGAAAGAAAAATCGGATGTTTTGCCGCGCTTGTTCGCGCGGCAAAACTTTGGTTGGGGTGGAAGGATTTGAACCCTCGAAATGGCGGAGTCAGAGTCCGATGCCTTACCACTTGGCGACACCCCAGTGACTTAACGTATAGTATTATAGCACATCAAGACAGATTTGTCAATAGGTTTTTCGTGTTTTTTCAAAATATTTTCGGAAATATTCTCACAACGAAAAACCAACATGATATCTCCGACAAAAATAATATATACAAAAACAGGCTGATTATTCACAAATACAGCGTCACCATTCAGAAACCTGAACCCTTGGTTACGAATATTCCGCACAAAATCCGACATACTTATTTGTGCATTATTTTTGCCGCACTCCGCTTAACAGTGCGGTTATTTTGTTGATTTTTTTGCATTATTGTGCTATAATATAGCAAAAGCTGTGTGAAAATTTGACGGAGGTCGGTTTATCCGGAAAACCTGTCGTACCACAGCATTGGAGGTTTTATATGACTATTACCCAAAAAATCAGCATCCTGGCTGCGACTTGTGCAGCGTACGCTTCTATTTCCGTAGGCGTTCTTGCCATTTTTAGCTCAAGTAAAGCGCTCAACGAGTATTCCCAAAAGACAATGGCCAGCACCGAAAGCACTCTAAGCGAAGAAATAGACGTATATCTCAGAAAGATAGAGCAGTCGGTAGACACGCTTGCCGATGTCGCTTTGAGCAACCTCGACGACTTCAAATCATTCAAATCCAGCGAAAGATATGTCATGAAGTTCTCCGACAAGATAGAACAGCTTCTGCTAAGCTCTGCAGAGAACACCGATGGCGCTATCAGCTCTTACATAAGATACAATCCGGACTTCACCCCCCCTACCTCTGGTGTTTTCTTCTCAAGAAACAGTGTGAATGAAGACTTTGTAACTGTGACCCCGACGGATTTCACCATCTATGACAAAACCGACCTCACCCATGTCGGCTGGTACTATATCCCGGTAAACAACGGCGCCCCCACATGGATGAACCCCTACCTCAACGAGAACATCGGCATTTACATGATATCCTACGTCGTTCCGCTGTTCTATGAGGGCGAGAATATCGGCATAGTCGGTATGGATATCGACTTCACACTGATAGAGCAGATCGCCGAAAGCTCCGACGCTTACCGCACCGGGCTGCCCATAATCGTAGACGGAAGCAACAGCGTAATCTACGGCAAGGACGTTGAGTTCGGCACCGACCTTGCTTCACTGGGCAGCTTTGACAGCCTTATCTCCGCTATGTCCGGCGAGGACAGCGAGAACGTGTTCTCCTGTCAGCTGAACGGCGTGTCAAGAAACGCGGTTTACAGAACCCTTGACAACGGCATGAAGCTGATCTTCACGATCGAATCCGCCGAGCTTTCGGAGCAGACCACCCACATGACTATAATAATGCTGGTTGCAGTTATGGTAGACACGGTTTTGGCGGTGGTTATCGCTATACTTATGTCAATAAAAATGACCCGCTCCCTCAAGATGCTGAACGGAGCCGCGCAGAAGGTCGCTGACGGCGAGTTTGACGTGGCGCTCAACGTGACCTCAAACGACGATATCGGCGAACTGGCAAAGAGCTTCGGCAGGACTGTTGACCAGCTCAAGAACTACACCGGCTACATCAACGAGATGTCCGGAGTGCTCGACCAGATCGCCGCAGGCAACCTCGACATCAACCTTACACTGGAATACAAGGGCGAGTTTGAGAAGCTTAAGACCGCACTTGAAAACATCACCTCCTCCCTGAACACCACCCTCGTGGAGATCGACAGAGCCGCAGACCAGGTTGCCACCGGTGCTGATCAGGTTTCCAGCGGAGCGCAGGCGCTGGCTTCCGGCTCAACAGAACAGGCGGGCTCTATTGAGCAGCTTGTCGCAACCATCAACGACATGTCCGGGCATATCAAGTCCAACGCCGTGGAAGCTGAACACGCAAGCGAAAGCATGAACGCTATCGGCAGCGAAGCAAACCTCAGCAACGAACGCATGAACAACATGCTAACTGCTATGAAGGATATCAACGACAACGCTGACCAGATCAGCGAGATAATCCAGACAATCGAGGACATCGCATTCCAGACCAATATCCTGGCGCTCAACGCAGCCATTGAAGCCGCAAGAGCAGGTGAAGCCGGCAAGGGCTTCGCGGTTGTCGCTGACGAGGTAAGAAACCTCGCGTCCAAGTCCGCCGAGGCTTCCCAGAACACCGCCGAGCTCATCAGCAAGACCATGGAAGCAGTGGAGAACGGCTCGCAGATAGCAAACCAGACCGCAGAGTCCCTGAACACCGTGGTGACCAAGATCGGAGAGATCGTGTCCGCCATAGACGGTATCTCGAAAAATTCTCAGGAACAGTCCGAGGCGATAAGTCAGGTGACTGTCGGCGTAGAGCAGCTTTCCAACGTTACGCAGAACAACTCCGCGTCCTCTGAACAGAGCGCCGCAGCAGCCGAGGAGCTGGCAGGTCAGGCGAACACCATGAAGCAGCTGACCGGAAAGTTCACGCTGAAAAAGTAAGGTTCATTATTCC
The DNA here is from genome assembly GCA_051892275.1 of Oscillospiraceae bacterium. Taxonomy (GTDB): domain Bacteria; phylum Bacillota; class Clostridia; order Oscillospirales; family Ruminococcaceae; genus CAG-115. The sequence continues at coordinate 53,166 of JBJFGA010000161.1, read as the reverse complement.
TATCAGACTCATTGACAGGAGGACAATATGAGCATTTTCGACAACCTGAAGCACAACACCCCCGCACCTGAAACCAAGCCTTCCTCTGCGATAGGCACACGCACCGAGACCATCACCTTTTCCGCACTGCCGGAAAGCCTTGCGCAGATGCAGTCGCTCCCCGAAGCAAGCCTTGATTCTCCGTTCAAAACCGCCGCACTGACAGTGTGCGCACTCTGCGCTTATGCCGCAGACAAAAGCATCGGCACTGAAATGCTGAACTGGCTAAGAGGTCCGAGGGAAATGAACGGTCACGACATCTCTTTTCTGAACGACCGTTTCCGCGGCGGCAAGACGTATATCCCGTTCTCCTATTTCGCCGGTGCAACGCCTGATAACAACTACACCCCATCGCAGCCGTTCACTGTTACGGTTAAGAGCGACCACACCTCCGAAGCAGAACAGGGATATGCAAAGCTGTTCATCCCCTGCAGCGGTGCGGACAGCCCCCGCCCGATAAAGCTGCGAATGAAGGGGGACGGACGATGGTTTCTGTGGGAACAGTATCTGCTAACAGATATCCGTGCACCTAAAGGCTCTGACCCATGGGCATGAAATGAACAAAAGAGACCCGGATCACCTCCGGGTCTTACAGCTTCTCGAAAAACTCTTTCGCGAAGCAAAATGGTTTTCGCTTCCTTTTGACACAAAAGGAAGCGGGGTGTGGGGCAGCGCCCCACCACTCTGCGCGATAGCGCAGTAATACGCGTCAATAGCGCTAAAGGGGTTTGGGTCGGGGGACAAACGGAACGTTTGTCGTTGAAACAAGAGTTTTCCCCCAACATTTTTGATGGCTTGAAGCCATCAAAAATGAAACTTCAACTTTTTCGACACCCTGCAAGACCCGGATCGACACCGGGTCTTGATTTTTTATGTGAGCATAGAAAATAACGTAAAAACCGCTCCCTTTGGTGTCTGCACCTCCAAGAGCGGTTTTGTTTACTTTATCATGCCTGCCGCGTCGATACGGTTGAGCGCCCGCTTCAGCTTTGCCTCCGCGAGATGAAGCTCGTTGTCGCTGGCTGCTGCCTTCATGCGTTCCTCTGCGACCTGCTTCGCGTGCTCTGCACGGCTGACGTCAATGTCCTCCGCCCATTCGCAGGACTGAACGAGGACAACGGTCTTTTCCTTCGATACCTTGATGATACCGCCGGAGGTCGCCGCGCGCCGGAACTCACCATCTATCATGATACGCATCTGCCCCACGCCAAGCGCGGCACAGTAAGGCTCATGACCGTTAAGAATACCGGCGTCGCCGACGGTGGTGCGGACGATGATTTGCTCTGTTTCGCCGTCAAAGAAAGTCTTTTCGGGCGTGATGATTTGTAACTTAAACGGCGTCATCAGTGTCAATTCCTCTCGTATGCTAACTTAGTCAGCTTTTCAGCCTTTCTTAGCCTTCTCGACGACCTCGTCGATAGTACCCGCGAACAGGAATGCGGACTCGGGGATATCGTCGTGCTTGCCTTCGATTATCTCCTTGAAGCCGCGGATAGTTTCCTTAAGAGGTACATACTTGCCTTCGTAGCCGGTGTATGCTTCCGCAACGGAGAACGGCTGCGACAGGAAGCGCTGTATCTTTCTCGCGCGGGAAACGGTCATCTTGTCCTCGTCGGAAAGCTCGTCCATACCGAGTATTGCGATGATGTCCTGAAGCTCGTTGTAGCGCTGGAGAATAGCCTGAACCGCTCTCGCAACCTCATAATGCTCCTTGCCCACGATCTCCGGGGTGAGTATTCTGGAGGTGGATTCCAGCGGGTCTACCGCCGGGTAGATACCCATCGACGCGATGTTTCTCGAAAGAACGGTGGTAGCGTCCAGATGGGCGAAGGTGGTCGCCGGAGCCGGGTCGGTCAGGTCGTCCGCCGGTACATAAACCGCCTGAACGGAGGTGATAGAGCCTTTCTTGGTAGAAGTGATACGCTCCTGAAGAGCGCCCATCTCGGTCGCCAGAGTAGGCTGATATCCTACCGCAGAGGGCATACGTCCCAGCAGCGCGGACACCTCCGAACCTGCCTGGGTGAAACGGAAGATGTTGTCGATGAACAGCAGCACGTCCTGACCCTCTTTGTCACGGAAGTACTCCGCCATGGTAAGTCCCGAAAGTGCAACTCTCATTCTTGCTCCCGGCGGCTCGTTCATCTGACCGTATACCAGTGCGGTCTTGTTGATAACGCCGGATTCCGTCATCTCGTTGTACAGATCGTTGCCCTCACGGGTACGCTCCCCGACGCCGGTGAATACCGAGATACCGCCGTGCTGCTTCGCGATGTTGTTAATAAGCTCCATAATGAGGACTGTCTTACCTACGCCTGCACCGCCGAACAGACCTATCTTACCGCCCTTTAAGTACGGCGCGATAAGGTCAACGACCTTGATGCCCGTTTCAAGCACCTGATTTGATGCTTCCTGCTCCTCGAATGTCGGAGCGGGACGGTGGATCTCCCACTTTTCCTCGGTTTCGGGCTGCGGCTTGTTGTCTACCGCCTCGCCCAGCAGGTTGAAGATACGTCCAAGTGTTTCCTTTCCGACAGGAACCTTGATGGACGCACCGGTATCGACTGCCTCCATGCCTCTTACAAGACCGTCGGTAGAACCCATCGCAATGCAGCGCACGATATCGTCGCCGATATGCTGGGCAACCTCAACGACCAGCTTCTTGCCGCCGTTGTCGATCTCAATGGCATTAAGCAGATTAGGCAGGTGGTCGGGGCTGAACCTGATATCAAGTACCGCACCGATTACCGTGACTATCCTGCCAATGTTCTGATTTGTCATATTCTGATTTTTCCTTTCCATTTGATGTGGTTGGAAATGCGTGGTAATTTGATGTTATGCGTTTAATCCAGTGCGTTCGCGCCGGATACGATCTCGGTGATCTCCTGCGTGATGCTCGCCTGACGCGCTCTGTTGTACAACAGTGACAGGCTCTCAGTCATGGCGTCTGCGTTGTCCGTCGCGGACTCCATTGCCGTTCTGCGCGCGCCCTGTTCGGAAGCGTAGGACTCTACCACCGCGCACTGCACAAGGCTCGCCATGAATTTCGGCACGATACGGTTGAACACCGCCTCGGGCGAGGGATCATAGTCCATTACGCCGTAGTTCTCCATCTTCTGGGTCTTCATGGGGAGTACCGCCATCTGCTCCGCCTGCTGGGATAGCTGGGACACGAACAGCGTATAGAATATCTGCACGTCGTCCACCTCGCCCCGGCGGAACATCTCAACTGCGATGTCCGCAATGTCCTGCGCCAGCGCGGGCTTGATGTCCTCGGCTATGTTGAAATAGCTTGCAACAATGTCATAGTCCCGCTTCGCGAAGTACTCGATAGCCTTTTTGCCTATCGCGATTATCTTCGGCTTTTCAGCGTCCTCCGAGTGGGCGGCGGCTGCCAGCTTCAGGACGTTGGAGTTATATCCTCCCGCCAGACCCCTGTCGCCGGCAACAACGATGAACAGCCGGTGCTTTATCTCGCGCTTCTGTGTGAATACTGTGGAGAAATCGGTGTTCGCCGAGGCAATTTCGCACATGGATTTATACAGCTCGTTGAAATAGGGACGAGCCTGCTCCGCTCTCTGCTTTGCCTTGCGGAGCTTACTTGAGGACACCAGCTCCATCGCCTTTGTTATCTGGCGGGTCGAGCCGACTGACTTGATTCGCCGCTTGATGTCCTTCATATTTCCTGCTGCTATAATATCACCCCCGGATATTTTCTGCGCCGGCAGGAACGTCCCGCCGCCGCATGTTGATTAAAACTGAACGTTGTCGTCCGTAGTGATATACTTTACCTTCTTCTCGATGTACAGCCATGCCACGCCGAGAAGCGCAATAACGGACAGTGTTGTGGAAATGATTCCAAGTACAAAAGCAGCCTGCTTCATAAATCTGCTCCTTTCACAGCTGAGCCTGTCAGCCGACAAAGCTCTTTGCGAAGTCGGTGAGGACTGCCTTCAGTTCCTCCTCGACCTCCGGCTTCATGACCTTTTCGGTCTTTATGCTGGTGAGGATATCCGGGTGTGTTTCCCTGATGTGGTCAAGCAATGCCGGCTGGTAAGCCTTTACCTTATCTACGGGGATATCAGCGAGGAAGTTGTTGATTACCGCGTAGATAATAACTACCTGCTCCTCTACCTCCAGCGGCGAGTTCTGATCCTGCTTCAGGACTTCCACGATACGTTCGCCCTTTGCCAGACGATCCTTGGTGTCCTTGTCGAGGTCAGACCCGAACTGCGCGAAGCTTTGCAGCTCTCTGTACTGGGAGTAGTCCAGCTTCAGCGTACCTGCGACCTTCTTCATCGCCTTTATCTGGGCGTTACCACCAACACGGGATACCGAGATACCGGGGTTTACCGCCGGACGAACGCCCGCGTTGAACAGCTCGGACTCCAGATATATCTGACCATCGGTGATGGAAATTACGTTTGTGGGGATATAAGCGGAAACATCGCCCGCCTGTGTTTCGATGATAGGCAGCGCCGTCAGAGAGCCGCCGCCGTAGTTTTCGTTAAGTCTAGCCGCACGCTCCAGCAGTCTTGAATGGAGATAGAAGACGTCGCCGGGGTACGCCTCACGTCCTGGCGGTCTTTTAAGCAGCAGGGAGAGGGTTCTGTAAGCTACCGCGTGCTTTGAGAGGTCGTCGTAAACCACCAGCACGTCCTTGCCCTTCTCCATGAAGTACTCGCCCATGGTGCAGCCGGAATAAGGCGCGATGTACTGAAGCGGTGCAAGCTCCGAAGCGGTAGCGGATACAACTATGGAGTAATCCAGCGCACCGCCCGCGCGAAGCTGCTCAACAACGCCTGCAACGGTGGAGTTCTTCTGACCTATCGCAACATAGATACAGATAACGTCCTTACCCTTCTGGTTGAGTATAGTGTCGATAGCGATAGCCGTTTTTCCGGTCTGGCGGTCGCCGATGATAAGCTCACGCTGACCTCTGCCTATCGGGATCATGCTGTCGATAGCCTTGATACCGGTCTGGAGAGGCACAGTAACAGGCTTTCTGGTAATGATACCGGAGGCGATTTTTTCGATAGGGCGGGTCTCCTTCGCGAGAATAGCGCCCTTGCCGTCTATTGGCTGTCCCAGAGAGTTTACAACGCGTCCCAGCAGCTCCTCGCCGACAGGAACGGACACGATGCTGCCTGTTCTCTTGACGGAGGAGCCTTCCTTTATGTCCTCGTCAGAACCGAGCATTACCGCGCCTACAAAGTCCTGCTCGAGGTTCATCGCCATGCACTGAACGCCGTTCTCGAATTCGAGAAGCTCATTCAGCATGCACTTTTCCAGACCGTGGATACGAACGATACCGTCGCCGACAGTAACGACCGTTCCCACGTCGCCGAGCTGGATCTTTGAGTTGTAATTCTTTATCCGGGACTTGATAAGACCCGTTATTTCATCGGGGCGTAAATCCATTAAATACATCCCTTTCTTGTTAGATTAAGCTATGCGATAACGCCGCCAAGCTCCTTTTTAAGTCCATTGAGCCTTGTGCGGACGCTGCCGTCGTAGCGGGTGCTGCCGTAGTCGATGACGATACCGCCGATGAGCGCCGGATCGACCTTTTCCTTGATGGAAACCGTCTTTCCGGTGACCTCGGACATTTTCGCCGCAATTCTATCACGCGTCTGCTCCGACAGCGGGGAGCTTGAAGTGACGGTGATCTCTGCGATTTTGAAATGCTCGTTATACAATATGCGGAACTGCTTTACAATGCCGCCGAAGCAGCCCATTCTGCCGCGCTCGGTAAGAACGCACAGCAGATTTCCGGTAAGCTCGGATATCTTTCCATCGGAGATTATCTCCTTTACCATTCTGAGCTTTTCCTCGACAGGCACTGTGGGTGTTCCCAGCAGCTTCACGAAATCCGGGTTCTCAGAGAATACCCCGTTCAGCCCGTCAAGCTCCGCGAGAATGTCCTTAAGCGCGCCGGAGGCTTCCTCCAGACACAGCTCAAAGAACGCCCCGGCATATACCTTTTCAGCCTTGTCGTTCATACAAAAATTCCTTTCTGACCCTCCAAAGCCTTACTTCGCAGTCCCGACGCTGTCGAGGAAGCCCGCGATTATAGCTTCGTTGTCCTTAGCCGAAATTTCCTTCTCAACGACCTTTGACGCTGCCATGATGACGATATCGGATATTTCGTCCTTTATCTCGTTGACCGCACGCTGCTTTTCACGCGCAATGCTTTCTTCAGCCTTCGCCTTGATCTCAGCAGCCTTCTGATTTGCCTCGTTCACTATCTCTTCTTCACGCTTCTGCGCTCTTGCGGTAGCCTGCTTCATGATTTCAGCGGCTTCCTCCTTGGCATTCGCGAGTCTTTCAAGGTATTCCTGCTCGGTCTTCTGTGCAGACTCCTTTGCGCGCTGCGCCTCGGAGATCTCCGCCGCAGCCATTTCCTTGCGCTTGTCAAGTATCTTGCAGACCGGCTTAAACAGGAAAATTCTGAAAAGAATGAATATGATGAGGGTGTTTATCAGAGTGAACACTATCGTTCCGGGGTCGATCGTGACCAGCGCCAGATTTGTCTGCGCCGCGCTTTCACTGATAAGTGTCAGCATTCTTGTTCAACTCCTCCCTTTATGCAACTGTAATTCCTTAGCCGCCGAACTTCTCGAGAGCGGAGGTAAGAGAACCGAACAGCGGGTTAGCATAAAGGAGAAGCAGTGCAACTACCAGCGAGTAAAGACCGGTGGTTTCTGCGAGAGCGTCACCGATGATCATTGTTCTGGTAACTGCACCGGAAGCCTCGGGCTGTCTGCCGATAGCTTCAACTGCCTTGCTGGCGCAGATACCTTCACCGATACCAGGGCCAAGACCTGCGATCATTGCTGTGCCTGCGCCGAGTGCAGAAGCACCAAGTACGATGGCATTAGCTAAAATTTTCATTTCGTCCATTGTGATTTCCTCCATTAATGATGAATACTATCCCCCTGCGGGGAGAAAAGTCGTGTTTATTCGTGCGGTCATTCGCATTCCGCACCAGAAATATACGCCATGGTGAGCGTTGTGAAGATATACGCCTGTATTATCGCCGAGAAGATGTCGAAATACAGCGACGTTATCGCCGGAATGAGTATCGCGAAGTTGCCCAGCGCGAAGTAGATCAGTCCGCCGATTACCATACCAGCCACCATGTTGCCGAAGATACGCAGCGCCTGCGAAACGGGGTTTGCTATCTCGCCGATGATGTTGAACGGAAGCATGAACGGCATCGGGTCAACAAACGCTTTGAAATACCCCTTGAAGCCGCCGGTTTTCGCGCGGTTGTACTGGGTCAGCACAAAGGTGATTATCGCGATTGCTCCGGTCACTGAAATATCCGAGGTCGGGTTCTTCAGACCGAACAGGCTCATCAGGTTGTTCAGGATCAGGAAGCATATCAACGAGCCGATGTAGGTGGTGTAGCCACGGTACTTCGGACCCATCGTGGTATCGACCATACCCTGAGCGAAAGTGACTATCCACTCTGCCATCACCTGACGGCGGGTCTTGGGTATTACCTCCATCTTGTGGGTGATGATAAGCATTACCACCAGCAGAATAAGCATCACTATCCACTGAATCACGACTGTTTCAGTGAGGTTCCACGTTATCCCGAACAGTTCAAACTGGTGCACAATATGTGGACCGTTTACCGTAAAGCTGGCTTCCGACGCCATAAGCAAAGCTGCCGGCATTATCTATCAGTCCTCCTTTACTTTATTTTTTTCCCGCAGTGCGGGGAGAATGCATTATTTATTTTGGCTCACTCGCCGCAGCCCTTTCTGCGTTCTGAACGAGTTTCCCAGAGAGCTTTCAGTGTAATTGCTATCCTCGGGAAGAACAGCGGCAGAGCAGCGGTTATAACGCTGATGAACGGCAGAACCGCCGCCAGAGTCAGCGCAAGAAACATTCCGAGGTATCTGATACAGTACATAGTGTTCATGTATGAGCGTGCGGACTTTGCGTCCCGTCGGCGGAGCGCGCTTTCCGCGGACTTCCCCAACAGCCAGAAGTTTCCTATCCCGACAACGTTCCCCCATACGCCGCCCAGCAGCAGCGTGTAATCAAACCCGCCGGCAAAGAAAAGCACCAGCAGGAGCACAAAGTAAACGCCGTTCAGCGCGAGAAGCCACGGCAGCATACTGCGCAGCTCATCGTTGGTGACATTCGTTTTTTTCGCCATAAATGCACCTCACTTGTGCTGATGATCGTCGTAATAGTCGTTGTCCCTCGGGTCGCTGTGATAGCTGCGGTATTTTGACTTGTCATCTTTGCCATACATGCGTATCATTTTCATGATGTGGGTCAATGCCCCGCTTATCATGAACAGTATGCCAAGCAGTATGCAGACCACCATCACCCAATCCGGCAGGGCGAACCGCTCAACAAGGTAATGCCCGCCGACAATGAACAGCAGCAGCGGTCCAAGTATCACGAACGCCAGCTGGCTCGCGACCGCGTAAGCCTGAAACGGACTTTTTTTGCCGCTCATTAGTCTGCGCTTCTGGTGACGAATTCAGCAAGTCGCCAGCCGTCGTCCAGCTTGATCATGGTCATTTCAAGGACAGAACCGCGGTTTTCGTCAGTAATTCCGTTGCTGGAATCCACGCCGTCGAGGTAAACGGTCAGACCGCATCTTCCCTCTTCAAGATAGTCTATCGTGATAGCGCAGCTTGACCAACTCTTTGCCTCGTCCGGCTGGAAATCGGCGCTTATGCCCAACTTGTATACAGTTTCGTACTTTGTGCCGGACTCCTCGGTCTGGCTATCAGCAGTGGTTTCAGCGGTGGTATCAGGCTGCTCCACTCTCACCAGCTGCTCGCGGTTTGCGTACACCGCAAGCCCCTTGCCATCGGAGTTTTTCATTATCTGCTGCGCTGCGTCCTCGATATAGACAGAGCGCACCAGCTCCTCAATTTGTTCAAGAGATGTGTAATCAGTGCTGTTTACGGTGTAATAGCCGTCCTCGGGGAGATTGCCATACGGCTCGTCCTCGTGGAAAAGCCCCTCGGTGACGAACAGCCGCAGTATCTCATGGCTTGCGTCCAAAAGGTCGTGAGCGGCATACTCGCATTCCTCGCGGTATTCAGGCGTAAGGTAGGAGGTATCGACCGCCTGGCTGGTCGTGCTATTGCCGGTCTGCGTCTGCGCCGGCTCCTTGTTCATCATGATTATCGCGGTGACCGCAAGGGCTATCGCCACGAGCGCCACTACTATTGTTGCAATTAAAGGTAAATTGTTGGAGTTCTGTTTTTTACTGCTCATAGAGAAAAAGCTGCCTTTCCTTGGGTTTTGCTATGTATTCCGTGCTCAGGGCTTTTCACCGCCGGTCTTGCTGTCGAAGCTGATAGCCTCCGGGAACACGCTGCGGCTGTCCTCCTTGGACAGGAATGTTGTGTTGACATAACCCTGAATTATCGCGCCATCAGTAACCGCAATGGTGGAAGCGTTGATGTCGCCGAACACTATCGCGTCACGCTTCAGTTCAGCCTTTCCGCCTATCTCAAGCTTGCCCCTGATCCTTCCGTTTACGTCCGCGTACTGTGAGGTAAGGTCGCCGATAAGTATGGTATCCCTGTCCATGCGGAGCTTGCCCTTGAGGTTCATGTTGCCCTGCATTGCAGCGGAATTCATGTTCGCGTTGTTGCACTTGATATCGCCTACGATCTTGCCGGACATCTCCACATCGCGGGTGGTCTCGACATTGCCCTTGATGTTTCCGTCAACCTGCATGTTGGCAAGGCTGCGCACGTTTCCGTCAATTACGGTGTTTCTGGAGATGACAGTCACCTCGTCAGTGTCGCTGGGGGCGTTTATCGAGTTGCCCGGCGCTGTCGGGGGAACATACCCTCCGTTGCCGCCGTTACCGCCAAAGCCATTGCCGCCGTATCCGCCGCCGTAAGCGCCGTTGCCTGCGCCAGCCATTCTCTGTGCCGCATTCACGTCCGGAGCGGGAGCAGCATTCTGTGGCTCGGGTGCGGGCTGACTGCGGTAGTAGGGTGTTTCCAGCGGAACGCCCGCGCTATTTGCTTCGCCGCCGAACTGGTAGCTGTTCGCGTCCGGCTGAACGGGAGCGGGCTGGGCAGGTGCCGCCTGCTGCATAGGCTGCTCCGGTTTCACGGTCTGTGCCTGCGCAGTCGGCTGCTGCACGGGGGCTGCCGGCTGAACGGGAGCGGGCTGCTCCGTTGCTGCGTTCTGACCCGAAAGATACTTGTCAAGCTCTGTGGGCTGTCCGCCCTTCTCGTTTCCGTTTTCCTCAAGACCGTCCTTTTTCCAAAGCTCCTTTACAGCCTGCGAAAAGTTATCCTTGATACCCATATCAATATCCTTTCTTTTACGAGATCTGCAAACCGCAGATGTTCATTTCCTTTTTACGCAAACGGTCCGGTAAACTGCACCGGAAGCGTGTCGTTGTTTATCTTATCGAATTTATAGTCCTCTCTGGTCAGCACCTGAAGCACATCGCCCAGCACCAGCACCGTGTTAGGTGTTGAAGCGGAGTCGTGCATAAGCACCACCGAGCGGTAATTCTCTGCGATATCCGCCGGAATGGAGTTGTACATCTCCGTCCAGTTTGCGCCGCCGGCGTCGTTGCTGTCAACGTTCCAGTCGAAATAACGGAAGCCTCTTCGGGTCATTTCCTGAATTATGTGATCTCTTGTGTCTGCGTTGAAATCATTGACGCTGCCTCCGGGGAAGCGGAACAATTCCGTCTTTATCCCTGTCGCATCATAGATGATATCCCACGCCTCGTGGAAGTCCTCAAGATACGCCTCCACCGAGGAATAGATCTTTTCATACTCATGGGTGGCGCTATGAACGCCGATGGTGTGTCCAGCCTGTGAAATAGCGCGCAGCTTCTCATAGCAGCCGTCCGTCCGGGTGGGAACAACAAAAAAGGTCGCCTTTATGTTATACTGCTCAAGATAGCTAAGAATGGTGTAGGTGTTCTGGGACGGACCGTCGTCAAAGGTGAGGTACACCGTACCTGTTTCCCGTACATACTCGCCCTCCGCCGGGGGAGTTACCTCCATATCCGGGTAGATGTCCGCGTACTGGCTCACCGGCTCTGCCTGCTCCACGGTGATGATATCCACTTCATCTGTCGCGATAAGCACCGGCTGAGAGAGGGCGTCACCGTTCTCCGGGTTTGCCGGTTCAGTCGCTATTACGGGAATTTCACCGCCGTCCTTACCGTTCGTGATGTACTCCACCAGCTCCTCATCAGAAAGCCCGCTGCGGGAATACACGTCATAGAAGCCCTTGACGGTGGGCTCACGCTCGCCGCTAAGAATGGCGGCATAGTATTCAAGACGTTCGTTGTCCTGTTCAAGACGTTCGTTGTCCTGCTTTATTTCGTCCACCACAGCGTTCTTGTTCCAGAGAAGCACCGCGAACACAATGCACAGCACCAGCGGAACAAAGAACACTATGGCGAGAACGATTTTTATTAGCATTTTGAAGAATGCCACACTGCCAAACTGCATTTTCAGACCTCTTAATATTGTCACAAGCACACCCGTGCGATACAAAGCGTGCGTTGTCCTTATTTTTGAACAGAATGATCCCTATATTCCTATTCTTTAATAATACTATAAAACGGCAATTTTGTCAATAGCACAAGCGCTGAAAACTGAATTATTACCCGGATTATTGACAAATTATGATTTATTTATACCCGCATTATAGTAAAAATACACAAAGATCCAGTCAAAATAATTACGGCTGCGACATTCCCTCCGGCAGTGTCCTGCCAATGAAGATAATTCGCAGCCGTGAATTATTATTCTTCTACATAAACGCGCTTCATTGCGACGTCGTTAAGCGGTCTGTCGTTGAAGTCGGTCTTTACGCCGGCGATCTCGTCAACCACGTCCATGCCCTCAACTACCCTGCCGAAAGCCGCATACTGACCGTCGAGATAGAACGCGTCCTTGTGCACGATAAAGAACTGGGAGCTTGCGGAGTTGGGGTTCTGCGCCCTCGCCATGGAGATTACGCCGCGCTCGTGACGGATATCGTTAGGCACGCCGTTCATGAGGAACTCGCCTTTTATCTTGTCCTTAGCGCCGCCCATGCCGGTGCCCTGCGGGTCGCCGCCCTGTATCATGAAATCCTTGATAACTCTGTGGAAGATCAGCCCGTTGTAGAAGCCCTCCTTCACCAGCTTGAGGAAGTTCTCGACAGTTATCGGCGCTTTCTCGGGGTAAAGCTCCAGCTTGATCTTCTTTCCGTCATTCATTTCAATCACTACCATAATAATTCTCCTTTATATTGCATAGTTTCCGCTGTAAATTCCCGTTACCATCAGCGACAGGAAACGGAAATCGTTGCTTAGGTCTATTTCCTCGGCGGTATTCTCGCCGCGTATCCTTATCACCGGCCGCAGGACGTTTGCGTTGTGCCTTATCACCACGCCGTGCCTGCCGTCTGACAAAGACACCATCGTTCCCACCGGATAGGGGTTGAACGACCGCAGGAATGCCGCGGTAACATCATAGTCAAAGTGCATTCCGCAGCCGCCCAGCATGTACTCCTCGGTTTCCGCCACCGACCAGGGGCGGCGGTAGGGGCGGTTTGAGGTCAGCGCGTCGAACACGTCCGCCACGGTCAGGATACGCGCCACCAGCGGTATCTTCTTCCCGGCAAGCCCGGTGGGATAGCCGCTGCCGTCGAACTTCTCCTGATGGAACAGTACGCCCGCCATTACGTTTGAGCTGTAACCGCCGGTCTTTTTCAGTATCTCGTAACCGATGTAGGGGTGCTTCTTGATCTTTTCGTACTCCTCCTCGGTCAGCTTTCCCGGCTTAACAATTATCTCGTGGTCGATGTTGGACTTGCCGATATCATGCAGCAGCGCCGCAACTATGACCTCCTTGATATCTGCCGGCGACAACCCCAGCTCGTGCGCGATGCTCGTGGACAGCATAGCCACGCGCAGGCAGTGCTTGTAGGTGTAGTCATCGTAGTTCTGGAGCGCGATCATCTGATTTCCGAGGTAGGAGGAGTCGTTTCCGATATCCACAAGGATATCGTCCGCGATCCTGTCCACCTGCTCGATAGCTTTCTGGGACAGCTCTTTTATCTCTCCGTTATGCTCAAACACCGAGCTAAGCTCGTTCAGCGCCCTGCCGATATGCTGGTTCTTTATCTGCTCGGCGGTTTCCACATGGGAGCGCTCCTCCATGGGCAGCTGCACCGGCTTCTGCCCGGCAGCTTCCTCGCCCTTGATGGTGACAGTCTTGATGCCCTTGCTTTTCAGCAAGGTGATCATGTCTGCGGTTATCACCGTGCCCTTCATCAGCAGGGTCTTGTAATCCCTTGCAGATGTAGAGGCAACATCTCTGGCAAGCACCATGCCCTCGGTGAGATTATCTATCGGTACAATTATCATAATGACCGCTCCTGTGACTATTACTTCACTGTTACTTCCATAGCGGGGAGGTGTACACCCCGGCGTCTACGCTGTTTCTAAGGGTCTCCCGGGCAGAAACCGTGTCCGCCTCATAGGTTATCCCGAACCAGCGGCTGTCCGTGGCAATATTGCGCACCCTGAAGCCGTTCTGGTGTATCTCGGCGTCCACTGCGTCCGCAATGGTAAGCTCTGCCTTCTGCTCGTCCGCCGGGAGCTTTTCAAGGAACGCAGCCAGCTGCCGGGTAAGTCGCGGCATGAAGTCCGCGCCGAAGCCCCACATACTCATGGACACTGTATCGTCCTCGCAGAGTATGCGCTTTTCGCCGTTGTAGTCCCCGGAGATAACTCCGTCCGGGTCTTTGCCTATCCTCTTGGTCTCCTCGACCTGGGTGAGAAGCCCGTCATTATCTGTCATGCAGACGCCGCGGTTCACCGTGCCGTAATCGGACAGGGTGTTCTTCAGCAAAAAACCCACCGAGCAGGCGTCTGCGGTGAAGTTTTTCAGGAACTCACCCAGCCGCATAAACGCGTCCCTGCCATAGAAATCATCGGCGTTGACTATCGCGAACGGCTCATGAAGCGCGTCACGGCAGCAGTAAAGAGCCTGCGCAGTGCCCCACGGCTTTGTCCTGCCCGGGAAATCCCCGCTGCGGCAGGGGATCTGATCCGGCGACTGGAAAACGTAGTCGGTCTGAATACGTTTCTCTACCCGCGCGCCGATAGTCGCTTTGAAAAGCTGCTCGATATCCTTTCGGATAATGAACAGCACCCTGTCGAAGCCCGCACGTATTGCGTCGTAAACGGAATAATCTATCAGCAGCTCTCCCTCCGGACCCAGCGGTTCAAGCTGCTTTATCCTCTCGCCGAAGCGCGTTCCCATGCCCGCCGCCAGGACTACAAGCGTCATTTTTGCCATAACTGCCCCCTTACATATCGTATATCGGTTACTGTGATTCCCGCAATATCACATTCAAGCGCGTCCTGCGTTTCGCAGAAGCCGCAGTGCTCATAAAACCGCCGTGCCCGGGTATTGCTGTCCAGCGCCCAGAGATAAACCCTGTCGAAGCCCTGCTCATTCAGCCAGCTGACGGAGTTTTCCAGCAGCGCCCTGCCGTATCCCCTGCCCCAGTATTCCGGCAGGACATACAGCGTCCACACCTCGCCCCAGCCGCTCATGTTCTCATCAGCAGCCGGACGTGCACAGGAGTGCCCGACTATCGTTTCACCGTCTGTTATGACGAAGCTGCCGGGCAGCCCGGTGAACCTCCCCCGCCAGCGCTCCGGCGACAGGCTGTCAAGGTACTCCTGCGGAAGAAGTCCCTTGTAGCCCGTCTGCCAGCTCTTAACATACATCCGGCAGACTTCCCCGTCGTCCTGCGGGAGCATTTGCCTTATTGTCAATTCAGCCCCTCAATGGAAGCGTTTATCTTCGCCAGACGTTCCTCTGCCTTTGCCAGCTTCGCACGCTCGTTTTCTACCTGCTGCGCCGGTGCTTTCGCAAGGAATCCGGGGTTGTTCAGCTTCTTTGACAGGAACTCGATGTCCTTTTCAGCGGCTTTCTTCTCCTTGTCCAGACGTGCAAGCTCCTTTTCCTTGTCAACAAGCTCGCCCATCGGCATGAATACTCTCGCGCTGTCGGTGACTACCGTCATCATGCCCTCGGTGCTGTCCATAGCTTCAACAACGGTGAACTCGCCTGCGCCCGCCAGCTTCTCAAAGAACTTCTGACAGTCGCTGAACAGCTGCGTATACTTGGTTTCAACCGTCATGGTGACTTTCTTTGACGGGGGAACGTTCAGCTCGTTGCGCTGTATTCTTACCGCCTTGATTGCGCCGATAACTCTGGAGAACTCCTCCGCAGCATCGCCGAAATGCAGCTTCTCATCGTATTCATTCCACTTGGATATCATGATGCTTTCGGTTTCAGTACCCGGCATGGACTGCCATATCTCCTCGGTGATGAACGGCATGAACGGGTGCAGCAGCTTCAGAATGCCCTGCATTACGAATACCAGTACATTCTGCGCCGCAAGCGCCGTCTGACCGCCCTCTGCTATTCTCGGCTTGGTAAGCTCGATATACCAGTCGCAGAAGATGTCCCATATAAAGTCGGTGAGGTTCTGCACCGCAACGCCCAGCTCGAATGCTTCGAGGTTGGCGGTAACGTTCTTCACAACGTCGTTGTAAAGGCTGAGTACCCACTTGTCCTCAATGGGGAGGTTTTCCGGCAGAACAGGTGCGCCGAAGTCCTCCGGCAGGTTCATCAGGATATATCTGGAAGCGTTCCACAGCTTGTTCGCGAAGTTTCTGGAGTTGGTGACCTTTGTTTCAGTCCAGCGCATGTCGTTTCCTGGAGCGTTGCCTGTTACCAGAGTAAGCCGCAGAGCGTCCGCGCCGTACTTGTCAATTATCTCCAGCGGGTCAACGCCGTTGCCGAGGGACTTGGACATCTTGCGTCCCTGCTCGTCCCGCACCAGACCGTGGATAAGCACGTCCTTGAACGGCTTCTCGCCGGTGTGCTCCAGTCCGGAGAATATCATTCTGGCTACCCAGAACGGAATGATGTCATATCCGGTAACCAGCGTGGAGGTGGGGTAGAAGTAATCCATCTCCGGGGTCTTGTCCGGCCAGCCGAGGGTAGAGAACGGCCACAGCGCCGAGCTGAACCATGTATCGAGGGTGTCCTCGTCCTGCTTTACCGGAGCGCCGCACTTCGGGCAGACGGATATCGGGTCGAGGGATATCTCGGTGTGGTTGCATTCGGGATTCTGGCAGTAGTATGCCGGAATTCTGTGACCCCACCACAGCTGTCTTGAAATGCACCAGTCGCGGATATTCTCCATCCAGTAGAGATAGCCGTTCTCAAAGCGCTTGGGTATATAGCGCAGCTCGCCGGACTTCACAACGTCAATAGCGGGCTTTGCAAGCTCCTTCATTGATACGAACCACTGGAGGGAAGCTCTCGGCTCAACGGTAGTTCCGCAGCGCTGGCAGCAGCCGACATTGTGCTTGTGCGGCTCAACCTTGACAAGAAGCCCCTCTGCTTCAAGGTCTGCCACCATAGCCTTTCTTGCTTCGTATCTGTCCATTCCCGCGTACTTGCCGCCAACTTCTGCGCTGATAGTCGCGTCGTCGTTCATCATGGAGATCACGGGCAGGTTGTGCCGCTGACCTACCATGAAGTCGTTGGGGTCGTGTGCAGGAGTTATCTTTACAACGCCGGTACCGAATTCCATGTCAACATATTCGTCTGCAATGACCGGTATCTCACGGTCGGTGAGCGGTAGCTTCACCATCTTGCCGACGATAGCCTTATAGCGCTCGTCCTCGGGATTTACCGCCAGCGCGGAGTCACCCAGCAACGTTTCGGGACGTGTGGTGGCAATCTGAACAAAGCCGCTGCCGTCCGAAAGCGGGTAGTTGATATGCCAGAAGAATCCGTCCTGCTCCTCGTACTCGCACTCAATGTCGGAGATAGAGGTCTTGCAGTTGGGACACCAGTTTATCATTCTTACGCCGTGGTAGATAAGCCCCTTGTTGTAGAGATCCATGAACACCTTCTGAACGGCTCTGGAGCAGCCCTCGTCCAGCGTGAAGCGTTCCCTCTCCCAGTCGCAGGAGCTTCCCAGCTTCTTAAGCTGCTGTACTATCCTGCCGCCATACTCGCGCTTCCAGTCCCATGCGCGCTCAAGGAAGCCTTCTCTGCCTACCTGCTCCTTGGTAAGACCCTCTTCCTTCATCTTGCCGACTATCTTTGCTTCTGTGGCGATGGAAGCGTGGTCAGTACCCGGCAGCCACAGCGCGGAGTAGCCCTGCATTCTTCTCCAGCGGATAAGGATATCCTGTAATGTGTTGTCCAGCGCATGTCCCATGTGGAGCTGTCCGGTGATGTTTGGCGGGGGGATAACGATGGTGTAGGGCTTCTTCTTGGGGTCGATTTCAGCGTGGAAATAGCCCTTTTCCTCCCAGTTATGATAGATACGGTCCTCGAATTCCTTCGGGGCGTAGGTCTTTGCAAGTTCCTTTCTCATTGCAATTAAGTCCTTTCGTTTTGTCATATAATATTGCGTATTGCATTGATATTTTGTGTAGGGAGGGAGGGGCAAACATGGACGTTTGCGCCCCCGCCCCAAACCGGCGCAGGATGCGCCGCTTAATGGGCGGGAGGGGCAAGCCCCTCCCCTACGGGTGAACAAATCAGTTATTATTTTACCCTTTCAGCGATTCCACAAGCTCCTCGTCCGGGGCGACAAACAGCGTCCTGTTATTCGTGAATATCACCATGCCCGGCTTTGCGCCCGCCGGCTTCTTCACGAACTTCACTGCGGTGTAGTCCACCGGTACCTGAGCCGAAGCACGTCCCTTTGAGTGGAACGCGGCTAGCTGAGCAGCTTCAAACAGGGTCTGCTCACCGGGCTGTCTGCCCTCGGTGCGGATAATGACGTGCGAACCCGCAATACCCTGCGTGTGCAGCCATATATCGGCAGCTTTCGCGGTTTTGAGGGTAAGCTGGTCGTTCTGACGGTTGTTCCTGCCGACCAGTATCTCAAAGCCCTCGGTGGAGCGGAAATGCAGCGGCTCGGAGGTCTTTTTTAGCTTTTCGTCCGCACGCACGCCACCTTTCAGGTAGCCCTGCTCCCGCAGCTCCCGGCGTATCTCGGAGAGGTCCGCTTCGCTGTCGGTACGGATCGCCGCGTCGAACACGCTGTCGATGTAGAGAAGTTCCTGCTGTCCCTTTGCGATAAGTTCGGTGAGCTTCTTCTCGGCGGTGTCCAGCTTGCGGTATTCGTTGTAGTATTTCTGGGCGTTCTGCGCCGGGGTGAGCCGCGGGTCAAGCTGTATCTCCCTTACCTCGCCGGTGTAGAAATCCTCCAGCTGTGCCTTGCTCTGTCCCTTTTCCAGCCGCCATATATTCGCATTGATGAGGTCACCGCAGACTCGGAAGACCTCCCGCTCGCCGCATTCCGCAAGCTCCTTCTTCTGTAATTCCAGTTTCCGGGAAACACGCTCGTAGCTGTTCATAAGCAGCTTCAGCAGGTCGTGCGCCCGCTGCTTTGTGCGCTCGGTTCGGTCTGCTGCGGCAAAGAAGCCGTCCAGCAGCGCGTTGGCGGAATCAGAATGCGTTATCAGCATGGCGGTGGAGTACTGCTCGACATTTATGAAGCAGAAATCCTTTTTCCTGCCGGAAAGCTCGGACACTATCGTAAAATCGCACTCTCCGCCGGATACCGCCGCCTTGACTCTGCCCAGAACAAACCGCAGCCTGTCCTTTCCGCTGTCGGTAAGCTCATTGCAGGCGATGTCAGTGTTTTTAGCGCAGTAGTAGGCTATCTCCCTCGTCAGTATCGGGGAAACACCCTCCAGCACCGCCGACAGCTTCTTGCACAGCCGTTCCGGCGAGCCGTCTATCTCGTACATCACCTGCTGAACCTCGCAGTCAAGCAGGCACAGCCGCTCCTGCCGGGGCGGGGCTTCGTACATAATGCCGGGCAGTACCCGCCGCACCGAGGAAATGTCATCGGTGATGCGCTTTATGCTGTCGATAACTCTGCCATCCCGGACTAGAATAATGTTGCTGTGCCGCCCCATTAACTCGGCGATAAGCGTGTTGGTGACGATATCGCCAATCTCGTTGGTGCATTCAAAGTCCAGCTGGACTATGCGCTCCAAGCCGTCCTGCCGTATCGCGGTCAGCTTGCCGCCTCCGAGGTGCTTCCTTAGCAGCATACAGAACATTGGCGGCTGCTGCGGGTTCTCGAACGCCGCTCCGGTGAGGTTTATCCGTGCGCTGACGCTGTTCGCGGACAGCACGATTTTCTTGCCGCCGTCACGGAATGTCCGCAGAGCCAGCACTATTTCCTCCCGGGAGGGCTGATATACCTTGTCCACCCGAGCGCCGACCAGCGGCTGCAATTCGTTCATAACTATGTGTAAAAACGCTCCGTCAAGCGACAAGCTATCCCCTCCTTCCGGGAATGACTAAATCAGATGTATTTGCAAGGCTCCTTCTCGCACTCCGCCGCGAACACCGGTATCTCCGGGAACGCACGGCTAAGCAGTGCCGCTATGCGGTGCGGCGCGTTCTTCTCCGTACCGTAATGCCCCGCGTCTATCAGCGCCATGCCAAGGTTGTGCGCCTCTATCCATACCGAATGCTTCACGTCACCGGTGACAAGCGCCTGACAGCCGAGCGCCTTTGCGCGCTCCAGCAGGTCGCTGCCGGAACCGCAGCAAACGCCAACTCTGGTGATAGCGTTATCGCTGCCCTCGCAGTACTTCACGCTTTCAAGGTCGAGGTTCTGCTTGCAGTGCTCCGCAAGAGTCTTTGCGGTAAAGCCGAGCGGCAGGTCTGCTATCGCGCCCATACCAAGCCCATTGGGCTGCGTCTGCTCCAGAACTCCGCTGCTTTCCCAGCCGAGAAGCTCCATCAGCGCGTCATTTACGCCGCCCTCGCTCATGTCGAAATTCGTATGTATCGCGATAGCGCTTATGTCGCTGCGGATAAGCCGGTAAACAGGGCTGTCCGCCATAATGCGCTTCATCGGGTGGAATATCACCGGGTGGTGCGATACGATGAGATTTGCGTTTTTGGAGACCGCTTCGTCCACGATCTCCCCTGTTATATCAAGGCAGGTGGCTATTCCCGTTACCGGTTCGTCAGCACTTCCCGCAAGAAGCCCTACGTTGTCGTAGCTTTCCGCAGTATTGAGCGGAGCAATGGTGTTGAGGAACTCCAATACCTGTCCAACTGTCTGTGACATTTGTTTACCTCCTGTCGTGTTCAAGGTCGTCTGCTCTGGCAAGTATCTGCCCGGCAAGCTCGCGCAGCTCCTGCGCGTCAGTCCCGCTGCTTTGACAGTCCTGGGACTTCTCCATACCCGCCGCGTTTTTCAGCAGCTTTCCCGCGATATGCCGCAGCATAGCCGGGTCGGTTATCCTGCCCGTCCGGCAGAAAAGCTCGTCCATTTCCCGCTTGTTTCCTGTGTATTGTACCAGCATGACGGTGTACAGCCGCTCGCCCTCTCTGGCGGTGCGCTCCTCGGTTATCTCAAAGCCGGAGCGGTACAGCTCCCGCCGCAGAATCTCCGCCTTTGTCATAGGCTGGAGAATGAACCGGGTGTCCTCCGACAGGAAGCGGCAGCCCGCGATTATCCTCATGATAAGCTCGCCGCCCATTCCGGCTATAACAACATCGTCTGCAAAACCGATTTTTTCCAGTCCGTCAGACTTCACCAGCGTGACATTCTGAACTCCCTGCTGCTCCACCGTGCGGCGGGCGGCTTCAAGAGGGCCGTCCCGCACGTCAGAGGCTATGACGTTCCTTGCGCCGTTCTGCGCCAGGTAGCATGCCAAATAAGCGTGGTCAGTTCCCACGTCGCACACCGTGACTCCCCGGCGGCATAATCCGGCAACGGCTTTGAGCCGTGAGGAAAGAACTATCACAATTACTCGCCAAGAGCCGCGTTAAGCTGCTCAACTATCTCGTCAGCGTCAACGCCGTGAACCATGCACGCCTGCTCCACAGACTCCCCGCGGGAAGCCGGGCAGCCTAAGCAGTGCATTCCCATGCCGAAGAAGATGGGAGCTGCTGCCTCTGCGTTTACATCGAGAATATCGCCGATAATTGTATCCTTTGTTACCTTCATTGTTTTTGTTTCCTTTCTGTTTGTGAATACTGCCGTGCGTATGCCGCACAGAGATAAATATACATTGTATATTATATCACATCTTTGTTATTTTGTCCAGTAGTAAAAAATATATTTTGCTTTTCAGCAAAAATATTGCGAAAACCGGGGAAATGATGTGTTATTCATTTTATTCTCCGAAATTATATATTGAAAAACATTAAAGTTTGTGATACAATAATATAAATGCAAACTTTTCTGACAGAAAATTTCCATGGAGGAACAATATTAAGATGTATAAATACGAAACCCATCTGCATACAAAGGAAGGCAGCGCCTGTGCCAGCGCTCCCGCTGCGGATATGGCAAGAGCGCACAAGGCTGCGGGTTATGACGGAATATTCGTCACCGACCACTTCTTTAATGCGAACACCGCCGTTCCCCGGGACTTACCGTGGGAGGAGCGCATAGACCGCTTCTTCCTCGGGTACGAGCGTGCAAAGGAGGTCGGGGACGAGATCGGGCTTAAGGTGTGGTTCGGGCTTGAATACACCGTCTACAACGCCGACCTTCTCATCTACAACATCAGCAAGGAGTTCATGAAGGAGAACGAGCAGCTGCTCATGCACACCGATGAGCGGGAGTGCTTCCGCACGATACGCGAAAGCGGCGGATTTATCGTACATGCGCACCCGTTCCGCTACGACCCATATATCCACCACATCAGCCTTTACCCCCACGATGTGGACGCCGTTGAGGTCATCAACGCCAGCCACGACCCGCGCAACCTCTACAACGAACGCGCAAAACTGTACGCGGACAGCTACGGGCTGGTAAAGACCGGCGGCTCGGACAGCCATCACCTTAACAGGCTGTTCGGCGGCGGGATAAACGTCCCCGAGCCGATAAACTGCCCGGAGGACTATCTCCGGCTGCTGCGGGAGGGTAAAGTCTACCCCCGGGAGAGGACATTAAAGTAAATCATAATGAACAACACACCACATTTATTCCTGGCAAAACGCGAAAACAACCCGAAACGTGATTTTATAATACTGAACACCCGTCAGGCGAAGCATTTTCCCTCTGACCCCGCGGCAGCGCTGGAACTTATGGAAACGCTGGGGCAAAGGCTTGCCGGGGACGGCCGTGCAGAAAAGCCCACAGTCATAATCGGCTTTGCAGAGACCGCCACCGCCATCGGCGCAGTGGTGGCAGGCTTCTTCCACGACTGCTTCTACGTCACCACCACCCGGGAACAGCCGCCCGACTGGGCAACCACCATCTCCTTTGAGGAGTCCCACAGCCACGCCAGCCACCACACGCTTTGCGTGCGGGACGAGGACATTTTCCGCCGGGCAGCGCAGGTGATACTGGTGGACGATGAATTCACCACCGGCAGCACCGCAGTACACCTGTTAAAGGCGCTGGACGGCTGCCTTGCACCGAACTGCCGCGTATATGCAGCGGCGCTGGCGGCTTCATCGGAGAGCATAGAGATGTTTAGCAGCGTTGGAATAACGCCGATAACTCTTTCCCGGCTGGAAGACATGAAAAACCGCACCCTGCCGGAGCATTTCTCCCCGGACAGGTATTTCCAACCCCGGGAATTCGGCGATATTCTCCACCGTAATTCGCTGTTCGACCAAAGGCTCGGCGTTCCCGCAGACCTTTACCTCGCAGAATGCCGGCGGATCTGTACTCAGCTTGCGGAGGAATTCACCCCTGACCCGGAAAAGACCGTTGAGATAATCGGCACGGAGGAATTCTGTTACCCGCCGCTGCTGCTCGGGAAGCTGCTTTCCGGGAAATTCGGGCAGGTGGTAGTCCACTGCGTGACAAGAAGCCCCATGCTTCCCTTTGACAGCGGCAGAGAGCCGTTCGCGCAGCCAGAACCGCTTGAATACCCTCTGGTGAACCGCACCCCGCTGAAGAGCGTCTACGACCCGAAACGTCAGGTTTTCCTCTACAACACCCAGCCCTGCGACCTCAGCATTATCCTCACCGACGCTGAAGCCCCGGACGAAACCGCGCTGCGGGAACTGTGCGGCGCTGTCGGCGGCAGAGAGGTCATGGCGGTGTGCTTCCATGGAAAGAAGCTGCCGACTTCCTACCTCGCAGAGGACGTTCAGCTTCTGCTGACGGACATCACCGGAAAGCTGCCTCCGCTTGCCGCTAAAGAGAGGGAAAAGCTGATACAAAGCGGCACCCATTACAGTGAGCTGCTTCCGGCGGAATACGAGCCGTCCCCGGCTTATTTTCGGGAGTACGAGCGCGGGCTTGAAGTCTGGGCTAAGGCAAATGCCGAAGCCGTGCAGACCGTTGCAGAAGCTATATGGGCTGAAAAAGGGCGCAACGCGGTGCTGGTTTCCCTCGCGAGGGCTGGTACTCCCGCCGGGGTGCTGATAAAGCGCTATATCCGAAAAAAGTACGGTGTTTCCCTGCCGCATTACTCTATCTCGATAATCGTTGGCAGAGGTATCGACCGCCGCGCAATGGAGTACATTCTGGCACGTCACCCGGCGGACGGCATACAGTTCATAGACGGCTGGACAGGCAAGGGCATGATAACACGAACGCTGCGCAGTGCGCTTGAGCAGTTCCCGCTGTATGAATACGGCATAGGCAGGGATAAGCTGGACCGGCTGTGCGAGATAGCAGTGCTTGCCGACCCGGCGGGGCTTTGCCGGCTGTGCGGCACTCACGACGACCTGTTCATTCCCTGCGCCTGCCTTAACAGCGTGGTGTCCGGGCTTTTCAGCAGGACTGTGCTGAAAGATGGCTTGATACAGCCGGAAGATTTCCACGGCGCAGCCTATTTCGGCGAGCTGGCAGGGTCTGACCGGACATACCAGTTTATCGAAACGGTGGAGCAGGAAATGCAGTACGGCAGCCGCAGTCTGCCGGAAACGAAGCCCGGCTCCGGGCTTGCGGAAACGCAGCAGATAGCCGCGGAATTCGGCATATCCAACATAAAGCTGGTGAAGCCCAGCATTGGCGAGACCACCCGGGTGCTTCTGCGGCGAATACCCGATATTATCCTGCTTCGTGACCTGAACAGCCCCCTCACCCGGCACATAGTTGAGCTGGCGCAGGAAAAGGGTGTGGAAGTGCGGGAATACCCGCTGAAAAACTACTGCGCCTGCGGTATAATAAAGGTGATGGACAATGTATGAACAACTGATTTTCACCGACCTTGACGGCACACTGATATTCTCCGCCAGGAAAAAGCAGCCCGGTGACATCATCTGCGAATACAAGGACGGCGAGGAAATAAGCTGCATTACCGCCCGACAGGCGGAGCTTCTGCCCCGGCTTTCCGGGGTGATACCGGTGACCACCCGCAGCATTGAGCAGTACCGCCGGATTTGCTTCCCGGAGGGTTTCTCGCCGGAATACGCGCTGGTGGACAACGGCGGGACGCTGCTGGTGAACGGCATTCCTGACCGGGAATGGACGGAGAACTCCATGCGTATCGCCGATGAATGCTCGCAGGAGCTTTCCCGCTGCCGCCGGGCGCTGCAAAACGACCCTGACCGCAGCTTTGAGATAAGGCTGGTGGACGGAATGTTCCTGTTCACCAAGTCGGACAGCCCGGCACAGTCGCTGGAACGGCTGCGGATAGCCGCCGGAGAGCGGGTGAACTGCTTCGCGGTGGGGGCAAAGCTGTACGCAATTCCGGCGGAAATAAACAAGGGCGGCGCGGCTATGCGGCTGAAAGCGCGTATCGCGCCGGAAAGCCTTTTGATATGCGCCGGGGACAGCCAGATGGACATGCCGCTGCTTCGGTTGTCGGATATCCCGGTACTGCCGGAGGATATGGCATGGAATTCCGGCAGCGCGGAAATGGCTGTATTCCCCCGGGAGCGCTTCCCGGAGCGGGTGACGGAGTATTTCGGCAGGATTTGCGGTGTAATAAAAGAGGAATAAAAAATGACACTTATTTTCTGTAACCATAAGTATCAATATGAGATAGAAAGGCTGTTCCGCAGCTTCTTCCCGCCAATGGAGCTGAAACTCTCCACCGACAAGGCGGACGCGCAGGGGGATTTCTGCCTGACGGAGAAAACCTCGGACAGCGGCAGTATCACTCTTTCTGTGGAGCTGGTATGCGACGGGCGAAGCTTCTCCATGAGCCGTACCCTCACGCCGGACACCCCGGACAATGAGCAGGAGCGGGAACTGTCGGTGCTTCTGTACAAGGCACTTCGCGAGTGCACCGGGCGCGACCTGCCCTGGGGCATTCTCACCGGAGTGCGCCCGGTAAAGGTACTGTCTAAGACGACGGACGCACAGGCGCTCCAGAGCCTGCTGGTAAGCGGGCGGAAGCTGCGGCTCGCGCGGCAGATACAGCAGATTCAGAAGCCGCTGGAGGAAAGCATTCCTGTGAACTCTTTCAGCCTGTATGTGTCGATACCCTTCTGCCCGACCCGGTGCAGCTATTGCAGCTTTGTGTCGCATTCGGTAAACCAGGCGGCGGCGCGCATGGACGAGTACCTCCGGCGGCTGCGTGAGGAGATGAAGCAGCTTGCCACCATTGCGCGGCATTTAGGGCTGGTTCCGGATACGATATATTTCGGGGGCGGAACTCCCACGGTGCTTTCCGCCGAGCAGCTGAAGCAGCTGTTTGCTGCGCTGGACTATTTCGACCTGTCGAGGGTGCGTGAGTTCACCGTTGAAGCCGGCAGACCGGACACCATCACCGCCGAAAAGCTGGCGGCGATAAAATCCGCCGGTGCCGACCGTATCAGCGTGAACCCGCAGACCATGAACGACGAGGTGCTGAAGGTGATAGGCAGAGCGCACGACAGCGCCCAAACGGTTCAGGCGTACCTTATGGCGCGGGAAATAGGCTTCAAGGTCATCAACATGGACCTTATCGCCGGACTTCCCACCGAAAGCTGCGACAGCTTCGCGGCAAGTCTTGACGCTGTGTGCGGGCTTTCGCCGGAAAACATCACGGTGCACAGTCTGTCGCTGAAACGCGCGGCTTCGCTGTTCCGGGACAGGACCGAAAGCGCCTCGGGTCTGGCGGAAAAGATGATAGACTACGCCCACCAGAAGCTCGCGGAATGCGGCTATATCCCCTACTACCTCTACCGCCAGAAGAACACCGCGGACAACCAGGAAAACACCGGCTACGCAAAGCCGGGCTGTGAGAGCCTGTACAACACCTACATCATGGAGGAATGGCAGACTATTCTTGCGGTAGGCGCGGGTGCTTCCACCAAGCTGGTCAACAGAAAAGCCGGCAGGATAAAGCGTATAACCAACCACAAATACCCGTATGAATATTTAGACAGATTTGACGATATTCTTGAGAACAAACGAGAAATTTTTAGATTTTTCGTATAATTATTCCTGTGAAATCGTTATCCGTGTTGACAAATATCCGGTTTTGTTGTATTATATTTATTAAAGACGCTGTATAGAATTAACATGCAGACGGAGAATGTGGCGCTCCCGAAGCGGACAGCGGCTTTCTGTTAGGAGGTATTTATCATGGATTCAAATGATAAGGCGTATGGTATTCTCGGATACATCGGGTTTCTGTTCATCATTCCGCTGGTTGCGGGCAAGACAGAGTTCACCCGTTTCCACGCAAATCAGGGTTTAGTACTGTTCATTACCGACATAGTGCTAAGCATAGCTATCGGCATTATTAATGCGGTGCTCGGTCTTATCCCGATCATAGGCGCTATCCTTGGCGGAGTGCTCAGCGGAGTTCTTGGTCTTGCGATCCTCGCGCTGATGATCGTCGGTATCGTTCACGCGGCTCAGGGCGAGATGAAGCCCCTGCCCGTTATCGGCGGTATCCAGATCATCAAGTAATTATGTACATTTCAGAAAAGCTGCTCATTCGTTGGGCAGCTTTTTTGTTTTGTCCGCGAAGAAAT
Source organism: Oscillospiraceae bacterium (assembly GCA_051892275.1). GTDB lineage: Bacteria > Bacillota > Clostridia > Oscillospirales > Ruminococcaceae > CAG-115. Next base: position 26,206 of record JBJFGA010000161.1, on the reverse strand, counting down.
GCTGTAAAGCCCTTGACAAACAAAACAATATATGATATACTGTTTATCGACAAAAAACCTTATCAAGAGCGGCTTCGTGCGTGCAGCTCACTGCACTGCGGGGGACTGGTCCCTATGAAGCCCGGCAACCTCTCCTGTTGATACCCGCTGACGGCAAAATGTGGCGGTGTGGAGGGAAAAGGTGCTACATCCTGCGGCGGAAACACATAATTCCTGCCGAAAGATAAGGAGTGAATTCGAGAACTCGGCTCACTCCTTGGAGTGAGTTTTTTGTTTGCAGGAATATCATACATAACGGAGAAAGGAACAGAAATGAGCAAGTATCTTTTTACCTCTGAAAGCGTTACCGAGGGGCATCCCGACAAGATATGCGACAACATATCCGACGCTATCCTCGACGCTATCCTTGAACAGGACAAGATGGGCAGAGTTGCCTGCGAGACCCTCACTACCACCGGTATGGTTATGGTAATGGGCGAGATCACCACCACCGCGCAGGTGGATATCCCCGCTATCGTCCGCAAGACGATAACCGATATCGGCTACACCAGTTCGGAATTCGGCTTTGACGCCAACAGCTGTGCAGTTTTCACCACCATCGACAAGCAGTCCCCGGACATCGCTATGGGCGTAAACAACGCGCTTGAAGGCAGAGAGCAGAACGCCGGCGACACCGGCGCGGGAGACCAGGGTATGATGTTCGGCTATGCCTGCACCGAGACCCCGGAGCTTATGCCCATGCCGATAAGCCTCGCACACAAGCTGGCAAAGAAGCTTACCGCAGTACGCAAGGACGGAACTCTCCCCTACCTGCTGCCGGACGGCAAGACCCAGGTCACCGTAGAATACGAGGACGGCAAGCCGGTAAGAGTTGACACCGTAGTAGTGTCCTCACAGCACAAGGCAAGCGCAGCTCTGGAGCAGATACGCGCAGACATCATCGAAAAGGTGATAAAGCCCACCATTCCTGCGGAGCTTCTGGACGAGCAGACAAAGTACTACATCAACCCCACCGGGCGCTTTGTTGTCGGCGGACCTATGGGCGACAGCGGACTCACCGGCCGCAAGATAATCGTTGACACCTACGGAGGTTATTCCCGTCACGGCGGCGGCGCTTTCTCCGGCAAGGACCCGACAAAGGTCGACCGTTCCGCAGCGTACATGGCGCGCTATGCCGCAAAGAACGTTGTTGCAGCAGGACTTGCGGACAAGGCAGAGATACAGGTAGCTTACGCTATCGGCGTGGCTAAGCCGGTTTCCATTCTGGTGGATACCTTCGGCACAGGCAAGCTCCCGGACGATGTTATTTCCACAGCGGTGGCAAAGGTGTTCGACTTCCGTCCGGCGGCTATAATCGACACACTGGAACTGCGCAAGCCCCAGTACAAGGCTCTCGCTTCCTACGGACACATGGGCAGAGAGGATCTGGACGTTGTATGGGAGCGCACCGACAAGGTGGAAGCCCTCAAAGCAGCGGTAAAGTAAGCTGTTTTTGCCAAATCTGAACTATATTCCCCGGGACTGGCACACGTCAGTCCCGGGTTTTTACTGTTCCTGCCGGAAAATTCATCAAAATTTCATATAAATAAGTGTTTTCTCCTTGCAATAGAGCGGAAATTGTGCTATAATATACAATGTATATCAATGCGCAGAAGTCCAATACTACACTAACATTTAAAGGAATCAACATGGAAAATCAGGAAAGCAATCTCATATACGGAAGAAATGCCGTCACCGAAACGCTTAGTTCCGGCAGGGAGCTTGATGTGCTTTATATCCAGAAGGGCGCGTCTCTCGGGAAGATAATTGCCCTCGCAAAGCAGCGCGGCGTGGTCATCAAGGAAGTCAGCGACGAGCGGCTGACCGCGATATGCGGCACGCCAAAGCACGGCGGTACCGCGGCAGAGCTTGCGGCTGCGTCCTACTCCACGGTGGAGGATATCCTCGCAAACGCGGAACAGCGCGGAAAGCCGCCATTCATCATCATCGCGGACGAAATAGAAGACCCCCACAACCTCGGTGCGATAATCCGTACCGCAGAAGCCGCCGGCGCAGACGGACTGATAACCCCGAAACGGCGCAGCGCTTCCCTCAACGCTACGGTGTTCAAGACCTCGGCTGGCGCTGCGGCGTGGCTGAAGGTGGCACGTGTGGCTAACCTCGTGGACACGATCAAGCGGCTAAAGGAAAAGGGTGTCTGGGTCTACGGCATGGAAGCGGACGGCACGCCCTACGACAAGGCAGACCTCTCCGGCGCGGTGGCGCTGGTGATAGGCAGCGAGGGCTTCGGGCTGGGAAGGCTCGTCCGTGAGAACTGCGACATGATACTGTCGCTGCCCATGAACGGTAAGGTGAATTCGCTGAACGCTTCTGTTTCGGCGGGGATACTTATGTATGAGGTCGTAAAGCATCGCAGTTAAATTTTTAGGAGAGATAAAATGTCTGATAAATACAGCATTGACGATATTCTGGCAGAAATAGATAAAAAGCGCAGCTCCGAAAAAAAAGACAGCTCCGCCAGAACAGAAAGCGTCACCGAGATAATCGGCGGGGGCGAGCTGGACGAAGCCATCAGGCGGTCAGGAGCAAGAACGCGCATGTCCGATGACGAGCGGGAAGCTGCGGAGCGTGCCGAGGAGGAAGAAAACCTCCGCCGCGCCGAAAGCATACGCCGCGCCGCTGTGGAAAACGAGCGCCGCAAGTCCCAGCAGAAGCAGAAGAAAGCCGAAGCCGAGGAGCAGCGCCGCAGAGAGCGCGAGAAAAAGCAGCAGCTCGCAGAACAGGCGAAGCTGCGCAAGGAAAACGAGCGCCAGCAGCGCCTTGAACAGGAGCGGCTCGAACAGGAGCGCTTACAACAGGAACAGGCTGAAAAGATACAGTTCACCCCGGCTCAGACCGAAGCTGAGCAGCCGGAACTCCCGGAAGAGCCGGAGCATACCGGCTTCACCGCCGAGCTTTCCTCCCCGGTAGAAGCAGCGAAGCTGTTCGCAGACCCGGAGGAACAACCGGATCAGAATGTGGTTCAGCCGGAGAGCGAGTATGTTCAGCCGTTTGTCAAACCGCAGGTTTCCGGTGCGGCGGACGATGATATCATCTTCCACACCCGTGGCGACCTTGTTACCACTGAAACCCAGCAGCTCAAAAAGCTCCAGCGCATTGAGGAGATAAACCGTGCGCTTCTCGCCGCAGACAAGGCGGCGGAGGACCCGGACGACCTTGTGGACTCCCTCAACCCGATGGAATCCCGGGAAAAGGCGGCGGACGTGCTGAAAAACGCCGCCGAGCCGCAGGATATCGGCGATACTCTCGCGGTGTCCGGCAACGACCTTAAAAAGATGTCCTCCGGTGAAACAGAGCATGTCAAGGAATACTCCCCCGTGACCTCCCGCAAAAAGCACTCCAGCAAGGCGGACGAGGTGCTGTTCACCCCAGGCGCACAGAAGAAGACCGACAGCGCTTCAGCAAAGGAAAGCCGCGGCAGCGACGCGCTGGTGGCTTCCCTCAACCAGAAGCTCAAAGAGCAGCGGGAGAAAAACATCGCCGAGGAACGCACCCTCAACCTTACGGATATGGCGGAGCAGCAGGCATTGCCGCCGCGATCCCTCAACCTTGATTACGATAACAAGGTGATAGATACCTCTATCCTGCCGAAAACCGACCCGGTTGCCGCCGTCCGCGAAGCAGAAGCACTCGCGGCACGCAAGAAGCGCCGTATCGCCAACTTCATGCTGGCGGACATTGATGACGAGGTTGACAGCGCCGAGGAAGAAAAGGACGAGGATTACGACGAGGACGAAGAGGAAGAAGTTATCGACCTCGACGACGAGAACGTCATCACCGAGCGACTGTCACAGGCTGGAAAGGGTCTTGCGGGACGCCTGGTCATTCTCGGGCTTCTGACCGCTGCTACTGTCCTTGCGGCTCTGGTGTACTTCTTCAAGATCGATTCTATCCCGATCGTTTCCGAGCTTATCAAGCCGGACATCTTCCTGTATACAAATCTTACCATCGGTATCCTTAGCTTCGGCGCATGCTCCAGCGTTATCACAAACGGCTTCTCGCGGCTGGTGAAGCTGAAGCCGGACGGCGACACGCTGTGCGCGTTCGCGCATATCGGCGCTCTTGGTTCAATAATAATGTATCTGGCGGAAACAAACTACCTTGCCATGAACCGCTCCTATGTGTATCTTATCGTGTCCATGCTGGCGCTGTGCTTCAACACCGTGTCCAAGCTGTGCACCGTCAACGCCGCGAAGAAAAATTTCCGGTTCGTTTCCGGCGACAGCGACAAGTACTACGTTGAATGCACCGACGGCGAGGACGCAGAGCAGCTCGCCCGCGGCGCAGTTCAGAGCATACCGGTGACCGCCTCCATGCGCAAGACCGAAATGCTGTGCGACTTCATCATCTCCACCTACTGCGAGGACGTTTCCGACCGCATTTCCCGGGTACTCACCCCGGTAATTCTCGCAATGTCCGTTATAGCCGGCGCGATAGGCTTCTTCGCAGAAACCGGCATTACCTCAAACGTCATGAACCAGTGGTCGTTTGCGGCTACTGTATTTTCGGCGGTGCTCTGCGTCGGCGCTTCATTTACTGGTGCGCTTATCGTAATGCTCCCCATGCTGAGCGCTTCCCGCAAGACCAACGAGCGCCGGGCTGCGATACTTGGTTACAGCGCGGTAGAGGATTTCAGCGCAGTGAACTCCGTGCTCGTGGAAGCTAAAACGCTGTTCCCCGCCGGCTCTGTCGCTATCCGCAATATATGGGACTACAACAAGAACGGCGCAAACGGCGCACAGCACGTCACCATTGACGAAGCGATAATCTACGCCGCAAGCCTTGCGGTAAGCTCCGACAGTATTCTCGCCGACCCGCTGTTCAATATGCTGAACTACAAGCCGGCGCTGCTGAAAAAGGTGTCCAACTGCGTATATGAAAGCGGTCTGGGCGTGTCAGGCTGGATAGGAAGCCGCAGAGTTCTCCTCGGCAGCCGCGACCACATGAAGTCACACGGTATAACAGTACCGGACGCAAAGAAGGAATCCGCCCTCAACAAAAAGAACGACGAGGTGGTTTATCTCGCTATCGCAGGCGAGGTATGCATGCTGTTCTTCGTGAACCTGTCCGCTAACCCGCAGGTAAAGAACCACGTCCGCAGGCTGTCCAAAAACGGCGTCAGCCTTATCATCAAAACGGTGGACGGAGTTCTCACAGAGGGCGTGGTGTCCGAGCTGTTCGACATCTATGCTGAGGACGTGAAGATACTCCCGGCGGAGTCCCACGACCTGTTTGAGGAACACACAAAGTACGCCGGCAAGGGCAGCGCCGCGGTTTCCTGCGACGGCACATTCTCCTCTCTTGCTTCCGCGATAAACGGCGCAAAGAGCCTCAACGAGCGCATCAAAATGGGCTGTATCATGGAGATATTCGGCGTTGGACTTGGCGTTCTGCTTGTGTTCATCTTCGCGCTGTTCAGGAATTACAGCCTGCTCAACAGCTTCTGGATAGCTATTTACAACGCGGTATGGCTGATACTCACCGTTGCGGTGCAGGCGATAAAGCGGATATAGCATGACCATTGACGAAGAATATATGACAAAGGCGCTGGAGCTTGCCGCAAAAGCCTACGAACTCGGGGAATGCCCTGTCGGCGCGATAGTGGTTGACCCGGAGGGAAAGATCATCGGCGAGGGGTACAACCTGCGCGAGCAGCTCCAGTCCCCCACCGCTCACGCGGAAATTCTGGCGATAGAACAGGCGGCAAAGGCTCTCGGGAGCTGGCGGCTGACCGACTGTACGCTGTACGTCACACTGGAGCCATGTCCAATGTGCGCCGGCGCAGTGATGAACTCCCGGCTGAAACGGCTGGTTTACGGCGCTTTCGATGACAAGAACGGTGCCTGCGCTTCGGTGGTGAACCTTTTCGAGGAACGCTTCACCCATATACCCTACGTCCGCAGCAGGATACTGATGGAACAGTGCGGGGATATCCTGACAAGGTTCTTCAGAGAGCTTCGGGACGGCGGAAAAAACTGAAATCCACTTACGAAAGACTTCTGACATGAACAAATACCAGACGCTGGCGAACAATACCATAATTCTGGCGATAGGGCAGTTCGGCTCAAAAATGCTCGTGTATGTAATGCTGAAATTCTACACCGAGATGCTGGGTACGGACGGCTTCGGCGATGTGAACAACATCATCAATGCCTCGTCGCTGCTGATATCGGTGGTAACGCTCTCTATCAACGAGGGCGTGCTTCGCTATGCGCTTGACAAAGCGAACAACGGCAGGCACGTCCTTTCTATCGGCATAAACGTTGCGCTAGTAGGTCTGACGATATTCGCCGCCTTTGTTCCGCTGGTGGGCATGATAGACATGCTTAACGGCTATCAGTGGCTCATCTACATGTACGTTGCCACCGGCAGCATCAAGGGTATCTGCGGCATATATGTCCGGGCGCGGGGGCACGTCAAGCTGTTCGCGATAGACGGTATCATCACCACGCTGGCGGTGATACTGCTGAACCTGCTGTTACTCGGCGTATTCCACCTCGGGGTAGTGGGATATGTGCTGTCGGTTTCCCTCGGCGACCTTATCTCAATAGTATTCCTGACGCTCAAAGTTAAGCTGTATAAGCAGTATCGTCCGCTCGGCAACGACCGCACGCTGGCGAGATCAATGCTGCGGTACAGCATTCCGCTTATGCCTACCACAGTAATGTGGTGGATAATCAACGTATCGGACACCTTTATGGTGACCGCGATACACGGCAGCGCCGCAAACGGCGTATACTCCTTCGCGTTCAAGTTCCCGAACCTCGCCGCGATTGTTGTCGGTATATTCTCACAGGCGTGGCACATGTCCGCGATAACCGAGCGAAATTCCCGGAAGATAAGCGAGTTCTACTCCAATGTGTTCAGCATGATACAGACGGTCATGTACATAGCAGCCTCTGGTATTCTGCTGGTGCTTCGCCCGATAATAATGCCGTTCTTCGGCTCGGCGGAAGGCTTTGAGGGCGCTTATATCTACGTTCCGTTCCTGCTTTCGGCGGTGATTTTCCAGAGCTTCAACAACTTCCTTAGCTCCATATACGAGGCATGCAACAAAACCACGCACTCCTTTATCTCCAGCGTTATCGGCGCGTCAAGCAACGTGCTTCTTAACATTATCCTGCTGAATTCCCCCATGGGCGTGCTCGGCGCGGCGCTCGCCACACTGGTCAGCTACACGCTCGTGTACATCTACCGGGCTATCGACACCAGAAAGTACCTTTACATGAAGGTCAACTTCCCGAAAATGTTCCTTAACCTCGGGCTTATCGGTGTGATGTCCGCGGCGATAATGCTGTTGGACAATGGCGTTGCGCTGAATGTCATCAACTGCGTGGTGTTTATCGTGATCTGCGCGGTGAACTTCCGCTCGGCGGTGAAGGCGGTAAAGCTGTTCATTCACAGACGCTCCGGCGACCCGGACAGCGAGGAATAAAAAACGGACAGCCGAAGCTGTCCGTCTGGAAATATGTTCACTGGAGTTTGCCGAGGGTCTTTTCGGAACTGTTCACCACCGAAAGCAGCGCAGCCGCTTTGTTGGTGTATTCCGACTCGATACGCGCGGTGGTTATCTTCTCGTCCTCTGAACCGACGGTCTTCCCCGCTTCCCTTGCCCGGATATCCTCCATCGTCATAGCAGCGCTTGTCAGCCCGGAAACCTTATCCTCGGGAATGCTGAAAACATGCTCGTCGTTGTTCTTTCCGGCGCTGTACACCATGCGGTAGCAGCGGTACACCGCCAGCGACAGGAAAGAATACACCGCCTTGGACAGGTCGGAGTTCTTCGCCTTGATGAGAAGCGAGAACAGTATCTCGACAGAATTCGTCAGCAGCTTCTTCTGGAAGAACACCGAAAGCCCCGACGGTGCGCCGTCGTACTTCTCGGTGTCAGAGCTTTCCGGCAGCTGCTGCGCGGTGACAGAAGCGCCGTTGCTTATCGGCGAGCGCCCGAGCAGATAATCGACTGAAACGTTGTAATAGTCCGCCGCACGCACCAGAAAGTCCAGACCGCACTCGCGCTTGCCGTTTTCGTAATGCGACAGCAGTGCCTGCGTCACCTCAAGGTCGGCGGCAGCCTGCTTCTGGCTAAGGCCCCGTTCTTTACGCAGAAGCGTCATGATACGAGGGAAATCCTTGTTCATAATTTTTCTCCTTAATATTATTTTCCCCATGATATTGTTATTTTTGTGTATAATACCATATTGTATATTATAAACCGAATATTCCGGTTTGTAAAGTGTCATATTTCACAAAAAAACGACAGCGGCATAGGACATAATATATAATAGTCATGCGGTTTGAACAGGATTTAGACAAAATCATCAGAATGCTTCTAAATATTGTGAAATGCACAAACGCATTGTGTATAGCGCTTTTATAAAAACTTTTATACGAAAGGTAAAATACGACATGAAAAACTACTATTTGTATTTAATCCGACACGGAATAACGCAGGGAAACCTTGATGGAAAGTACATCGGGCAGACCGATCTTGCGCTCTGCCCAGAGGGTGAGAAGCAGATACGCGACATCGCAAAACAGAACGTCTACCCATACGTTGAGCGGGTGTACAGTTCCCCGCTGAAACGCTGCCTCGAAACTGCCCAGATAATATATCCGGACGCCTCCCTGTCCAAGGTGGACGAGATAGCCGAGATGGACTTCGGCGAGTTCGAGGGAAAACGCCAGGCTGACCTTCAGAGTCTGCCGGAATACACCGAGTGGCTCAAGGGCGGTGCCGAAGCCTGCCCCCCCAGCGGAGAGAAGTTCGGCGATTTCTCGCTGCGCTGCATAAGCGGACTGGACATAATCTTCCGGGACATGATGAAGAAGGATATCCACTACGCGGCGGTAGTCACCCACGGCGGCGTTATCACCAACCTGCTGGCGGGCTTCGGGCTGCCGAAGGGACGCCCTGCGGACTTCCTCTGCGAGCCGGGTAACGGCTTTGAGATACTACTGTCCACATTTCTGTGGACGAAAGGCCCGACATTTGAGATAAGCGGACGTTTGTTCTGATAAAAAAGGAGTTACAACATGACAGTACAGGAATTACAGGCAAAGCTCTTTGAGCTTGATATCCCGCATTACTACTACAATATCTGCGGCAGCGGCGAGGACGAGGACCAGCGTATCTGCCTTGCGAACGAAAACGGCATGTGGCAGGTGTATTACAGCGAGGACGGCGACCGTCTGGAACTTTCGGAATACGCCGAGGAAGCGGAGGCATGCGCAGACTGCTTCAACCGCCTTGCGGAGTGATTCATGAAGCGTATCCTGAAAATCGCTGCGGTGCTGCTTACGGCGGTGACCCTTGCGGGCTGCTCCGGCAGCGTGAAGCAGAATGATATCGAGCCATACACCCCGGAGCTTGCGCCGGCTCATGAGGACGGCTGCGTTACCCCGCCGTTCTGGGTGGTGCAGGACGAGGACACCGGGGCGCAGATATTCCTGATGGGCAGCATTCACGTCGGAACAGAGGACGTGAAGTACCCGCAATATGTGCTTCAGGCATTCCAAAGCAGCAGCTATATCGCGCCGGAAATGGACACCGTGGCATTCAGCGGCGACTACTTTCTGAAAAAGAAATGCGTTGAATACATCAGGCTGAAAGACGGCACCGCCGCGGACTACATCGGCGGAGATTACCCCGATATACTGGAGTTTTTCCAGCAGAACGGGATATATCAGAGCGGCATGGACAGCATGATACCCTACTACTGGGCAAGCGCCGCGACGGTACTGATCGCACAGAACGCCGGTCTGGACAGCAATTACAGCTCGGAAACGATAATGCTGAACCTCGCTCACGGCACTGGAAAGACTGTCCGCGAAATAGAAGGCGGCGAGGAGCAGTACAAGATGATGTCCGAGATACCCATGAGCGTGCAGCTGGAGCTGCTTGGGCAGTCCGCCGGCGACGAGAATGCCGCGCAGCAGACGGAAGCGACCCGGGCGCTTTATGACGCATGGTGCAGCTTTGACGACCAGTATTTCCGACAGAATACCTCACTCGGCGATGACCTTTCGGACGACTGGCAGAAATACTACGATATGATGTACACCGACCGCCAGCTGAAGATGGCGGAGTTCATCACCGACAGCCTTAAAGCCGGTGAACAGGGCTTTGTAATGGTGGGTACAATGCACTTCTATGCCGAAACGTCGATAATCGACCTGCTTCACGACGAGGGGTACACGGTGCAGGAGATCCGACCTGAGCAGTCCGGAGTGGAAAGTTCGGCGGCATAATCAGCAGGGCGGCGGAATATATTTACAGCAGATACTTCAAACGACGAGCGAAAGGAGCCGCCATGCTGAAAAATCTGCTGAACCGCCGCACCACCTCCACGGACAAGCGCCGGGAAACCGCGCTAATACAGGAATACGCTTCCCTTACGGACAGGCTGGAACAGATACGCACCAACTTTGACTTCGCCAGCGAGGACTCGGAGATCGACGCTCTGATCTACGAAGAAAACGCGGTGCTGTGCCGCATTTCGTCGCTGATACACCGGGCGCGGGATATGGGGGTTCATGTGGACTTCCCGGACTATGACCGCGGCAAACAGACGTTTCCGGACAAAAAGTAAAAAAAATGATTTTTTTGAAAAAAGCTATTGACAAAACGGAAAAGTCGTGATATAATAATATAGTCGTTGAGATGGTTCTCACGACAATATATGCGGGTGTGCTGGAACTGGCAGACAGGCACGTTTGAGGTGCGTGTGCTGAATGGCATACGGGTTCAAGTCCCGTCACCCGCACCAGTCGAGTGCCTCGACACGCATTTTCGCGCGTTGAGGCACTTCTGTTTTTCGGGTTTTCTCCCGCGTTAAAAAATCTATTTCGTATACCATAGACAAAGTTTTGTCGCGCGAACAAGCGCGACAAAACATCCGATTTTTCTCAGCCGTCCCGGAGTGGGACGGCTGTTTTGCTGTGTAAACTAGGTTTTCTTCGCCGCATGAAACTGACCGCAAAAACCGAAAAATCTCGTGCGCCATTACAGCGGTAATGTGGTTTTTCCCGAAAATCTATTTCATATACCATAGCCAAATGCGCCCCTGCTGATTGCAGGGGCTAATTTAATATTGAAGAATGAAGAATGAATAATGTATATGCTTAGGCGCATTTGTATTATTCATATTCACTATTCATTTTTCTTTATTCAATAAAAGGAATTATATATGAACGAAAATCCACTTCTCGAAAAAACCTTGAATTTTGCTGCAAGAATAGTGAAGCTGCATCAATATCTCCAAAAGGAAATTCTCGCCGTCCCGGAGTGGGACGGCTGTTTTTCTGTGTAAACTAAATTTTCGTCGCCACATGAAGCTGACCGCAAAAAACGAAAAATCTCATGCGCCATCACAGCGGCAGGGTGGCTCTTTTCCGATGATACAGGACAATTCCTGACGCCGGAACATATGATTTATCCCCCGGCTAAAGACCGGGGGATAACCTTTAGACTTTGACCACGCCGGACCAGCTTCCGGCTTTCAGCTTGCTGCCGTTCTTCACAAGCGCGCGTATCTTGAACTGATACTTCTTTTCGCCGATATCAAGGTCAGTGAATTCCTTGCTGGTGACCCTGCCGGAAACAGAAGCCAGCTGCGTCCACTTGCCGCCGTCCTCGGAATAATAGATCTGGAACTTGTCTGCCTTTACCTTATCCCAGCTGAGCGTTACTGTTCCGTTCTCCGCCTTGACAGAAACCTCCGGTACGCCCGGTACTATCTTGAACTTTATCGTTCTAGTGCCGGTGTACTTGTCGCCAATTCCGGTAATGGTCATTACGGCGGTTCCAAGCTTGACGTTGTCCTTACAGAGCACGGTGTAATCCTTGCCCTTTATCAGCGTCCTCACGCCGTCCTTTATGGTTATCTCCGGTAATATCGCCTTGCCGGTGTAATACTGGTTGGAAACCTTGCTGATTTCCAGTGCGGACAGCTTCTTAACAGGAACCTTCGCCTTGATGGACTGCGCGGTGTTGCTGCCGGAAATGACCTTGCCGTTTTCGGTGATACGGTAGATGAGCGTTCCCTCACGGGCAGACAGAGCCTTTATCATAGCCGCGTCGCTTAAGGTGTACTTTACAGTTATCGCGCCGTATTTGTCCAACCCGCCGCCTAAGGCGATGGTGCTGGTGATGTCCTTGCCGTTGTTTTTCGCAATTACTGTGAAATCCTTTGTTCCACCGGTAAATCTGGTGGCAATAACATACTTCTCGAAGCTAAGAGTAAGCTCCAGATCGGCGTTCTTTTTCCCGCTGTACTTTGCGTAATTCTGGACAGGAACAGTGAGCGAAACCACCTTTCCGCTGATGTCCAGCGACACCGGCTCGTCGCCCCATACAGCAGTTACAGCGGAACTCTGCTTCACCCCGGAAACAGCCAGCGCCTTGCGGTAAACGTCCTCAAAAGTGACGGTCACCTTCGTGGATTTCAGCACGCTCGGCAGGAAGTCTTTGACAGTCGTATCGTCCAATCCCAGTTCCCAACGGAAGCCGTAGGTCTTGCCCGGAGCAGTGCCGTAAAGCGCGCCGCAGCCCAATGCGCTAGCCCAGGTGGAGAAATGCGCGGTGTTGTTGCCCATCAGACCGCAGTACACCTTCTTACCGCCCTTGTAGCCGGGTATAGCGGCTTCCTCCGACTTCTTGGTGAAATCAGCGGCAAAGAAAATGCTGCTCTTGCCGTCCTCGCTGATTATGTTTACCCGGAAACCGTCCTCGTTGTTCACAAAACTGGTGTACTGCTTCTTGGTGAGGCCGTAAAGCTCGATAGCGTACACGCCGTCCTCGTATGTACCGACAACGCTCAGCTTCGTCGAAGCAGCCCCGGCTGTCACACCGCATACCAGAAGCGAAGTCAGCATTACCGCCGCAGAAAGCAGCAGTGACAGGATCTTTTTTAGTTTCATAAGAATACCTCCTTTTCTTTTATTATACTATAAAATGCCCTTCTATTCAATATGCAATTATGCATTATTAATTCAGCAGCTGCCCGGGTTTTCAGGCAATGAATTCATACTAATGACCGTTTGAACGAAGGGAAAGATTTTCGGAAAGACAGTGCCGATATCCAGCAGGCGAACTTTATGTACGTCAGGTTTCTTTGGCGACGATAACAGTGCTGGATTTCTGCAAAGATTCCCTGAATTTGAATGGTTATTATTATAAGACCGTCATAGCTTTTCCGAGCAGACCATAAGCTGGATAGCGTTATCCGACGACAGCCTGCCACTGAAATCTGCGTAGCTGCCGAACACCTTCATTCCAAGCGACTGGAAAATGCCCCCTACCTCGTCAAGGGTGTACAGCCTGATGGTGTTTCCCTCGAGCATTTCCGGCTTTGTAAGCGGTTCACCATAGCGGTAATCGGTCTGACCATAGATAAGCGTCTTTTTCTCGCCGTCCCATTCGAAGTTAGACAGCGTCAGGCACTTCTCGCCTGCGTCCCAAAGCTGGCAGGGGAAGTGTGTGACCGCATAGCTGCCGTTCATGATGTCCATAAAGTGCCTGCCGCCGGACTTCAGCGCTTTCGCCACGACCTTGAATATGCGGAGGTTTTCCTCGTCGTTTTCGAGGTATCCAACAGCGCCGTCCGCCATGTTGAGCACCACGTCGAACTCGTTCTCAAAACTCACATCGCGGATATCCGAGCACAGGAAACGCACGTTCAGCTGCTCCTTTTCCGCCTGTTCAGTGGCGTAGCTGACATAATCCGGGGTGATATCAACTCCGGTGACGTCGAACCCGCGCCTTGCCAGCTCCAGCGAATGCCGCCCGAACCCGCACGCAAGATCGAGTATCCTCTCGCCGCCTTTTAGCCCCAGCTTATCGATAAGGAAATCTACCTGCCGCTTCGTGTCCTCCACCCAGGACATATCCTGAATGTTCAGCGTCCATATCTTCTTGTACCAGTCACTTGCCATTGGCTTCATAGAAATACCTCCTTCAATTAACAGTTGTTTTAATACTAATATTAGAGAATGGTTTTACATTATATCACCTTTCCCACGATTTGTCAATAGCAATACAAAAATATTTTTTACCTAAAAGTCACAGTTCCGGGAAATCCTCAAGCCTTGTGATGAAGCAGTCGCAGAAATCCGCGACATTCCCCCGGGGCGCGGTGTTCTCGTCGTATATCCCCACCACGAAGAACCCGGCATTCTGCGCGGTTTCGGCGCAGTAGGCGGCGTCCTCCGCCACAACGCAGTCGGCTATGTCCGCCCCCAGCCGCTGTGCCGCCTGGAGATAGATGTCGGGCTTGTCCTTGCGGGCGCCGGCTTCGGTGCAGTCGAGGTAGAACTCAAAGAACCTGTTCAGCCCGAATTTCTCCAGAAACGGCGCAGACACCTGCTTTTCGGTGGCGCTGGCAATGCACATCACCGCCCCCGCCGCTTTAAGACGTTCCAGAAGCTCCACCGCGCCGGGCTTAGGCTGTATTTCCTCCGAGTAATGGCGATACATCACCTCGCGTATCACGTCCATGCGCTGTTCGGCGGGTACTCCCTCCAGCGGGAAATTACCGTACCAGTAGCCCATGCTGTCTGCCAGCGTTCCGTCCAAGTCAAAAATGTAATATTTCTTCATAATTATCCCCGTTTTCACTCGATTATGCCGTATTCCAGCTTTATTTCCAGTATCCGTAGCACAGACTCGTCCAGCCGCTCCTGTGTTATCTTGCCGGATACGACCGCCTCCCGAAGCGCGGTGACTGCGTCCGCATAGCCGGTGCAGCAGATAAGGTCAGCCCCGGCGTTGAACGCCCTGACCGCAGCTTCGTCCTCGCCGCAGTATTCGCCGATAGCGTCCATCAGGATATCGTCCGTCATCGCCACGCCGCTGAAGCCCAGTTCCTCCCGCAGCAGCCGGTAAACCTCCGGCGACAGCGACCCGGGCAGGCTGTCGTCCACGCAGGAAATGATGTTGTGCGATACCATCACCACAGGAGCACCCTGCTCCAAACCCGCTGCGAACGGCTTGAAGTCTAATGCCCGGAACTCGTCCAGCGGGCGCTGGTCAAAGGAGATACCGGTATGGGTGTCAACATTGTTGCCGTAACCCGGGAAGTGCTTCAGCACACAGACGATATTTCCGGACTTGTACGCTGAAACCGCCGCCCCCACCGCTGACGAAACCTCTTCCTGTTGTGTGCTGTATGCGCGGTTCGCGATGTAGTCGCTTCCGTCCCGGGGAAGGTCGCACACCGGCGCAAGGTTCATGTTCAGCCCCAATGCGCCCAGCAGCTCCGCCTTCTCCGCAGCGTCCCCGTAAACGCCCTCAGTCCCGCCGGACTCCAGCACCTCCGACTGCGCCGGGAACGGCTCGTCACGGTACTGTGCGAACTTAGACACCCTCACCACACTGCCGCCCTCCTCGTCAACGGCGAACAGCATTTTCACCGCGCTTTTCTCCTGGATCGCGGCGATCTCGCTCCGGATCTCCTCCGGGGACTTGTCCTCGAAATCCCGGGCGAACATCACAAACCCACCGAGATGGTAGGTCTGCGCGTCCTGCGCGGCGTTCTCTCCCGGAAATCTGCCTATAACCAGCTGCCCCGCCTTTTCCTCCGGGGTCATTACCGCGAGGATCTCCTGCGCCCGGGTCAGGGGCGCGGCTTCTTCCGTGGGTTCGGTCGTGATCTCTGCCGTTGCTTCAGCGGTACCTTCCGGCTGTTCAGCCGTCTGCGAAACGGCTGCGGAGGTACGCGAAGGCTTCTCCTGTACCGGCTTGTCCGTACTGCTGCACCCCGCGAGCATTGTGAGCACCGCGGCTGCTGTAATTATCATGCGAAGTTTTTTCATAACATGGCTCCTTTTTTTCTCCGTTTCTATTGTAAACCACCAAAGACAAATTGTCAAGTACAGGAAAAATCTCATCATAAGTCATATCAAAGAATGATATTTTTGTCAGAATACAACGAAAAATCCTTCCTTGTGCGTTTTTTTTGCTGTAACTTGTTGCAACACTGTGAAATATGTGATATAATTGTAGGGTATGGATCAAAACAGTGATATCCTTATACAGGATACAGATATAATATAAAGGTATTGCGAATGATAAAAGAAAATCAGAAGCTGTTGAATCGTCTGAACATAATCACAGACGCGGCGGCAGCTTTCATTTCGATCGCCGCAGCCTACACGCTGATATTCCATCTGCTGGATTTCGAGAGGAATTACCCGCTGGTGGACTACTTCAAGCTGCTGCTGATCTTTGTCCCGGTGCAGCTGCTCACCTACGGCTGCATGGGGCTGTACGACTCCTTCCGAAGCAAACGCTTCACCATAGAGCTGGGGCGGCTCACCGCAGCATTCCTGCTGGACGGTCTGGCGCTGGTGGCTTTGCTTTATGTTGTACAGATAATCAACATGTCCCGCTGGGCGCTTGCTATATTCCTGACGCTGGATTTTGTGCTGGTGGCAATAAAGCGGTTCGTACTGCGAAAAACGCTGCGGAAGTTCCGGGAAAGCGGCTACAACAGCAAGTATGTGCTGATAGTCGGCAGCGGAGCGGCTGCGCTGGATTACCTCCAGACGATACGCACTGAAAAGCACCTCGGCTTTGAATGCGCCGGTTTCGTTTCCGACAGCGGCGACCTCTCCGGTGCAAAAAAGCTCGGCGGGCTGGACGACCTGCTCAGCGTGCTGGAGGAGCGGAATTACGATGAGGTCATATGCGCCCTTGACGCGGCGGACTCGGATAAGCTGGGCAGCGTGGTGGAGGCGTGCGAGCTGACCGGAACAAAGATATCCGTTATCCCCACAATATACAAATACATGAGCACCACACCCTCGATAGACGTCGTGGGGAATATCCCAGTCATGAATATCCGCAGGATACCGCTGGACAACATAGGCAACGCGATTCTGAAGCGCACGGTGGATATAGTAGGTTCACTGCTGCTGCTTATTATCACTTCGCCGGTGATACTGGTGAGCATGCTGGTGATAAAGGTCACCATGGGCGGGAAGGTGATTTTCAGGCAGAAGCGCGTCGGGCTGAACAAAAAGGTGTTCACCATGTACAAGCTGAAGTCAATGCGCGACAACGCCGCCTCTGACACCGCATGGAGCACCGACACCGACCCCCGCCGCACAAAGTTCGGCTCGTTTATCCGCAAGTTCTCGATAGACGAACTGCCGCAGCTGGTGAACGTGCTGAAAGGCGATATGAGCCTTGTTGGGCCGCGCCCGGAGATACCATTCTACGTCAACGACTTCAAGAACAAGATACCCATGTACATGATAAAGCACCAGGTAAAGCCGGGTATCACCGGTCTGGCGCAGGTAAACGGCTACCGTGGCGATACCTCGATAGAAAAACGCATCGAGTACGACGTGCAGTACATAGAAAACTGGAGTTTTTTCCTTGACCTTTCGATACTGCTGAAAACCGCCACCAGCGCGTTTATTAACAAAGAAAAGATATCCTCCGGCAAGGAGCGCAAGAAAAAGATAAAACCATACAAAGCGGAGAAATACAACATGAACAATAACAAAGCAAAAACCGACCTGATGGCGCTTGCCATGTTCTTACCCTCGATGGTCGCACTGGCGCTGATACCGGTGCTTATCCACATCACCCAGGTCACCACCGACCTGAAACTGACCTATATGTACCACGGCGGTACTGCTTTCAAGGGCGATTCCGGCACAGAATACGCGCTGTTCGATATGTATTCGCAGTGCAAGGGACTTGCGGTGGTAGTTATCGCGCTGATAATGATAGGCGTGGCGCTGGTGTGCTGCCTGTCGCTTTTCCGAAGAATAGAAAAGCGGTCGCTGGTCTATGTGGGAAGCTCGGTCGTCTATGTGGCGCTGACGCTTGCTTCCGCACTTAACTCGCAGTACCAGCAGATAGCTTTATACGGCGAATACGACCGTGCAGAGGGCTTCTTCACCACGGCGTGCTATTTCGTGATGTTTCTGTTCACGATGTACGCTTTCCGTACCTCCGGCAACTTCAAGTTCGTTTCCATCGCGCTGTTCATCTGCGTTGGCGTTAATACCGTGCTCGGAATATTCCAGGTAACCGGTCACAACCTCGTCAACGAGGATTGGTTCCAGTACCTTATCGCAGACTCTTCGCTGCGCAACGAGGAGCTGAACATCACCGTAAATTCTCTTACGCTCTACGGCGCGCTGTATAACAGCAACTACGTCGGCAGCTTCTCCGGCATGATTATACCACTGTTCTCGGTAATGGCTTTATACTCCGAAAAGGTGCTCTGGAAGATACTCTATATCGCCTTTGACATCATGGCAATATTCCTGCTGATAGGAAGCACCGCGAGAAGCGGTATCGTTGCACTGGCAGCGGCGCTGATAGTCGGAATAATCGTCTTTGCAAGGCAGATCGGCAAGCACTGGAAGCGCTGCACTATCGTCACTGTGGCGGCAGCAGTGGTTCTAGTTGGTGTGAATTTCATTTCCGGAAACGCACTGTTCTCCCGTATCCCTTCGCTGGTACAGGACGCAGTGGGACTGTTCCTGCCGACTGACGGCGAGGAAGGCGACCTGTATTCACAGCTGCCGCTGCGTGAGATATCCGCGCAGTCTGACGGCAGCATGAAGCTGGTCGGACAGACCGACACCATAACCATGGCGTTTGACGCCGAAAAGTACGATTTCACCTACACCAACAACGCCGGCGAGCCGGTCCCCACATATACGAGTATCACTTTTGACGCAGAGGGATTCTCCGATGTCGTGGCAAAGGTAAACTACAACTCAAACAAGCTGTGGGTCGCAGCAAACGGTATCCTTGTGGAAATAAACATAATTGAAGACGGTTCGCTGGAATTCACCACCAGCGACAACAACGTGTTCGCCTCTGAAGACGGAAATACCTATATAGACATCGGCAGCTACGGAGTTGTCGAGCTCACCGTTGATGGAAACACCATGTTTATCGAATATGAACCCGAATACAACAGAGTGTTCTTCGTGGATAACGAGGGCAACGAGATGGTACAGAACGAGATAATCAACTTCGACGTAGAACAGTTCAAGGATCTGCACTTCTGGATGCTCGACGCAGACTCCTCCCAGCTCACACGTGATGTATTTGCGATGTTCTTCTACAACGACAGCTCAAATTCGCTGTTCTTCAACCTGGTGAACGATAAGACCATTGAAGTCGTGAACTACCGCACCGCCGGCACTGCAAACCCTGTCAACGCAGAATATATCGGCTTTGAAGGCAAGGAGAAGCTCGGTTCTTCGAGAGGATACATCTGGTCAAGGACGCTCCCGCTGCTGAAAAACTGCATGCTGCTGGGCTATGGCAGCGACACCTACACCTATTACTTCCCTCAGAACGACTATCTTGCGAAGTATTATTCATATACCGACTTCGATGAGGGCTTCTATGTCACCGTCGATAAACCGCACAATATGTACCTCCAGATAATATTCAACAACGGCCTTATCGCACTTATCGCGTTCTTAGCGATCATGGTGTTCTACCTCGTGGACTGCTTCCGGCTGTACGCTTTACGGAAGGAATACCGCCCCGAGCAGATAATGGGCGCAGCTGTGATGCTTGCGGTCGTCGGATATCTGGCGGCAGGTCTGTTCAACGACTCCGTGGTACACGTTGCACCGGTGTTCTGGATACTCCTCGGCACAGGCGCCGCGCTCAACACCATCAACCGCCGCGCCGACAAGGACATCAAGGTCGATGAGGACTATATCCCCATCAGGCAGGAGCCGGTTCCTACACCCGAGCAGGTAAAGGAGGACGCACAGGGTAATGCGGCTGCGCAGATACTTGCAGCCCTTATACGCGAACAGCAGACCAGTGAGCAGAAGACTGCCGCAGAAGCCCCGGCAAAGAAGCGCGAAGCCCGCCCGTACAGCAAGGAAGACATCAGCAATCTGCTTGAGTCCGTCCGCGCGATGCGTGCAGACCTTGCCGCAGAGAAAGACGAAACAGCCGAACAGCCGGACCAGCCCGCAGAGGCACCCGAAAACAGCGGCAGCGAGGACAACGATGATAACAACTGACCTTCACACCCACACCAGTTTCTCCACTGACAGCGACCAGCCTATGGAGGGCGCAGTCCTTGCAATGCTGGAAAAAGGGCTGAAAACCGTCTGCTTCACCGAGCACATGGACATGGATTATCCAGGCGGGGAGTTCCGGCTGGACACGGCGGCTTACCGCACGGAGCTAATGCGGCTGCGTGAAAAATACGCCGGCAGAATAGATATCCTTTTCGGCG
Source organism: Oscillospiraceae bacterium (assembly GCA_051892275.1). Classification (GTDB taxonomy): domain Bacteria; phylum Bacillota; class Clostridia; order Oscillospirales; family Ruminococcaceae; genus CAG-115. The sequence continues at coordinate 5,909 of JBJFGA010000161.1, read as the reverse complement.
TTGAGCTGGGGCTGATGGACTACCTCGCTCCCCGGCTGCGGGATTATCTCGCGGAATGGGACTTTGACTTCGTCATCGGTTCTTCTCATCTGGTGGGAGGGATAGACCCCTACGAGCCGGAATACTTCAGCACCAACGGCGATTTCAACGGTATACTGCGGTATTTTGAGAGCATTCTCGCGAATATCCGGGCGTTCGACGGCTTTGACGTGTACGGACATCTGGATTACGTCGTGCGGTACAGTACGGCGAAGTCCTACAAGCCCGCCGACTACCGGGAAGTGCTTGACGAGATTCTGAAAACGCTTATCTCCATGGGCAAGGGCATTGAACTGAACACCGCCGGTCTGAAATACGGGCTTGGCTGGGCGCACCCTCACCCGGAACTGCTGCGGCGCTACCGCGAGCTTGGCGGGGAGACCATCACCGTCGGCTCTGACGGTCACATGGCGGAGAACTACGCCTGGGGAGTTGACTGCGCGGCGGATATACTTAAGGACGCAGGTTTCCGGTATATTACGATATTCCGCGGAAGAAAGCCGGAAATGATAAAAATATGACCATAACCGCCGTGAAGCAAAATCGCGGCGGTCAGCTTGTCGAAAAACCTAGTTTTGCCCGCGAAGCGGGCTTTTGAAATCCGTTTTTTGCCCCAGCTCTGCCGGGGCAAAAAACACTTCTATCCGCACAAGTGTGCGGTTTGGCGGCAATGCCGCCAAACCGTGCGCGCAGGGCGGATGTTCGGCGAAAAAGTCCCTTTAGGGACTTTTTCGACGGTCTGACCGTCGTGAAGCAAAATCGCGGCGGTTTTTGATTTTGGAACAGCAAAAATCCTGTTGCCGTGCAAGAAAATTCACGTTCCGCTATTGACAATTCACCAATCTGATATTATAATAAATATGTATGTGTTATTCATAATGGAATAACTATCTTAATTTTAAAGAACGAGGACAAAACTATGAAATGGACTGGACTGAACGACCTCCGCGAGAGCTACCTTAAATTCTTTGAGAGCAAGGGACATCTGCGGCTGAACAGCTTTCCGCTGGTACCGCAGGGGGATAACTCTATCCTGCTCATCAACGCAGGTATGACCCCCCTGAAGAAGTACTTTCAGGGCATCGAAGAACCGCCCCGCCACAGAGTGACCACCTGCCAGAAGTGCATCAGAACTCCCGATATCGAGAATGTCGGCAAGACCGCCCGCCACGGCACTTACTTTGAGATGCTGGGCAACTTCTCCTTCGGCGACTACTTCAAGCACGAGGCTATCGCATGGGCATGGGAATACCTCACAAAGGTTCTGGAGATACCGCCGGAGCGCCTGTGGGTGACTATTTATGAGCAGGACGACGAAGCTGGTGATATCTGGGCAAACGAGGTGGGAGTACCCCGGGAGCGCATAATCAAGCTCGGCAAGAAGGACAACTTCTGGGAGCATGGCAGCGGTCCCTGCGGCCCCTGCTCTGAAATTCACTACGACCGCGGCGAAAAGTACGGTCACTTTGACCACATCGGTCAGGACAACTTCGAGGAAGTGGGCGACTGCGACCGTATCATCGAGATATGGAACAACGTATTTACACAGTTCGACAACGATGGCAACGGCAACTACACCCAGCTTGCCACTAAGAACATCGACACCGGCATGGGTCTGGAACGCCTTGCCTGCGTAATGCAGGACGTTGACAACCTGTTTGAGGTTGACACCGTTCAGAATATCCTCAAGAAGATAAGCTCCATTGTCGGTGTTGACTACAAGCAGGACGAGGTGAAGGACATCTCCCTGCGCGTTATCACCGACCACATAAGAAGCACCACATTCATGGTGGGCGACGGCGTTCTCCCCTCCAACGAGGGCAGAGGGTATGTTCTCCGCAGACTGCTCCGCCGCGCCGCAAGACACGGCAGACTTCTCGGCTGCACAAAGCCGTTCCTGCACGAGGTTTGCGATACCGTTATCGACGAGAACCTCTCCGCTTACCCCGAGCTGGGCGAGAAGCGCGCTTACATCAAGAAGGTCATTCAGACCGAGGAGGAGAGCTTCGCTAAGACCATCGACAAGGGTACAGATATCCTCAACGAAATGATAGATAACCTCATCAAGTCCGGCGAAAAGACGCTCCCCGGCGCGGACGTATTCAAGCTGCACGATACCTACGGCTTCCCGCTCGATCTTACAAAGGAAATTCTTGAGGAAAAGGGACTTTCTGCGGACGTAGAGGGCTTCCAGGCGCTCATGAAGGAGCAGAAGGAGACCGCCAGAAAGAACAAGAAGCTGGGCGGCGGCTGGGACAACGCTAAGAACTCCGAACTGGACAAGTTCAAGACCACCTTTGTGGGCTACACCGAGCTTACTAAGGAAACAAAGCTGCTTGCTATCGTGAAGAACGGCGATATCTCCCCGCTTTGTGAGGAGGGGGACGATGTTTCGATAGTTCTGGAGGAAACCCCGTTCTATGCGGAAATGGGCGGTCAGGTCGGCGACTGCGGTCTGGTAGTCAGCGGTGATAACGTAATTGAGATATCCGACACCAAGAAGCTCCCCGGCGGTCAGTTCATCTCCAACGGCAAGGTGGTAAGCGGCGGCTTCTCCGAGGGTGAAACCGTCACCGCAAAGGTTGACGTGGAGAAGCGCTCCGCGACACAGCGCAACCACACCTGTGCGCATATCCTTCAGTCGGCTTTGAGAAGCGTTCTGGGCGACCATGTTCACCAGGCTGGTTCTTATGTTGACCCCTATCAGTGCCGTTTTGACTTCAGCCATTTCAGCGCGGTAACTCCCGAGGAGCTGAAAAAGGTCGAGGATTATGTGAATAACGTTATAATGGCGGCTGTACCGGTAGTCACCGAGGAACTCCCCATCGAGGAAGCAAAGAAGAAGGGCGCTATGGCGCTGTTCGGCGAGAAGTACGGCGACGTGGTAAGAGTTGTTTCCGTGGGCGAGTATTCCACCGAGTTCTGCGGCGGTACTCACCTTAGCAACTCCGCACAGGCTGGTCTGTTCAAGATAGTGTCTGAAAGCTCCGTAGCAAGCGGCGTAAGACGTATCGAGGCAGTCACCGGCATGAACGTGCTGAACCTGCTGAACTCCTACAAAGACACCACCGCAAAGGCTTGCGAGGTGCTGAAGATATCCAATGCGAACGAGCTTGTACACCGCTGCGAGAGCGTAATGAACGAGCTTCGCGAGAAGGACAGGAAGATAGAGAGCATGGCACAGGCGGCGGCGAACGCGCAGCTTGGCGACCTCAAGGGCGTTGAGGTGAACGGCGTTACCGTTATCACCGCCGCATTAGAGGGAACAGGCGCTGACGGTCTGCGCAAGATCGGCGACAGCCTTGCGGATAAGTACGATACCTTTGTTGCGGTACTTGCGGGAACCAACGAGGGCAAGAGCAATATCCTCTGCAAGTGCTCAAAGAGCGCTGTCGCAAAGGGCGCGAACGCCGGGACTCTGGTGCGCGAGATTGCTGCTGTCGCAGGCGGCAAGGGCGGCGGAAAGCCGGATCAGGCAATGGCTGGTATCCCGGACGCTTCCAAGATAAAGGACGCGCTGGCTGCTGCGGCTGATATCGCGGCTAAGTATATCAAGTAAGTCAAATAGACAGTGCGGTCTTTGAAGCTGTATCAAAGACCGCATTGCTGAATGGAGGTGCGGCTATGACTTCCGAAGAGGTCTGCACTCTGATAAAAGAACTGGAATATGCGTTTGATATCGTGCGGCTGGTGGACGTTACCCTCACCCGGCAGTACACCCCGGACGAGAACAATCGCCTTGTCTGCGGTAAATACGACTGTTACGCGGTGTGGAACAAATCCCACCGCTGCGAAAACTGTATCTCCGCAAAGGCGATATCCCGCAAGACCCGCATTACAAAGTTTGAGTTCATTGGCAGCGAGGTGTACTACGTCATCTCCAAATACACCGAGGTGGACGGCAATCCCTACGCGCTGGAAATGGTGACGAAAATCACCGACGAAACATTGTTCGGCGCTTACGGTCAGAACAGCTTTGTAAAGAGCATTGAAAGCTTCAACGCGCGGCTGTACACCGATTCCCTCACCGGGGCGGGAAACCGGGCTTATTACGATGAGCAGCTGTCCGGGCTGGGTGGGTTCAGTGCCGTTGCCATTATGGACGTTGACCTGTTCAAGGAGATAAACGACAGCTACGGTCATACCGCCGGGGATATGGCGCTGCAATGCGCGGTTCAGGCGGTGACGTCCTGCATACGCTCCAGCGACCATATACTGCGCTACGGCGGGGACGAATTCGTGCTGATATTCCGCGACCTGCCGCCGGAAAAGCTCCAGAGCAAGCTGGACGACATCTGCCGAAGAGTGGCGGAAACGGTCATACCGGAATACCCCGAGATCAGGCTGTCCGCAAGCATAGGCGGCTGCCGCAGCGACATCTTCCCTGACACCGCCAGCGCCGTTAAGGCAGCGGACAGGCTGCTGTACAAGGCTAAGGAACGCCGGGGCTGCGCCGTTACCGACATAAGCCAGGATCTCGGGAAAGCTGCCTTGGGGACGTAATTGTAAAATAATTGCTAAGCTTTGAAAAAAGCGCGACCAACTTTGATATATTTGTGATATATTTTATAGGAGATAATCATGGAATCAAAACGTTCATATTCGATACACAAATCTGCTGCCGGATTACTTTACACGGAAATGCTGGCTGAAGAAGGTATTTTGGTAAAAACAACAATTGAATCCCAAAGCAAGATCAATGAGCTTAACAAACTCATTGAGGAAAAAAAGCCGTTGCCCGATGATGTTTTATATTATCAGGATCCCGATGGAAAAAGGCAATTTGTTCAAATTTCTAATGCCGCCGAGGATATGACGACCGATGAGATACAACTCTATATCTCTTTGCGACAGGCAAAAAATATTCGTTCAATAAAAGGGTGGGTCACATTTTTTGGTGCAATAGCTGTTATCGGTTTGATTTTGGCATTCTTATCTTTATTTATTCATTGAGATCGTGTAAAATCTTCGCTAAGCTTTGAAAAAACACAACCAATCGGATATTTTTGTGGTATTATATTATAGGAGGAACTTATTATGGACTGCTTATTCTGTAAAATCATCGCCGGGGAAATACCCTCGACCAAGGTGTACGAAGATGATAAGGTGCTTGCATTCAGGGATATTGCACCCAAGGCGCCTACACACATTCTGGTTATACCCAAGGAACACATTGCAGGAGTTGACGAGATAACCCCGGAGAACAGTGCTATCGTGTCCTATATCTTTGAGATAATCCCGAAAATCGCGAGAGAAGAGGGGCTTGACGGCGGCTACCGGGTAGTCAGCAACATCGGCGAGGACGGCGGTCAGACTGTTCGCCACCTGCACTTCCACATTCTGGGCGGCAAGAAGCTGTCCAACGAGATGGCATAATGGCGGCGAAAGCACCAACCTTCACCCTTGTACCCGAGCCTGCGCTTAATTCCGAGCTGAAAGCCGGAAAGCTGCGCCGGGTGTACTACCTTTACGGCGAGGAGGTATACCTCACCGGGCTGTACTGCGACAAGATAGTGTCCACCGCCGGCGGCAATGAAGCAGACGGGCTGAATTTCCTGCGCATGCGGGGAGTTCCGGATATGAACTCACTGTCTGACTTCGCGGAGAGCCTGCCGTTCTTTGCGGAGCACAAGTGCGTGAAGATAACCGACCTCGACGCGGAGGAACTGGACAACGACCAGCTGAAAGCGCTCATCGCGCTTATTGAACAGCTGCCGGACACCACTGTGCTGATAATCGCGCAGACCGGGCTTGAAATAGACGACAAAAAACCGAAAGCCAAGACAAAAAAGCTCATTCAGGCGGTGGAGAAATTCGGCGCAGTCTGCAAGCTGATGTTCCTGCCGCTGGAACGTACTGCGGCTATGGCG
>JBJFGA010000160.1:0-3403 GCA_051892275.1 Oscillospiraceae bacterium | reverse complement strand
TCGGCACTGTCTTTCTGCAAATCTTTTCCTTCGTTCAAACGGTTATTAGTATAATTCTGACGGAGGAAAGGCAATGCGGGTATTTATTTCACACTCGTCTAAAAACGAAGCTGAGGCGGCGGAGGTCTGCAAAAAAATAGAAGCCGCAGGGTTCAGCTGCTTTTTTGCGCCGAGGGACATTCGCTCGGGACACGAGTACGCGGAGGAGATAGTAAACGGCATTGACGGCTCGGACGTGGTGCTGCTCATGCTGTCGCAGGCGGCGGACAGCTCCCCACATGTGCTGCGGGAAATAGAACGCGCAGTCAGCCGGAAGAAGTCCATCATCGTGTACAAGCTGGAGGAGGTCACCCTCAGCAAGTCGATGGAGTACTTCCTGATGACCCACCAGTGGCTCAGCCGGAACGGTGACAGCGGCTTCGACAAGGTGATACAGCGGCTGAACGAGTTCGCGGCAAATGACGGTGAAAGCCCGCAGCCGCAGCAGTCCGGCGCTCCCGCAATCCCCGCCGGGGATAATCCGGAAGTCCGCACCCGCAGAAAGGTCATTCTCATAGCATTTATCGCGGCGGTAATTCTCGCGGCTGCGGGGGTAGTTACCGGGTCCTGCCTTGCAAACCGCGCCCCCGCGAACCCCGCTCCTCCCGCTTCGGAACAGCACTCCCCCGCCCCGGAGGTTGGCGCTCCCCAGCCGAACTCCGCGCCGGAGCAGCCTTCCCAGCAGGAAGCTCCTTCCTCCCAGCCGGAGCCTGTCCCGGTTGACAAACCGTTACAGCAGGACGAACACTCCACGAACAGCCAGCCTCAGGACGAGCCTGCACCCGCACCGCAAGGCACCGAAAACCAGCCGGGCACGCACAGCGAACCTACCGCCGTGAACCCTGTGACCACCGAAGCCGCCGCACCCCAGACCACAGCGACCGGGGAACTCCCGCCGGAGTCACAGCCCATACCGACACAGCCCGAATCCCCGCAGCCCACAGAGCCGGAAGTCACCGCCGCAGCGGTGGAGCTGGGTGACTCGCTGATGTTCGGCAGCTACAACGGCGAGCCGATAGAATGGCGGGTGATACGCATTTCAGAGGACGGAACGCAGGCAGTGGTGATTTCGGACGACATTCTCACCATGAAGGCATACGACGCGGCGGAGGGCGGGAAGTACAACAAATACGATGGCGGCGACTACTGGACGACAAAGCTGTCCGAGATGACCCCGGAGATTCAGCGGCTGGTACGCGGCGACAACCGCTGGGAGTTCTCGAATATCCGCACATGGCTCAATTCCGACCGTGAGAACGTGGTTTACACCGGGCAGGCGCCCACCTCGCAGGCGATGTCGGAGCTGCGCAACGGCTACCACACCGAAGCCGGCTTCCTGAACGGCTTCACCAAGGCGGAGCGCTCGGCGCTGTTGGAATCTCCGATATCCACAAACGGCGGTACGACGCTGGATAAGGTGTTCCTGCTGTCCTCGCAGGAGCTGGACTGGCTGTACGACGCGGACGTCAGCGTATTCGCAGAGCCTACCCCGGCGGCGGTGGAGCAGGACGATTCCTACTGGTACAAGGTGGACTGCGAAGCATACGGAGTTGACGACCACTTCTGGTGGCTGAGGGACGCGAATCCCGATAATTCCTGCGAATGCTACTACATAAACATCAGCTATTCCGACCAGAGAACAGCAAGCGGCAGCGTGGGGCTGGAGGGCTACGGCATTCGCCCGGCAATGACCCTCGACCTTACGTCCGGCGCAGTAAAACAGGCATTGGAGAACGAATATGAAGCTGACTGACCTTGACCGATTCCAGCAGATAGTGATACAGCTGCACAACGACCCCGACGCGGACGCGGCAGGCTCGGGCTATGCGCTGTACAGGTACTTCAAGTCCCGGGGAAAGGACGTGCGTCTGGTGTACGGCGGCAGGAATCCGGTATCCAAAAGCAACATGAAACTCATGCTGTCGGAGCTGGAGATACCTCTGGAGTACGTCACCCAGCTTGACCCTCCGGAGCTGCTGCTGACGGTGGACTGCCAGTACGGCGAGGGGAACGTTCAGCGGTTTGAGGCGCAGAATGTCGCAGTCATCGACCACCACAGCACCAAAAGGCAATCGGACGGAATGTGCGAGATACGCAGCCATATGGTCAGCTGCGCCACCGTCTGCTATGCCATGCTGAAGGACGCGGGCTTTGACCTCAACGAGGACGTCCGCACCGCAACTGCGCTGTACTACGGGCTTTACATGGACAGCAACCAGCTGTCGGAAATTAGCCACCCCCTCGACCGTGACATGATAGATTTCTTACAATACGACAAGGCGCTGGTGTCCCGGCTGAAGTACGCGAATTTCAGCATTTCCGAGCTGGAAACCGCCGGGATAGCTATCTCCCACAACAATTACATCACGAAATACCGCACCGCAATCGTGAAGTCAGAGCCGTGCGACCCGAATATTCTCGGGGTCATCGGGGATTTCGTGATACAGGTGGACAGCATCGACGTGTGCGTTATCTTCAACGAATGTCCCGGGGGCTGGAAGCTGTCGGTGAGAAGCTGCTCGCTGGAGTCCTCGGCGAACGAGCTGGCGGCATTCCTGACCGCAGGGGTCGGCAACGGCGGCGGGCATTTCACCAAGGCGGGGGGCTTCATCAGCGCGGCGGAATTCAGCGCGGCGAACGGCGGCAAAACGCTGGAGCAGTACCTGCTCGAAAAGCTGAACGAGTACTTCGAGGGCTATGACGTGGTGCGCTACACCGACGGTATACCTTACCCGGAGCGCATGAAGCGCTACCGCAAAAAGCCGGGTATCTACGGCTATGTGAAGTCCACCGACATCGCCGGTGCCGGTACGCAGCTTCGCATACGAACCCTTGAGGGGGACGTTGTCATCACCAGCCAGAGCGACATCTACATCATGATAGGCTTGCTCGGGTCGGCTTACCCGGTGGAAACCAAGGTGTTCGACCAGAGGTACACCCCGCTTGACGAACCGTTCACCGGTGAGTTCGAGTACCCGCCGTCGGTGGTGGACATCACCGCGGGCAAGTCCTTCGAGCTGCTGCCGCTGGCAAGAAAGTGCCGTTCCGGACTGGGCGGAGTTATCCTCGCGCGGCCGCTGGAGAAGTTCACCAAGGTGTTCACCGCGTGGGATTACGAGGCATACATGGCGGGAAATGCCGGGGACATGCTCTGCTGCACCGAGGGCGACAGCCGGGACATCTATGTGGTGAAACGCGGGGTATTTGAAACGGTGTACGAGGAAGTGCGCTGATTACTTGCACATATAAAAATGCGTGTCAGGATATGGCACGCATTACAGATTGTCGAAAAACTCTTTCGCGAAGCGAAATGGTTTTCGCTTCCTTTTGACACAAAAGGAAGCGGGGTGTGGGGCAGCGCCCC
>JBJFGA010000159.1:0-14173 GCA_051892275.1 Oscillospiraceae bacterium | reverse complement strand
TCGGCACTGTCTTTCTGCAAATCTTTTCCTTCGTTCAAACGGTTATTAGTATGAATTACACAAAAAATCCCGGGAAATGCAACCATTCCCCAGGGAAACCGGTTTTATATTTTATATATTGAGCGCCGCGGGAAACTGGTCACTGCTGCACCTGCTCCGTCTGAACAGGTTTCTCGCCGGACCGGTATATCTCGTCAACCGGGTTTGCGACCTCGAACACATCGTTTGCGTCGCTTACCGTTATCATCATATTGAGGGTCAGTATCTCGCCGGTGACAGAGGTGACCGTTCCGCTTTCGGTGAAGTCCCGTACTATACCGTCCGCGCCGATATCAAGAGTTGTGGTGAGCGCCGAGAACTGCGCGATCTCCTCCTGCACCCCGGGCATTGACGCGGAATTCAGCTTTTCCGGGTCGTAGACATAGGTTATGCTGGTGCCGTTCTCGTTCTCGGTGACCTCCGCACTGGCAACAGCCTCGCCCGCAAGGAAGAACACCCTTCCCTCGGCATAGGGGTAGCGGTAACCGCGGTTGTAGACGTTGTAGACATAGTTCTCGTCCGCCGGGCCGATGACCGACCACTTCTCGTCGCCGTCCTCCTTGTAGAAGAACTCCGCGCCGTTACTGTACGCCTGCTGGACTTCGCCGTCCCAACAGCTGTAATAGCTGAACACCATCTCATCGCTGCCGTTGAAATAGAACGAAAACTCCATTATCTCACTGCCGCTGTCAAGGTCGGTCATGGTCACCCGGGCGCTGTCCAGCTTTTCGTACTTATCCCGGGCTGCGGTGAACTTGTCGTAGCCCTCCGGCAGCTTAGCGGAACAGCCCGCCAGCGCCGCGCAGGATACTACCGCAGCAGCAGCAGAAATCAGTCTTTTCATAGTCCCTCCGAAAATGCCAGAAACAAATCAGGGCAGAAACCGGACGTTCCGGATCCTGCCCCAAAATCCTGAATTATTATCCCGCAGCCCATGCTGCTTTACAGGCAAGCGCCCGATAATTACTCGGAGAAACCGCCCTCGACCAGCTTAACAAGGCCGTCAACAGCCAGCTGCTCGTCGCTGCCGTCGGCGATGATGCGGATATTTGCGCCGCCAACGATACCGAGAGAGAGGATACCAAGAAGGCTCTTAGCGTTTACTCTGCGCTCTTCCTTCTCAACCCAGATGGACGACTTGTACTCGTTTGCCTTCTGAATAAAGAATGTCGCGGGTCTTGCGTGAAGACCAACCTGGTTCTTTACTTCAACTTCTTTCATGCACATAGTTTAAAACCTCCATTTTATAGATTTTAGTTCTGCCGTGATGCCGAAGGACACGCGCCCTTCGAGGTGTTTTCTTTCTTTTGTTTTCTGCACTTCAATAATCCCAGAGATTGCAGCTATATTCTGTCTTATCTCTTGCTAATAGTATATCCAAAAAAAAAACTGCCGTCAACAGAAAAATGAAATTTTAGCACGTTTAACGGCAAAATTCTGTTTTTTGCAGAATAAATCATTTTCATTTCATCTTAGACTTGTTGATTTTAGACAAAAAAGTTTCAACAAAATATTCAACATAGACACCAGTTTTCAACCGCCACCGGTAAAACCGTCCGGATTTTGCATTTTTCCGCCGCAGCACCGGGTGATACGGCGCTGAAACTGCGAATATCTCTGTGCATTTTTCACAAGAAACGGTGTTCCATAGATACGGTGCATGCTCCGGCTTCCGCCCGGGTATCAGTTTTCTTATAAATTTCACATATTCCACAAGGTTTTTTATTGAAATCTGTCGCAGAATGTGTTATAATAATACTGTATATGTATGTCGATCACACGTTTTTGTGTAGCAGAACGAAAGGAAAAAGAAATGTCCAGATTTGACAACAAGCTGTGCCCGGTGTGCAGGATACCGCTGAACGGGAACTCGGACGTTGTGGTATGCCCGGAATGCGGCACGCCTCACCACAGGGCATGCTATCTGAGATACAACCGCTGCGGCGTTGAAAGCTGGCACGCGACCGGCTTTGTATGGAACGGCAGGCTCCCGGACGAAGAGCCGGAGGAACCCCCGCAGGAGGAACAGACCACGCAGGACGCTTTCCAGACCTCGGAGAACGACCCTCACCGCGCCGAATACCCCGGCGGCACACCCAATGTGGAAAACCCCGGCGACATGGGCAGCTTCGGCGGGATAGACTTCGACCAGATAATGAAACAGATGCGCAGCCAGACCATGGACGACACCCGCGGCGCGGACGACGTCAGCAACAAGGAGCTGTCCTTCTTTGTCGGCAAGTCGGTGATGCACTATTCACAGGCGTTCTCGGTGTTCCGTGCACCGGTGCTCCCGGGTCAGAAAAAGCGGCATGTGTTCTTCAACGTATGCTCCGGGCTGTTCGCGCCGGTGCACCAGTTTTACCGCCGCATGGATCTCGCCGGGATAGCGCTTCTGCTGATAGAGCTGCTGTACTATGTGCCTACCCTGCTGAATGCGGCGGGTATCGGCAGCCTTGAAGTGCTGAGAAATATCCAGATGGTGGCGAGCCTGATAAGCTTTGCGGCAATGATATTGATGTGCCTGTTCGGGGACTATATCTACTACCGCCATTGCATTAAGAAAATCAAGAAGATACGCATGGATTTCGACGACGGCAGAGCCGAGGGCTACTACCAGGCGCTGACGGAGAAAGGAAGCCCCTCCTGGCTGCGCGCAATAATCGGCATTCTCGCCGTATACTTTGCAGAAGCAGCCTTGCTGCTGCTCATCACCAAGGTAGGAACAGTACCTGTATAAACGACTAAAACAAAAGGAAGTAACAAACAATGAAGCTTATAATCCAGATACCCTGCTATAACGAAGCAGAAACCCTCGACGTAACTATCCACGACCTGCCTACGCATATTGATGGAATAGACGAGATAGAATACCTTATAATAAACGACGGCAGCACCGACAACACGGTGGAGCGTGCAAAGGAGCTGGGAGTACACCATATAGTCAGCTTCGTGCACAACCGCGGACTTGCCAAGGGCTTTATGGCGGGCATTGACGCCTGCCTGCGGCTGGGGGCTGACATAATCGTCAACACCGACGCCGACAATCAGTACGCCGGTGCGGATATCGAGAAGCTCGTCCGTCCGCTGCTTGAGGGCAAGGCAACTATGGTCATAGGCAACCGCCGCACCGACTCGATAGAACACTTCTCCCCGCTGAAAAAGAAGCTCCAGAAGCTCGGCAGCAGCGTGGTCCGCAAGGCAAGCGGCACCGATGTCGTGGACACCACCAGCGGCTTCCGCTCCTACACAAGAGAAGCGGCGCTGCACCTGAACGTCCTTTCCGACTACACCTATACCCTTGAAACCATAATCACCGCCGGCGCTGACCGCACAAAGATAATGTCGGTGGACATCAACACCAACCCAGAACTTCGCAAGAGCCGCCTGTTCAAGTCCATGTGGGGCTATATCAAGCGCTCCAGCGGCACTATAATCCGAAACTACGTCATGAGAAAGCCGCTCAAGACTTTCCTCACCATCGCCGGGATATTTGTTCTGGCGGCGCTGGTTCTTGGCGTCAGATTTATCGTGTACCTCTGCCTCGGCGAGGGCGGCGGACATATCCAGTCGCTGGTGCTGATGGCGGTGCTTGCTATCGTTGGAATACAGATAGGTATTTTCGGTCTGGTTGCGGACGCTATCTCCGGCTGCCGCAAGGTCATGGACGAAACGCTGTTCCACGTAAAGCGCATAGAATACAACAACACAAACGACAACTACTCCAACTATAATCTTTGCAGCTACACTAAAGAGGAAATCACGAAGAAATGATACAGGCTCTTAAACGCTTCTACTCCAGCTTCGGCGACCGGGGCGTGATGTTCGTGATGTTCGCGGTGAGCGTGGTGGCGCACTCGCTGCTCGCCATGTGCATGGAGCTTCCCGCAGTCAACCCTGACGAGATAGGCGTGGCAAGTATCGCCGCGTTCTACTCCGGCAAGGACTGGTCAGCGCTGATGGGACAGGTGGGGTATTATTACGGCTACGTTCAGGCGCTGTTCTATACGCCGCTGTTCCTGTTTTTCAACAACTCCTACGCACTGTACAAGGCGTGCCTTGTGATGAACGGCGTTCTCATCAGCTTTATTCCACTCATCGCTTACGATATCGCTACCCGTCTTGGTATAAACAGCGTGTGGAAAAAGGTGGTCATTTCGTTCTGCTGCGGCAGCTATATCACCTACATAGCCCATTCCAAGTTTATATGGAACGAAGCTATATGCAGCCTGCTCCCATGGGTGCTGCTGTGGGTGATGTTCATGTCTATGAACACGAAAAAAGCCGGTGCAAAAGTGATGTGGTCTATCGCAGCCGGGCTTCTCTGCGCGGTATGCTATGGTGCACACTCCCGGCTTATCGCGGTGGTCATCGCATTAGTTCTGACAGTGCTTATCGCCCGTATCTGTATGAACAGACGCATATTCCTGCTGCCGGTGTTTTTCCCGGCGCTGGCGGGTGGATTTGTCGGCGAGTACTTCTGCCGCAAGGCTATACAGCAGGCGGTCTGGAACGGCAAGGCAAGCGGCAACACCATGGAAGCCGAGCTTGACCGTGTTCTAGGGCTGTTCGAGGAAGGCGGCTTCAACCGCTTCATCTCGACCCTGTTCGGACACCTCTACACCTTCATGACCTCCACCGTGGGCATCGGCGCGATAGCGTTCGTTGTGCTCTTCCTGCTGGTGGTAACAAGGATACGCGAATGGAACAGCAACCGCAAATGCACCCTGGTTGACGGCGTAAAAGTATACGAGCCGTCCTCAAAGCACATTTACAGCGGGCGGCTCACTATTCTCGGCATTTACGCGTTCTTTGCGGTGGGCGGGTCTATGCTGCTGTCGGTGCTGTTCAAGTTCAACTCCGGTCAGATAGACGAGATAAAGGACCTCACCATGTTCGGGCGGTACACCGACAACACCGCGCCGCTCGTTATACTTCTGGTGCTGATATTCCTGTTCAGATACGGACTTAACCTGAAGCATATCGGCTGGGCTGCGGGGGTATACGCGTATGTATGCTTCGGTTTCTGCACCGTTTCGTGGAAGATGGTCAGCTCCGCAAAGGGCTACCGGGAATCCCCCGTTCTGGGGCTTATGCCGTGGCGTATCAGCGAGGACTACACCAGGACCTTCACCGCGGACAGCTTCATCATAATGACCTCGGTGACGTTCGCTGTTCTGGCGCTGATGGCGGTATTCACCGCCTGCACCAGAAAAAGCCGCACCGCGCTCGTTTCCGGTTTGTTCGGCTGCCTGTTCATGTACAGCACCATATTTGCCGGCACTGTATATCTCCCACAGAGAGCGGAGGAGAACCTTGTAAAGACCGAGCCTGCGAAGCAGGTTTCCACCCTGCTTTACAACGAGGAAGCCTCACCGACCATCGTTGCGTTCGGCATAGGCTCCCGAAGCTCCGGGCTGATACAGTTCCTAAACCTCAACACTAACGTCGCGATAATCCGCAAGGAAAAGAATATCCCAGAGAACTGCATAATAATCGCAGACGAGGAAAAGCAGCTCACCCTCGACCCGGACAGCTACGACTATATCGGCACCGAGGGCGGACTTTCGGTCTATGCCTACGGCGAGACCGCCCGGGATTATATGAAGTACAAGCGCTCCGCTGATACCACCGACTCTGGCGAAAACAGCGAAACCGCCCACGCAGACGGCTTTTCCGGCTGAACATTCCTCACAGCAATACCTCACAAGGAGGTCAATTAATTGTTTGACGAAGAAAATCTGAACGAATACACAGAAACCGGCGCGGAGCTTCCCGCCGAAGCCGAAATCACCCCGACAGAACAGCAGCCGGAAGCCCCGGTTCGCGCGGCAAAGAACAGCCTGTTCACCCGGGACTGGTTTCTTATGCTGGCACTGTATGTCGTCACCCTGACGCTGCATGTACTCATGACGCAGGCGGTGACAATGTTCAACCTCACCCCGGACGAGTACGCAGTCACCGGCGTTGCTGCGTGGTTCAACGGGTACGACTGGTCGCAGACGGTTTCCGCCGGGGGATATTACGGCTACTTCCAGAGCCTGTTCTATATCCCGGTGTTCCGGCTCATCTCCGACCCGTTCATGCAGTACAAGGCTATGATAATCATAAACGGCGTTATAATGAGCTTTGCGCCGGTTATTGTGTACTACCTCTCACGGAAATGGTTCAGCGTGCGCAAGCTGTCCAGCGTGTTCATTGCGGTGGTCTGCGGGCTTTACCCCAGCTACATGCTGCTGACCAAGTACACCTGGAACGAGACCATGTGCTGCATTCTCCCGTGGGTGTTCGCGCTGCTGATGTTCAAGTCGCTGGAAAGCCACAAAGCGACCGGCAGCAGAGCAGTTTTCATGCAGCAGCTTTGGGCTGTGCTCGCGGGACTGACCCTGATGGCTGCCTACGCTACCCACGGACGTATGCTGGCGCTCACCGCCGCAGGAGTCGTGCTGGAGCTTATCGTGCTGTTCACCATGAAAAAACGGCTGTTCTCGCTTATCGGATTCTTCTCCGGCTGCGCAGGCGGCTTCGTTGTGGATAAGCTGCTGAAGGACTTCTTCCAGTCAACGCTGTGGCTTGCCGACCAGAAAAGCAAGGCTTCTGTCAACACCATCGAAAACATGTTCGGACGTATCACCGACATCGAACCAGATGAGCTTATGCGCTTCCCCCAGACGCTGGTGGGGCATTTCTTCTACTTCTTCAGCTCCACATGGGGCTTCGGAGCTATATGCCTCGTGATGATAATTTCCGGCATAGTGATGTTCTACGTCACCCGCAGCCGCGCGAAAAAGGCGAAGCTCACCGAAGCCGCGGACGTTCAGCCAAAGACCTATATCAGCGAAAATCTCGCGATATTCTGCTGGTTCGCGTTCCTCGTGATGGGCGCGATATTCGTGGTGAGCGTGGCGTTCAAGGCGACCTCGACCGTGTTTGAAACAAGAGCGGACACCGCTATTTTCGGGCGGTATATCGAGACATTCTTCCCGATAGCGATATTCGTGACGCTTATAATGATATACCGCGGGAAGCTCGGTATCGCCCACTGCTTTGCGGGACTGCTTTCTGCGGCGGGAGTGTTCGTGCTGACCGAGCTTCTCACCGTTCCGGTGGTGGTAGGGGACGGCTCGACCACCAAAGGCACCGTCAGCGCAATGGTACTCGGCATAGCCCCGCTGAAGCTCGGCGAGGGGCTTAAAGACCCGATAACCGAAAACACCTTTTTGAAAATGATCGCGCTGGTAATGGCACTGCTACTTGCGCTGACGATAGCAAGGATGATAATGAAGAAGGACAAAGCGCTGTTCAACGGCGTGACTATCCCGCTGGCGGCACTCCTGATGTACACCAGCCTTTACTGCTTCGACAGCTATACCTTAGTACAGGCGAAGAACGCAAGCTACGGCGCACAGTACATCAGCGAAGCGCTGGACATGATAAAGGGCTGCGAATACAACGACGTGCTGTGCTTCTCGATGAAGTCCGAAAGATACGTCAAGGCGCAGTTCCTCTATCCGGATATGGATATACGGCTGGCTTCATCTGTAAAGAAGCTGAACTCCCTGAAGGAGCGTCCTGACTTCATTCTCTCCGACCGCGAGGACAACCTCAACATGTGGGTGGACGATATTTACCTTGTCGGCGACATCAACCACAACACCCTGCTGTACGCCTGCTCCGCCGACGCTAAGCGCTGGTGCAGTGAGCATGGGCTTACGCTCACCGACCCGGGCGCAATGGTCTACACCGGCGAGAATATCCCAGCCACCAACTCCGTTCTGAAAAACGCCGGCGGCGCTTCCCTGCCGGAAGGCTCGGCGGTCTACACTAACTACTTCGTACTGTACAGCGCCGGAAGCTACACTGCGACAATAACCGGCGAGAACATTCAGCAGCTCTCGATAGCGCTGACCTCGGACAAAAAGGCGAACGACATACCGTATGAAATAATTTCCTCCACAGATGAAGAGATCCTGCTCCAGTTCAGCGTTACCGCTGCAAAGACCGAAAATGTGCAGCTGAAGCTCACCAACCATAAAGGCTCGGCGGTGACCTTGACAGGTCTTAGAATAGAGCGTGACGGTATCGACCCGATAGCTGTGCTGCCCGGAGTTTCCGGGGTTTCAGTCAACATCAGCTACTGACAGAAAGGGAGGCTGGAAATGCCGGTAATTCGGAAAAACACCAAACAAATTCAGCCCGCCCGGACGCTGTGTCTTGGCTTCCTGATAATAATTCTTGCGGGAACGCTGCTGCTGTGGCTGCCTTTTGCTTCAAAGGGCGAGGGCAGCACGCCTCTGTTCGACTGCCTGTTCACCGCGACCTCCGCGACCTGCGTGACCGGACTTGTTGTCGCAGACACCTTCTCAAACTGGACGCTGTTCGGGCAGATAGTTATTGCATTGCTGATACAGGTGGGCGGACTTGGCTTCGTCACCATAATCACATTCTTCAACGTCGCCGCAGGTAAGAAGCTGGGCTACCGCACCATAGCGAACGCCGCTGACGGTCTTACCGAAAGCACCTTCCAGGGCGGCAGACGAATATTCATCAGCATAATGAAATATTCTATGATAATCGAAGCGATAGGCGCTGTGCTGCTAAGTATCGCTTTTGTACCGAAGCACGGCGGATACGGGGTGTGGATGGGTATATTCACCAGCATAACCGCGTTCTGCAATGCCGGGTTCGACCTGTGCGGAATCGACAGCCCCGGCAGCAGCCTGACCATGTACCACAACGACCCGCTGGTGCTGCTCACCGTGGCGGGGCTGATAATAGTCGGCGGTCTTGGCTTTATCGTATGGGAGAACTTCCTCAACATAAGAAAAACAAAGAAGCTAAGCCTTCACACAAAGGCGGTGCTTATCACCACCGGAGTGCTTATCGTGACTGGAACGCTGTTCTACCTTGCGGCGGAGTGGGGCAACACACTCGGCGGCATGAACTTCGGCGAGAAGCTTATGAATTCGTTCTTCTCAAGCGTTACCGCAAGGACCGCGGGCTACAACTCCATTCCAATAGAGGAGATGTCCGACTTCTCCCAGCTCGGAACCTGCGTCTTTATGTTCATAGGCGCTTCCCCGGCTTCCACCGGCGGCGGTATCAAGACCACCACCGTGCTGGTGCTTGTGATGACCGTGGTTTCCTACATACGCAGCAAGAACGACGTGGAGCTGCTGGGACACAAGATAGACAAGCTCGCCGTATACCGGACGCTGACCGTCACGGTGCTGTCTATGCTCGCAATGCTGGTGTGCTTCGGGGTGCTGTACTTCACCACACCCGAAGAGATAAGCGGCGTGCGGTGCCTGTTTGAGGCAGTTTCGGCATTCTCCACCACCGGGCTTTCGGCTGGAGTTACCGGGATAGCCGGGACATTCGCCCGAATAGTACTGATACTGACAATGTACATCGGCAGAGTGGGTCCGGTATCGCTGGCGCTTTCCATGCTGATGAACCTGTCCAAACGAAAGAATCTCGTTCTGCCCGAGGGGCAGATAATTGTCGGGTAAATCGACAATATATGACCGAAAGGAGCTAACCTATGGAAACAGAAGTATTCACGCTGGGCAATCTCACCATGTATGTGTCTGATAACCACCGCTTCGGCACGGACGCATTCCTGCTGGCATATTACGCAGGGGTGAAGCCGGACAGCGTGGTCTGCGACCTTTGCACCGGCTGCGGCATAATCCCGCTGATATTCTGCAAGAACATAAAGCCGCACCTGATCTATGCCATGGATATTCAAGAGGAGGCTATCGAGCTTCTGAACATGTCCGTGAAGAAAAACAATCTGGAAAACACGCTGCAGCCTATTCTCGGCGACCTGCGCGAGCTGAACCAGACGCAGATAGGCTTTGAAACCGTGGATATCGTCACCGCCAACCCGCCCTACATGACCAGCGGCTCCGGCTTCGAGAAGATGGCAAGACCGCAGGCAATAGCCCGCCACGAGCTGATGTGCACCGTGGACGACGTCTGCCGCGCCGCCGGCAAGCTGCTGAAATACGGCGGTCTGCTGAAGATGTGCCACCGCCCGGAGCGCCTTGCAGATGTGCTGAACTCCATGCGCGAAAACAAGATCGAGCCGAAAAGCATCACATTCGTGTTCAACAGCGTCCTAGACAAGCCGTGGCTGTTCCTGGTCACCGGAAAGAAGGGCGCAAAGTCCGGCATGATCGTGGAGAAGCCCATGATACTGCGCAACGACGACAAATCCTACACCGAGGAGTACACAAGACTTTATGACTGACAGCGGAAAGCTATATGTGGTGGGAACGCCTATCGGCAACCTCTCGGATTTCAGCCCCCGGGGCATAGAAACGCTGGAAAGCGTTGACTATATCGCCGCCGAGGACACCCGGGTGACGCTGCGGCTGCTTACCCACTTCGGCATAAAAAAGCCGCTGCTAAGCTACTACAAGCCCCACGAAGCGGAAAAGAGCGCAAAGATACTGGCGCTGCTGTCC
This sequence comes from Oscillospiraceae bacterium, assembly GCA_051892275.1. Taxonomy (GTDB): domain Bacteria; phylum Bacillota; class Clostridia; order Oscillospirales; family Ruminococcaceae; genus CAG-115. Next base: position 3,662 of record JBJFGA010000159.1, on the reverse strand, counting down.
GAGGGCAGCTCCGTGGCGCTGGTAAGCGACGCCGGAATGCCCTGCATCTCCGACCCCGGGGTGTATCTCGTACAGCGCTGCTACGAAATGGGTATCCCGGTGGAGTCAGTTCCCAGCTGCAATGCCGCGATAACCGCGGTGGCGGTAAGCGGGATAGACACCGCCCGGTTCACGTTCGAGGGCTTCCTGCCGGTAAACAAAAAGGAACGCCGCCAGCGGCTGGACGAAATAAGAACGCTCCCCCACACGCTGATATACTACGAAGCCCCGCACAAGCTGCGGCAGACCCTCGCCAACCTCACAGAAGCGCTTGGCGGCGGCAGAAACGCGGCGCTCTGCCGTGAACTGACGAAGCTGCATGAGGAGGTGCTGCGCGGAACATTGTCCGAACTGTGCGCTATCTATGAACAGACCGACCCGCGTGGCGAATACGTTATCGTGGTCGAGGGGTATTCCCCGGAAAAAGACGCGGCTGAGGACGGAACAATGACCCTTGAACAGGCGGCGGAGCTTGCACGAAGCTTCATCGCCGGCGGCGATAAGATGTCCGCTGCCTGCAAGAAAGCGGCGCAGGCGGCAGGAGTTTCCCGGCAGGAACTGTATAAGCTTCTTTCAGACGAATGACACACAAGAAAGGAACATTGCTATGAAAACCATCAAGGATAAAATGAACAACAAGTTAGGTCCCACCGCTAAGGTGGTGCTCCCGATAATCGGCGCAGTTATCGTGGTCGCAGGCGCGGTCGCGTATATCTGCATGAAGCTTGCGGACGAAATGCGCTATAACGAAAAGTGGAAGGACTACGACGAATGCGGCTGGCACTAAGCTGCTCTGACGAGGATATCGCTGCTTTTCTAGGGCAGTACTCTCACTTCGGTGCGCCGGTGAAGGACCTTTCCCGGTTTGCGTCGCTGTGCGATAAGCTCGGAAACCCGCAGGAGAAGCTGCGCTTTGTCCATATTGTCGGCACGAACGGCAAAGGCTCTGTGGCGGAATTCTGCGCCTGCGCCCTTGCGGAATGCGGCTATAACGTGGGGAAGTTCACCTCGCCGTATGTCCGCAGCGTGCGGGAGCGTATCGCGATAACCACGCCGGACGGCGGCTTCGACATCAGCGGCGTGGACTTCGCACGGCTGTCCGGAATTGTCGCGGAAGCAGCGGCGCAGTGTGGGGAGTTGGAATTCTCGCAGTTCGAGATACTGAACGCTGTGGCGTTCCTGTACTATCTCGAACGCCGGGTGGACTATGTTGTGCTTGAAGCCGGAATCGGCGGCACGCTGGACAGCACCAACGTCATTCCCCAGCCGGAGGTCGCGGTCGTCACCTCGATAGGGCTTGACCACACGAAAATTCTGGGTGACACGGTGGAGAAGATAGCCGCGTCCAAATGCGGGATAATAAAGGGCGGCAGTGCCATTGCCGCAGCCGGTATTCCCGCCGGCGCAATGGCGGTGATACAGGCTCGCTGCAGCGAGGTCGGCGCACAGCTTATCGTTCCGGACAGCGCAGCTGCGGTTATCCACGGCGAACCCGGACTGAACGGCAGCCACTTCAGCTACAAGGGGCAGGAGTACCATGTCAGCATGGGCGGCGGGTATCAGGTGAGCAACGCTCTCACAGCGATAGAAGCGCTGCGCTGTATGGGTATTGCCGCGGACAGGATAGCAGCCGGACTGGAACGCGCCAGAATTCCCGCAAGAATGGAGCTGTTCCCCGGGGATATCCTGCTGGACGGCGGGCATAACCCGCAGGCGGCAGCAGCGGTGAAGTCCGCGCTGGAACAGTCTGGCTACCGCAGGAAAACCGCCGTTATCGGCATGATGAACACCAAAGACTATCACGCATTTCTGGAGGTAATACTCCCCTGCTTCGACCTGGTGATATTCTGCGACGGCTTTTCCGAGGGCGCAGTCCCGGCAGAGGAACTTCAGCAGTCCGCGCCGGGTTCAAAGGTGTTCCACCAGCCGGAAAAGGCGCTGGAATTCGCCCGGAGCAATGCGGACAGCGGGCTTATCTACTTCGGCGGGTCGTTTTATTTTGCGGCGGAGATACGCAAGCTGCTTGTATAATTAAAAAGGACGTGGTTTTTGCTCACGTCCTTTTTTCATTTCAGGAGACCTTTTTCAGCGCCTGCACCAGAGCACCCTCCACGTCCTCCTTCAGCGAACGTATCCTCACCAGCCGGTCGCCGAACAGCCGGTTCTTGAACTCGTCGTTCTTTTTGGCGCGTTCGCTTTCGTGTGAGCTGTCGTCCAGCTCCACCATTAGCACGATGTTCATGTCGTAGTCGCACAGCAGGAAGTCCACATGCTTCGAGCGTATCTTGTTGAACCACTTCTGCCAGTCCTTGGTGCCTTTCTTGATTGAAACTATGTCCGCGACCCTTACCTTAGGGCAAATCTGAAGCTCCAGCCTGTCTGCAATCGGCTTCAGGATATGGTAGAAAGAACGCTCCCGCTCGGTGAGAATGGTCTCGTTCAGGATATACGGCATTCTGACATGCAGTCTTAGCCATATCCATATAAGTACCGCGATGACCAGAACGGCTATCGCGAGCCACACTATCCAATCCATTTGCCCTCCGGTTATTCGCTCCTGACGGTGGAAAGGTACTTCTTCACCTCGGCGATGTAGGTCTGCGCGATATCACTCAACATACAGCGGTTCTTCACGATATAGCCTATCTCCATGTCGGAATTTCTGTTGGTCTCGTCCTCACGGAACGGTATCGCCGTGAAATCGCTTCCGTTAAGTTCCTCGCAGATTATACCGGAGCAGAGCGTGTAGCCGTTCAGCCCCAGCATAAGGTTGAGCTGGGTCGCGCGGTCGGTGCTTCGTATTATTCGTGGGTAATCCTTATCGCTGAGTATCTCCTCTGCAAGAAAGCCAGAGCCCTGCTCCCCCTGCTCAAAGGACATGCAGGGGTAATCCCGCAGCTGCTCAAGCGACAGGGACTTCTCCCCCGCCAGCGGGTGTCCCTTCCAGATATACACATACGCCCGGCAGCGTATCAGAGGCGTGAAGGTCAGCTCGTTGTCTGACAGCAGCTTCTCTATCACCCTGCGGTTGAAGCTGTCGAGGTACAGTATCCCCACCTCGCTTTTCATCATTCCAACGTCGGTGATGACGTCCATGGTACGGGTCTCCCGCATGGCGAAGTCGAAGTTCAGAGTGTCGTACTTCTTCACGGTTTCAACAAACGCTTTAACAGCAAAGGAATAGTGCTGGGAGGACACGCCGAACTTGCGCCTGACGCTGCCCTGGGCGCTGTATTTCTGCGTAAGCAGGTCGTACTGCTGGTACACCTGCCGCGCATAGGACAGGAAATCAGCACCCTCGCTGGTGGGGAATACCCCCTTGCTGGTGCGTTGGAAAATGCTTATCCCGGTCTCCTTTTCAAGGTCCTTCACTGCGCTGGACAGGGTGGGCTGAGAGATATAAAGCTGCTCCGCCGCCTGGCTCATGGAGCCAGCGTCCGCTACGGTCAGCACATATTTCAACTGCTGCAAAGTCATACCGATACCCCCATTTCATTGTACTTGAATATGGTATCACAAAAACGCCGCGTTGTCAAGCGCTATCGGGGCGCAATTATGCGCAGAAACATCTGATACTAATAACCATTTAAACTCAGGAAATCTTTACAGAAATCCAGCACCGC
>JBJFGA010000158.1:0-3427 GCA_051892275.1 Oscillospiraceae bacterium | reverse complement strand
GCACTGTCTTTCTGCAAATCTTTTCCTTCGTTCAAACGGTTATTAGTATAAAATTAATTGTAATATCACTCAATATAAGTCAGTAAATTGCAGTTAAATTGCCCACAAAGTGACTTAACACCACATGCCCCGGAAATCAAAAACGATAACTCCCTGTATAACAAAAAAAGTCAATTCCAGAAACAGCAGCTTTTCAGCCGGAATTGACGTTATTTTACCAAAAATAAGCGATTTTCGACCCAGAAGATTTATCCAGAAATTCCATATATTATAGACTAAAATCAGACTAAATTAAGTAAATTCTATCCAACATCTTTTGTTCAGAGTATCATTTGACACATTAGTGATGTAAGTTTTCTGACTGCACACAACGAATGCTTTAGGCATATCGTCAGAAGCGTAAATGATTCTTCCCTGTTTCTGTTCAGAGTTCAGAAAGTCTGCTGTAATGCGGCTTACCGAGGTTTCCTCAATGTCGAATATCCCGATAACATCATCTTTTCTGACCGTAGAATTGCCGCCAAGAAACAAATACATCAGCCCTCAAACCTCCATGAAACAGCCGTTTTCAGTGCGCCATGCCCGGCCGCCGTTCAGCGCAGACAGGTCGTCCATATTACAGCAGGTAATAAACACCTGACTATTGTCAATATTATTGATTACGAACCCCCGCCGCACATGATCCAGTTCACTAAGAATATCGTCCAGAATTATGACCGGACAAGTCTTGTTTCTTCGCCGTATTATCTCCGCTTCAGACAGCTTCAGCGCGAGCGCAGCACTGCGCAATTGCCCCTGTGAAGCGAAATCCCGGGCATTCATACCGTTGATGAAAAAGTTCACATCGTCCCGGTGCACCCCTGCGACAGTATACCGCAGCTTCATCTCTGTTTGTATATTATTTTCCAGTTCTGTAACATATTGTTTAAACAATGTGTTTACATTATTAAAATCTATACTATCAGTTTTAAAAATAGAGCTACAATATTCCATTTTCAGGAATTCAGTTTCCTCAGTCAGCCGGGAGTATATTTCAGCTGCATATTCCTGCAAAAACGCGAAGTACCGCAGCCTGCCATAGGTGACATTAATACCCTCGCTGGCAAGCACTTCGTTCCACGGCGCAAGGTTAGCTGATAGTTCCCCCTCGGGCATATTACCAGAAACAACAAGTATATTATTTCGCTGCTTTAACCCTCTGTTATAGTTTGAGAGTTTCTTCAGATGGGTCTGGGTCTGCATTACTGCGACATCGTCTAGGTAGCCCCGGCGCAGCTCTGGAGCGCCCTTGATGAGGTTCAGGTGCTCCGGTACGAACACAACATACTTCAACACGCCATATAATTTCGACGCGTCACTGACGCTCAAACCGTTATACCTTATCTGTGGTTTATTATTACTTATCGTATATTCTACAATATTTTCACGTCCGGTATTATTATCTTCCCGGAAACAAAGCCGTATAAACACTTCTGCTCCACTGTCAGATACTGGTATATACTGATTATACCGCACATGCCGGAAGCTCCCGCCAAGGCAGACGGATATTGCTTCCATGAGGTTTGTCTTTCCCTGTGCATTTTTGCCGACAAAGATATTGAGGCTGTCGTCAAATGTCAGTTCAGCCTCTTTAATATTGCGGAAATTGCGTATATATAGCTTTGTTATTACCATCTATTTGTATTATTCAGCGGACTGCTCGGGGATCACTGCATTCTCGTCCAGCACTATTTTATACTTCTTGCCCTTGAAATCAATGGTGTCGCCGGGCTTTATCTTCTTGCCGCGCTTGGTGCAAAGCTCGCCATTTACGTTGAACTCGCCCAGTTCTACAAGGATCTTAGCCTTAGCGCCGGTCTCTGCCAGTCCTGCAAATTTAATTAGCTGATCCAGCTTGATAAAAGGTGTTACGATTTTGATTTCTTCCATTATTCAGCTTCCTTTCATTCATTGACGTAATACTATATAAAGTCGTCTGATCCAGCTTCCGGAGCCGTATACGCTTATCAACGCAGCTTGCGTCAGGTTCACGAATAAGCATTGGAGCCGGCATGACATGCAGCGCCGCCGTATTACTGTCGTCGCTGCGACATTTATTATACAATATGTATATTTACCAATTAATATTGCTATTTGAAATATATTATTATGCCTATACAGCCATAACAACCCGAAATCTATTCATGGAGGGCGAGATCCTTTGCAGCTGTACAAGCTCTCTCCCACCGATCAATTCATTTCAGACGCATAGGGAGTACGAGATAAGTAAAGGCATTACCATTCATCGGCAGAATAATTATCGGCGCAACAGATGAAGATACCACCATCTTAACGGTGTCTGTGTCGCATGCCTTAAATGCGTCAAGCATATACTTGGCATTAAATCCGACAACTATCGGCTCTCCGTTATATTTAACGGATATCTTGTCGTTGACCTTTCCTATTGCGGTAGTGCAGCTCATATAAATAGAGCCGTCCTTTATTTCGCAGCGGATAGGATTCTTATTCTTCTCGTTGATTATCAGCATTGTACGGTCGAGCATTTCTATCATCTCGCGGCAGTTTACCTCGGCGTAAACGTCAGAGGAGCACTTGAGATAGTTCTTGAACGGGATAAAGTCGCCGTCAAGCAGACGGGAAATCATGATGTAGCTGTCAACCGTAAAGCTGATCTGATTCTTATCTATACTTATAGTAACATTTTTATCGTTATCGTCAGAGAGTATATGTGTAAGTTCCTCAAGTGTCTTAGCAGGAACAATAAAGCTGATGTTATTATAGGTCAGGGGTTCCTGACGAAGCGCTATTCTGACGCCGTCAACCGCTGCAACGGACAGAATATTGTCCTCCAGCTCAAATTTGCAGCCCATAAGAGCAGGCTTACTGTCAACCACTGCTACTGCGAACTTGGTCTGTACTATCATGCTTTTCAGCAGCTTCTGGGGCATACTGAAGCTGGTGTCGGGGTTTACCTGCGGAACATTAGGATAATCGTCAGCGCTCATGCACATAACAGAGAAATTGGTATCCCTGCCGGATATTTCCGCCACATTGTTTTCTCCGCACTCAAAGGTAATGTCGCCGGAGGGCATCTTTCTGATGATATCGCCTGCCATTTTTGCATTGATAACAATATTTCCGCTTTCTATTCCATTTACTGTAATGGAGGTCTTGATACCTATATCAAGGTCATAGCCGGTAACGGTGAGAATATCACCCTCAAGCTCCATAAGTACGCCTTCCAAAGACGCTATCGTGGATTTACCAGCGGCTGCCTTGGCTGTGGTCTGTACAGCGGAGAGAAGCGTTTCCTTGCTGCAGCTGAATTTCATATTTATCGTTCCTTTCTGATGTTCGCAGCTTGCTGCGAAATCAATATATGAATTATATATTTTTAATAATAATAATAAGGGTAGTTTAAAAGTTT
>JBJFGA010000157.1:0-14236 GCA_051892275.1 Oscillospiraceae bacterium | reverse complement strand
TCCCCGTCCAACGTTATGTCTGCTTTTTTGTTATGTGTGCAGTTCACCATGTTTATTTTAGCATGAATAACAGAGGTGTGTCAATGGTGGATTATTCACAAATTTAATTTTGGGTACTTGTTCAAAGAGTACAACAATAATTCTCCCTGAGTCTGAGAAGGGTAGAAAGAATTGTGGTTACAAAACGTCGCCCAAAAACGAGACATTTTGCATTTTCGTGTGTTATAATAGATGGAAAGGTAATTATACAGAAAAGGAGCGGGTGATATTGGACGGAGGAGCAGAAGCCTACAAGCGATTCCTTTCAGGCGACGATCACGGGCTGGAACAGGTCATCGAATTATATAAGGACAGCCTGATTTTCTTCCTTATGCAATATGTAAGGAGTGCGGACATCGCAGAGGAACTTACCGAGGACACCTTTGTTACTCTTGCGGTAAAAAAGCCTAAATTCACAGAAAACGCCCGGTTCCGGACATGGCTGTACACCATAGCACGAAACAAGGCGCTTAATTATCTGCGCAGTGCGGCATTCAGAAAATGCGTTCCATTGGAGCAGGCTGAATTAACACAGGAACTAGACTGCCCCGAAAAGAATCTTCTGAGGCAAGAGCGGTATCGTGCGCTTTATTCAGCCATAGAAAGTCTATCGGTAAACCAGCGTGAAATGGTGTATCTGGTCTATTTCGAGGAGATGAATATTGCGCAGGCGGCAAGTATTATTCATAAAACGCAGCGGCAGGGCAGCAATATCCTGTTCAGAGCAAGGCAAAAGCTGAAATCAATTTTACAAGAGGAGGGGTTTCAGTATGAAAACAAGTCATGAAATGGCACAGAGTGTGCTAAACAAGCAGAAAAAGATACTACGAAGAAGAAAATCCGTCCTCACCGCTGTCTGCGCAGTAGCAGGCTTGAGCACTGTTGCGGGAGTTTTTGCGCTCACTATGACATTCTCTCCGTCAAAGGGAGTTGACCTTTTGGAAAGTAATAACCCCGGTAATAGTCTTACTTTGCCTGTTAATACAAAATCAAGCCCGCTTGACCTGTTAGGCTTTATTATTGTCGAGAAAGGCAAGTACTGCATCAACATTGACAATTGGGAGATATCTGAAGATTATGAACTTTTCAGAAAATACTTTTTCGGTACATGGGAAAGCTCAGATAAAACCATCGCTGAGGAAATGATTATTGATGATTCGGAACAGGCATATCTTTCAAAAAACACTGCGTTTCGTTTTCAGAATTTTTATATCATAAGTGAGAATGTATTTGCTTTTGTAATTCAAGGCAACGCCGAAAACGAACTGTTCTGGATCGATATCAATTCACCCGACACCATGTATTATGAACCATACGTTGGGTATTGGCAGATAAATTCCGTAACGTCCGAAACCACAGATAGTGAGCCATATACCGGCGGTTGGCTGTATGATGTCAAAATGCCTTTAGGCAAAGAAAATCACAAAACAGCCGTTTACACCAAAACAGACGCCCCCATAAATCAACCGGAAGAGGATTTTCTAAGTATATATAAGCTGCGGGAAATTTCCCGGGATCACGGCATTGCTATGGATATGCTGGTGAATATTGAGTATGAGGAGGACAAAAGCTCACCATACAGATTACTGCATGATGACTGGTATCAGTTTTATCCCGTGTACCTTGTTTCTCAAGAAACGGATATGCTTGTGCTGACAACAGCTGTCGGGAACAAAATGGCTACGGAAAAGGAGGTCAGCGTGACCTGCACTATCGAAAAAATCGGGGGCGAATGGACACGCACGGAAGAATTCGGCGTAAATGCAAGGAATACCGGTCTGATCAGCTTCCGAAAAACCGCAATACTCGCAGCAGAAGCGTATCTCCGGAATGACAAAGAGCAGCTATCGGAATATCTGTATGACCAAGAATATGATACGGGTCTGTCGGAGAACAGCGAAAATCTTTTTGATGAGCTTGATCATTCAGAACTGAAGCTTAATGATGATTCAATTACGGAATATGAAGCAGATATAGTATACCCGGTTGAATATGAATTTGCGATAAAAGGCAGAGATATGCTTTTCTACCTTGATATAGGACTTAGAAAGACCGACAGCGGCTGGAAAGTGGAATATATCTATCTTCAAGGATAGCATTTTTTCATAGAGCAAAAAAACTCTCCCCTTTTTACAGAGGAGAGTTTGTATTACTGCCTGAATATCAACCGTTGCCCTCTTCGAGGACGTAGATGTCAACCTGAACCGCGCCCCATCTGCAGCTGTCGTAGTAGTGTTCAGCCATCGCGCCGAAGTAGAGATCGACCGCAACAGTGCCGTCCATAAGACCAAGCCCCGTGTCCGCAGCCACTGCATAGCCATAGACCTTGCTGCCGTCCTGCGCCACGATATACAGCTTGCTGCCGTAAGGGATAACGTTAGGATTTACGGCGCATGTGCCGATCTCTGCGAGCCTGCCGCTGGCAGTCTTTGCTCCGTAGCCTGCGGTGTAAGCAGTCGCCTTGCCGGAAACGATGCGGGTGTAGTTCTCCGGGATACCGTTCACGAGGGTGATGGCGTCCGGGTCGTCCATCTTTGAGTAAGGTGTAGCCAGCGCCGTGCCGCGTTCAATGACTTCAGTCACAGGCTTGGCAAGTGTCTTTTCGCTAAGCACCTCGGTTTCAGCGAGCCTGCCGTTGATGTACTTCTCCTTGATTGTGCTCGACTTCTTGCCAGCCACGCCGGGAGTTATCACGGTCTCGCTGCCGATAACGAGGTTAGTGTTGTCGGTGTACTTTGTCTCGTAGGGTATATCCTCGAGTTTTTCTTTTGTGACGTATTCAATGCGGGTGACGGTGATCTCCATGCCCTCATAAGCCTTTTCGCTAAGGTCACAGGAAATCTCGTCGTACTCACCAAGGGTTATTTTTGCCTGTTCAAGGACATCAGCCACCGTGCCGTCAATAAGCGAGATAGTCTGCGCTTCTCCGTCAGCGTTGAGCGTCACGTCAAACGCGCGGTAGATGGTGATGTAGGCAGTGTTGCTGCTGGTCTCCTCAAAGGACACCTTGTCGTTGGTGCCAAGGGTGTAGTTACCCAGCTTCAGAATTGCGTAAACATCAGTTTCCGAGGTCATTATCTCTCTTGTCTCGCCGTTGTCGGTGATGTAAACGCGGTCCTTTAAGAAGATAGAACCGGTCATCAGCGCCACCATAAGTATCGTGGCTGTGAAGATCGACGCCTTTACCAGCTTGCCTTTAAAAATAAGGCGGTTCATTTTTGCGTTTATAATCTGCGGTTTCATATTTGCCTCCTAAGCAGTTACCCATGCCTCACGGCATTGTGAAAGCTGTTACCATTGCATGTATATGCTGGTCCACTCTTTCTTTATCCCCGGCTCCGGCGAAAACATCACCGGAGCGGGTGTAACTTCCGTACAGTGTGAAGGCTTTTGGGGAAAGCCCTCCACTGAAAGCAAACGCACTGTCCCCAACAGAGCATTGCAGGTCGAAGCCTTTTCTATTTATCATCTCTCGCTAAGGCGGGAGCGCGGCTTCTCTGATAGGTATCCTTTTTAGTGCAGTAAAAACTGCCCGTCAAAGCGAATTGCTTTAACGGTTTGTATTATATCGCATTTCTTCGTTAATGTCAAACGAAACGAAGTTCACGTTTTTGTTGAACTTGCACAAACACAATTTGTAACCGTTTTGTAATCTTTGAGTTAAAGGGGATTAAAATGTAATAATCTGTAATTTAGATGAATTCTTTTTGTAATAATTACTAAAATTCAAAGTTCAAAAATCGTCGTCAAATCCACCAAATTTAACAATAAAGCTGCCACTCGATTAGTGCACTATTCACATGAAACGCAACCCGTAATTTTCACACAATTCCTGAATTTCATTTATTAATGCGGTTTTGTTAAATTTATAGGTGACAAATGAAGATGATTGTGGTATAATAGAATCAGAAGAAAAAAATATGGTTTTCACAGAGATATATTAATAATAGTATTTGGAAAGGAAATAGGGAATGAATTTTGAAAAATCCTGCGGTGCGGTGGTATACCGGCGTCACCACGGGAACACAGAAATTCTTGTGATACGACATGTGAAGTCCGGGGGCTGGTCGTTCCCCAAAGGACACATGGAGCAGGGAGAAAACGAGATACAGACCGCGGTGCGTGAGATAAAAGAGGAAACCAACATCGACATAGTGGTGGACGACCCCTCCTTCCGCGAAACCGTGGTATTCAACCCCCGCCGGGACATCACCAAAGAGGTGGTGTACTTCCTGGCGCGGGCGACAAGCAACGATTGCGTGAAGCAGGAGGACGAGATCGCAGACGTTCGCTGGGTAGAGATAGGTCAGGCTGCGGCGGTGCTGTCTTACGACAACGACAGACTTCTTATTAATAAAGTAAAAGCATTCCTTGCAATGACCAAGATATGACCCGCGAAAAATTTTTTCAGTTTTACTGCAACCTTTTGGCATACTCAACGGTATTATTTACAGAACGGCACAAAAACGCCCCGTTCCGTAAAATTGATCACAGGCGGCGCAGTTCCGCAAACCGGACGCGCCATACTTATTAATCAGGAGGTTATCAGAATGAAAAGAAGATTTCTGGCAATGACCATGGCAGCAGTTACCGCGCTAACTTCAACCAGTATCTGCGCATTCGCCGACGGGCAGGACAGCGAAGCCCTCGCGGCGGCGATCACCATCGCAAAAACAAGGCTTGATATCCCCGAGGAGCTGACCGAGTTCACTTACAGCACAGAGAACAGCAACCTGAAGGATACCTACTCCCTTACCTGGAGAACCCCGGACGACGCCGTGGAATACCAGAGCGTCAGCGTCACCGTCTGCGGCAGCCTTATCACGCAGTATTACAGCACCAACGACTGGGGCATATACGGATGCAGTCTGGCGAAGCTGACCGGCGACGAGCTTTTCAGTAAAGCGAAGCAGCTCATCAAACAGATAAACCCCACGGTATCCAGCGTGATCGATCTCGACCGTGACAGCCTGAACATCAGCCTGTGCTCCGACCGCGCGACCATCAGCTTTGTCCGCACGAAGAACGGCGTTCCGGTGCAGAACGACCGCGGCACTCTCACCCTCAACAAAAACACCGGCGAGCTGATCTCGTTCTACATGAACTGGCATGAAAAAGCCTCCTTCAAGAGCGCTACAGACGCCCTCTCCGAAGCAAAGGCAAAGGAAAAATACGCCGAGATGATAAACCTTCAGCCGCAGTACGAGATATACTACGACTGGGAGAGCAATCAGACAAAAGCTCGCCTTGTATACTGCCAGACCGACTACGGCGAGATAAACGCGTTCACCGGCAAAAAGAGCAATTTTGAGTCCGACGGATATTACGATACGAACGGTGCCGTTGACGACACCATAGAGATGGAAGAGTCTGCGTCGGAAGCAGACAAGGGCAGCGGCTATGACTTCACCGAGCAGGAGCTTGCGGAGATAAACAAAGACCTCCCCTACGCTGGGGAAGCAGCAGTAATAAAGCTGCTCCAGGACGATCCTTACCTCACCTACAAGACAGACATGGAGCTTGTCTACTCCAACCTGCACAAGCTGACCGTCGGCAATGATACGAAATATTACTACACCGCGAACTTCACCAACGACAGCTGGGGCAATGAAATAGAAGAGCCAGTGCCGCTCTATGATGATTACGATGTGTATTTTGAGAAGGATTACACCGAGATCAGCAAGCCGTACCAGTCTGTATGTATATCGCTGGACGCAGAAACCGGACAGATACTGAACTATTCCTATTATGACTCCAGTGTTGAGGACACAACCACCTACGACCTCGCCAAGGCTGACAAGCTCGCCGAAGATATCGCAAAGAAGTACGCCGGCGACAGGTTCACCGAGTTCGTTGACGATGGAGAAGGTTCCCCACTCTACTGGGAAATGAACAACATAAAGCATTATACCGGAAGCTCCCACAGCTGGACGAGATACGCAAACGACATAAAGGTATCCGGCAATGAAATCTCTGTTGATTTCAACGCAGACATGAAGCTCTCCTCTTTCTATATCGACTACACCGATATAGCTCTCCCCGACCCCGCCGGAATGCTCACCGCCGACCAGGTTATGGCGAAGTTCTGGCAGACCAACGACCTTGATCTGTACTACCTCGCCCGCCTGAACAACAAGGTGACAAAGACGGTCCTTGTATACGGCGCGGGTACCACGATCTATGCCGACGCATTCACCGGCGAACAGATCTACAACTATTACATCAGAGAAAAGAACGATCTCTCCGGTATAAAGGACAAGGAGATCAAGAAGATGGCTCAACAGCTGAACGATCACGGTATCATCATCTCCACCGAAAAGTTCAGCGAGAACGACCCCGCGACCGCCGAAAAACTGCAGAACCTGCTCGGCTACTATTCCGATGATGACAGCACCAACGCACTCACCAAAGGAAACGTTCTGGTGATGTATGTGAAGTCAGTCTGCGGAGATGAGATACCCGCTCTCAAGGGCATCTACAAATCGCCGTTCAGCGATGTCAGCAACGACGACGAGAATGTCGGCTACTATGCGATAGCCTACGGCCTTGGCGTAGTAAGCGGCGACAAGCTCAACGCCGACAGCGCGTTCACAATGGGCGACATGATAAAGTTCGTATACTCCACCTACACAGGCGATATCGCCATGTGATCACAGCCACAAAGCGCCCCTTCGGGGGCGCTTCAGCATGTCGAAAAAGTGGTTTTTGCCCGCGAAGCGGGCATTTGAAATCCGTTTTTTGCCACGGGTTTCCCGGGGCAAAAAACACTTCTATCCGCACAAGTGTGCGGTTTGGCGGCAATGCCGCCAAACCGTGCGCGCAGTGCGGATGTTTCGGCGGGAAAGTCCCAACGGGACTTTTTCGACGGTATCGAGCGCCCCTTCGGGGGCGCTTTTCTACTTGACGAAACCGGAACATTATGGTATTATAATATAAAGAGTATTTTGTTTTCAGAAAGGACAATACAATGAAAGGGAGAATACTTGAATCCGGTGAGGATTATCTCGAAACCATACTGATATTACAGCGCCGCAACGGTGAAGTGCGCTCGGTGGATATAGCCACGGAAATGGAGTTCTCCAAGCCCAGTGTCAGCGTTGCTATGAAGAACCTCCGGGAAGAGGGCTGTATCCTCGTAGACAAAAGCGGATACATCACCCTCACCGAAAAGGGCGCTGAGATAGCCGAAAAGGTGTATGAGCGCCACCTGCTGTTCACCAGCTGGCTCACCTCCATGGGCGTACCCGAGGACATTGCTGCAAAGGACGCCTGCCGTATTGAGCACTGCCTCAGCGCAGAGAGCTTTGCGGCGATAAAGCGCCATGTTAAGGGGGAATAGCTCCTTGAAGCTCGTTTGCTTGATTGACAACACCGCCGTTGACGAAAAGCTGTTCGCAGAGGACGGAGTATCTTTCCTCGTTGAATACGGCGGCAGAAACTATCTCATAGATACCGGGCTGACCGGAAAGGCGGCGGAGAACGCCCGCCGCATGAAACAGCCGGTTGACGACCTTGACGGTATCGTCATCACCCACAATCACACCTCGCATATAGGCGGTATCGACAGCTTTATGCGAATGAACCCCGACGCAGAGATATATCTGCGCGCAGGTGCGCAGACGGAGTATTTCAGAAAGAACGGACTGTTCAAAGCCCCCGCCGGTGCAGGACGTTCCTTCTTCAGGAAATACCAGAACAACCTGACGCTGTTCAACAGCTTTTCCGAGGTAACAGAGGGTTTCTATCTCGCCTCCTGCGAGGTGTTTGAGGAAAAGAACATCAACCCCGACAAAAGCTTTTTCGCGCTGGACGGCAGGAAGCAGCTCCCCTACAACTGCTCTGACGAAAGCTTCGCAGTGATATTCCCCGGCAAGCGCAAGGCTGACGGACTGGTGATAATAGGCGGCTGCTTCCACTGCGGCGTGCAGAACATGCTCGAAACCGTGAAGCAGTGCTGGCACGGTATCCCTGTGCTTGCAATAATAGGCGGCTTTCATTTCATGGGGTCAAATCCCAAAACACTGGGCTGCCCCGCGGAATATATCACCTCACAGGCGCGTGCGCTGAAGCTTAGCAACGCCGAAAAAATATACGCCTGCCACTGCACCGGCTTCAAAGGCTTCGACATCATGGACGAGATACTCGGCGACAAACTGATGTACATCGGCGGCGGCGAGGAAGTTGACTTTTAACAGTGGAAAAGTTAATAAATTATTAAGAAATTTCTGCAACATTTTTTTGTTTTTTGCGTTATAATAGATACAGGAAATAATTCTGGCACAAATTTCTTCTTTTCCTGAAAAATTTTTTCAGAATAATGCAACTTTTTAACGTTCATAATTGTTTTATATAATGAGAGAACAAATGATTTTCCGTCCGGGGAAGGGCGGATAAAAAGGAAAGCCGTCCGGCTTTCGGATATGGAGGGAGTTTGTATGAGCAAAAGGTCAAAAGTGCTCGCGGCTTCGCTTTGCGCGGCTCAGTTATTATCGCTGATACCGGCAACGGCGGCTGCGGCAGAGTCCGGGATCAGCATTGATACTATCGCTGTCGGCGAAAATCACAGTCTTGTCATCAAGAGCGACATGTCACTGTGGGCTGCCGGCGATAACAGCAAAGGGCAGCTCGGCGTAGGAACACAAACAGCCAATTCCAACGGCGTCAAGGTCATGGAAAAGGTGGCTTATGTTGAAGCCAACGACGACGTAAGCTTTGCCATCGACACAAGCGGCACCCTGTACGGCTGGGGCGATAATTCCGACGGTCAGATAAACCCGTCCGCCTCCACCGAATACATATCAAAACCGCAGAAGCTGATGGAGGACGTTGCCGGAGTGAGCGCCGGTGACGAGCACACCATCGTGCTGAAACAGGACGGCACAGTTGTCGGCTGGGGCGGAAACGAGCACGGCGAACTGGGATTTACCTCCAATGGAAAGAAGAACGCTGAAAAACAGCTCATGACCAACGCGGTGGATATCGCGGCGGGTGACGGCTTCACGCTTATCGTCACGAAGTCCGGCGAGGTCTATGCCTGCGGAAACAACGAAAACGGTCAGCTTGGCAACAGCAGCTACAAGGACTCCCCCGCTCTTGAAAGAGTGATAACCTCCGGCGCAGTCCAGGTAGAAGCGGGCAACGATCATTCCGTTGTACTGATGTCCGATGGCACTGTCATGGCTGCCGGCTCAAACGAGTACGGCCAGCTGGGCACCGACAACGGCACCGTAAGCAACTATTTCGACAATGTCGGCGTTAAGAACGTTCAGTCGGTATTTGCCGGCGGCAATTCCTCCGGTGCAGTAACCGAAAACGGCGTTCTTTACGTCTGGGGCGCTGGCGAGAACGGCCAGCTCCACAACGGCGAAGCCGACAACGTATTCATTCCCGAACAGCTGACGAACGGCGTTATCTCCGTCGCTTTCGGCGAGCACCACTCGCTCATGCTGAAGAACACCGGCAAGATATCCAGCGCAGGTACAGGAATCTACGGCGAGCTTTTCACCGAGAAAAACACAAAAATAGTTACGCCGGAACTCATTGCTAAGAATATCAGAACATACTCCGCCGGCAACGATCACGCGGCAGCCATCACCAACGAGGGCGTGCTTTTCACCTGGGGCTGCAACGATAAGGGTCAGCTGGGTCTCGGAGATACCGCCACAAGAAACCAGCCCACCCGGGTAAAGCTTCCGGACGAAGCGACAAACGTATGGTGCGGCAACAAGATCACCATCGTGCAGACCGCCGACAGCGACGTCTATGTTTTCGGCGATAACAGCAATTATATGCTTGGCACAAGGACCAACTCGACCACCGTGACCTCCCCCCTGCTGAACGAATTCATCTCCGGCTTCCCTATCGATAAGATAGTGCTGAGAGAAGAGTTTGCAATTGCCCTTATCAACGGCGTAGTATACGGCTGGGGCACAAACATCTCCTCCCGTCTTACCGCAGCCTGCGGCAACACCGTAAAGTACCCCGAAAAGCTTGACTGCCCGACAGGTATCGTAGATATAGCCGCCGGTGAATATCACTGTTTCGCGCTTTCAAAGGGCGGCGACCTCTACGGCTGGGGCAGCAACAGCGCAAGACAGCTGGGCTGCGACACCGATTACAGAGTGGTGGACACTCCCCTCCTGCTCGTCATAAAAGATAAAGACGACTACGAACTCGCCGTTATTGCCATCGAGGCTGCGGGAAGCCACACCATCGCCATCACAGGCGACAGCGACATCTACGCATGGGGCGAAAACTCATACGGTCAGCTGGGCAGCGACGCGTCCCGCCTGCGCACCCCCACAAAGGTCACCCTCTATGGCCAGGAAATAGCGACAGGCACCGACTTTTCCGCCGTTATCGACGGCTACGGCGACCTTACGCTAAGCGGCAACAACACCTGCGGTCAGCTAGGCGACGGCACCTTAAAGAGCCATAGTTCCTTTGTAAAGACTGTAAAGTCAGATATTGACAAGGTCAGCCTGGGCAACAACTTCGCGGGCTGTATCACCAAGGACGACAAGCTTTACTGCTGGGGCGACAATACCAACGGACAGGTCGGCAACGGCAACGGCGGCGCAAACTCCGAACCGGTAACGGTGCTCAACGACGGTCTTTGCAAGGCGGCAGTCCAGCCGGAGAACATCTCCTTGGACAAGACCGAGCTGTCTGTAAAGCCGAATGGTATCGTAAGACTTACCGCGACAGTCACCCCGAACAATGCCTTCAATAAAACTGTAACATGGAGCAGCTCTGATACTTCAGTAGCCACCGTCAACGACTCCGGACTTGTAAAGGCTCTGAAAAACGGCACCACGACCATCACCGCCAAGACCGCGAACGGACTGAAAGCAACATGTGCCGTAACTGTTGCGACCCCGGTCACCAGCTTCTCGGTAAGCCCCGGCAAGTCAAAGACGCTGGACATCGACAAGTACTTCACCTTCAAATCCAAGATATACCCCGCTGCGGCGGACGATAAGACGCTGCTGTTCTCCTCCTCCGATGAAAACGTAGCCATAGTTGACGAAAACGGAACAGTCACCGCAGTAGCACCCGGCACAGCAACAATAACCGTGACCGCAAAGTCCAACCCCTCCAAGACCAGAAAAGTGACCGTGAATGTCCGCCCCGAAAAGGTGAACATCACTTACAGGAAGTCCACCGAGGACGGTATCGTGTTCGAGTGGGATATGGCTGACCACGCCGAGGGTTATGCCGTATACCGCCGCAACTCCGCAAAGGGCAGCGGCAAGATAGTCGGCGAGGTAACCTCGGACGACCCGGAGGAAATGACGTTCACTGATGACACTGCCGAATCCGGCAAGTATTATTACTACTACATCAAGTCCTTTGTGACCGCGAACGGCAAACGAATTTACTCTGCCGCCTCAAAGATCTACAAGATCAAGGCAAAGTAAAGAAAATCCGATAACCATTCTCCCCCCAATATAAATGGAAGGGCGGCGCTCCGGCGCTGCCTTTTCATTATCTGATACTAATTACAAGTCAGGATATAGACAAGATTTTTGCAAAGATGTCTATAGAATGATTTGGAATTAGTATGAAGCATACCTGACCCGTTATGAATTTGGGGTGAATGCAAAAAAACGCACCGGATTTTTGGACATAATACATAAAAATGTCCATCAGCCACAAAAAAATCGCAAAGCCCCTTAACAAATGCAGAATTTTGTGATAAAATAGAAGTATGCAGATGGTCTGCACTATTTGGTAAACCGGAGGTAATAAAATGAACGACAGTAACAGAGTTAGCCTTGTAAAGCCAGGTGGAACATCATCGGACAGTGCTTCCCAGGGTTGGCGCGACCCGGCCACTGGTGAAATATACCCCAACAGCCCCGCCCCATCAGTTCAGCAGGGCAGCTATGCGGCTGACAACAATCAGACCGGCTATGTCCCCGGATATGGGCAGAACGGCTCCGTGCAGCAGCCGATGAACAACGGCTGGCAGAACGGCGGAACCGTACAGCAGGGCTACCCCCAGCAGAATACGCCCTATCAGCAGTACCAGGCAGCCCCGCAGACCTATCAGCCGGACGCAGTCCCACAGCCCTACCAGCAGCCATATCAGCCAGTGCAGCAGGCGCCGGTGAACGGCCCCACGAAGTTCTGCAAGCACTGCGGTCAGATCATTCCTGCAGACGCAGTTCTCTGCACCCACTGCGGCCGTCAGGTCGAGGAGCTGAAAGGCGCTTCCCAGACATCACAGCCGATAATCATCAACAACAATAACAACAATAACGTCGCAGCCGCAGCCACAAGCAGCGCCGTTCCCACCGGCAAGGAAAAGAACAAGTGGGTAGCACTTCTGCTCTGCTTCTTCTTCGGCTATCTTGGCATTCACCGCTTCTACGAGGGCAAGATAGGCACAGGTATCCTGTGGATGTGCACAGCAGGACTGTTCGGTGTCGGCACGTTCATCGACTTCATCATTCTTCTGTTCAAGCACAATCCCTACTATGTGTGACCAGGTACAACATACTCTGAAATTTATCCCGTAGGGGAGGGGCTTGCCCCTCCCGCCTAATAACATAAAAAATCAGCTGCTGCAACCGAACGTTGCAGCAGCTTTTTGCATTTATCTTCCGATCATCTTGTTTCTTATGAAAAGAAAAACAAACAGCAGTCCCAGGAAGCTCACCACGATCGCGACTATCAGAACAGGCGTGTTGTTTGAAGTATTCGTGACCTTTATGTACAAATCAAGACAAAAATCATCAATATCCTCCCCGGAAAATCCGCACTGATCGAGGTACTGACGATACAATCGGACGTCCTCCGAGTCCATCTTGCAAACCTTCCCCTTGCAATGCACAGTGCGCGGCATTGTATCAGATTCTCCGTAAAAATAAGCCATGGTCTCTGCTTCCTGCTGGTCAAGCTGGCTGATAAGCTCCTTCATAGGAGTATACAACCCCATAAGCCCCTCGTCACCGGCGTCGATGAGGTAATAGTAGCCGACAGTCGTCTGGGTGCCGTTGTTTTCCCTGGTCACAGTTTCGTAGGAACCATAGTTGCTGATAAGCTCCCCCTCGACCATCATTCCCTCCCGGTAGTCCTCGATCTGGAGTTGAGCGTAGTCCGCCGGCGTCTTAACGTTGTCGATAATATTGCCAATGGTCATCACCAAAAAGACAATTCCCATAACAAACAGCGCTATTCCAGTGGTAAGAAGCCGAAAATTATTCCTGAATAAAGCCATAAGATACCTTCCCTTTCAGCGGTGTTCCGCATTTTGTTTATCTTGTCAAATTATATCACAAAACTACATCTATGTCAATGTCTTCCCAAAAGTTTCGCTATTTCTCCGCAGATTTTTATCTATAAATCAATCTTAACGGAATATTAATTGACATCAGTCATGATCTGTGATATACTTTCAGTAAACAATCACCGGGAATTGCAAATCTGTTATTCCCTTATTAAGGAAAAGGAGAAGCGTTATGTGGACTATCAATGAAAAGCAGTACATAAACGAGGACGGCGTCAAATACACCGGCTATGGAGTGACCTTCGGCGAATTCACCATCGAGGATATTACCCCAAGCCTTTCTGCGATAACGAGGTTTGTAGACGCTCTCAACCGCTACGAAGCGTCGCAGGTGCATATTGAGGAGCTGGTCGAGAACTTTCTCGCCGAATGACCACAGTTTTCTTTACTGTTTGTAATATATTTCTTGACTATTATTAAATTATATGCTATAATACCTTTGTAATCATGAACATAGGGCAGCTATGATTCAGAAAATATGGAGGTATAAAATGGTTGTAGCATTATCGTACATTTTTGCGGTCATTCTCACTGCGGTACTGGCTTGTATATTGTACCCTGTTGCCGGCGTTTTCTGGCTGGTGGGATTGCTTGGGAAAGTATCAGAAAAGATGTTCCAGTTCTCGAATAACGCTATAAAGAAGCTGTGGGCTGACATTTCCAACAAGAGGATAGTTGACGTTTCCTCAGACAACTCCGAAAGCACAGCGCCCAACGGCACGACCGAAAACCCGTCAACTGACGAACCCCAGGACAACACCCAACCCACCGAGAATAAGGTAAATCTTCAAAAATAATTACAATCAGCAAAAAATCCCTCTGGAATAACCAGAGGGATTTTCTTCATGTTAAGGCAACACCGCATAATTATTGTCGTGCGATTGCAGCAGCTAGTTTTGTCAA
>JBJFGA010000156.1:0-14246 GCA_051892275.1 Oscillospiraceae bacterium | reverse complement strand
CTCGATACTTATGGAACTTTACAACGCCGGCGAAAAGGGGCTTTCGGTAAAGCGACTCGCCGACCGCCTCGGAGTGAACAAAAAGGGCGCAAAGAAGCTGGATGCCGCTCTTTCCGAGATGAAAAACCACGGGGACATCGCCTACAAAAAGGGAAGCTGCTGGATAAGACACCCGGAGTTCTATTTCAGGGCAGAAGTCAGCCGCGTGTCCCAGCGGTCAGGGTTTGTCCGTTCACTTGACGAAGTTCCGGCGGAATATTTCGTGCGCGGGCGCGACCTTATGGGTGCGATACCCGGGGACGTGGTACTCGCCAGAAAGACCGCCGAAGCCGAGGAAGGACGTTCCGCAGAGGCGATCGTAATGGCGGTGCTGGAGATGAATGACTCCCTGCTGACAGGCGTTATCGTCGCCGTGGGGAACAAGCTGATGGTGCTGCCGGACAAGCTGTGCGGCGACCCGCTGACTATCTCAAAGGTCAGCAAGCCCGCTGTAATGCACGTCGGCGACAAGGTGGTGTTCTCCATCAAAAAGCGCGGCGACCGCCACATGGACCACACCGTGAACATCGTGGAGGTGTTCGGCTCCTGTGACAACGCAAAGGCGGGCGCGGACGCGTATATGCTCTCGAACGGGCTGCACACCGTGTTCCCGGACGAGGTGCTGCTTGAAGCCGCAAAGCTCGACCCTGACGAGATAGACGGGAACGAGGTGCTCCGCAGGCTTGACCTGCGCGGTGAGCCGATATTCACCATTGACGGCGCGGACACCAAGGACATCGACGACGCGATAAGCATTGCCAAAACCGAGCGCTGCTACAAGCTGGGGGTACACATTGCGGACGTGTCCCACTACGTCACCAAGGGCAGTGCTCTGGACGATGAGGCCTTCTACCGCGGTACTTCCATCTACTACGCCGACCAGGTAGTACCCATGCTTCCCCGGGAGCTTTCCAACGGTATCTGCTCGCTCAATCCGCAGGTGGACAGGCTTGCTTTCTCCTGCCTTATGGACGTCAGCTTCGAGGGAAAGCTGCTCTCCTACAAGTTCGAGAAAACCGTTATCCGCAGCCGCGTAAAGGGCGTGTATGCCGAGGTCAACAAGATAATAGACGGCACTGCCGACGAGGAAATAAAGGCGAAATACGCGAAGGTCATCGACCGTATCCCGATAATGCAGGAGCTTGCCGGGATACTTGAACGCAACCGTGTGAACCGCGGCGCTCCCGAAATCGACACCACAGAAACCAAGATAATCACCGACGAGAACGGTGTCTGCATTGACGTAAAGCCCCGCACCACCGGTGTTGCGGAGGGTATCATCGAGGAATTCATGCTGATGGCGAACAACTCGGCGGCTTCCCTCGCGATGAAAGAGAAGATACCGTTCGTGTACCGCGTGCACGAAGCTCCCCCCGCCGAGAAGCTCACCCAGCTCAACGAAACACTCACCGCCCTCGGTGTGAATCCGGAGGGTATCGGCGAGAAGTCCTCGGCGGCGGACTTAGCGAAAATACTGCGGGAGAACAGGGACAACGACAAGGCGATGGTGATAAACCGCATAGTCCTGCGCACCATGATGAAAGCGAAGTACAGCGAGGAACCGCTGGGGCATTACGGGCTGGTGATGCCGGAGTACGCGCACTTCACCTCCCCTATCCGCCGCTACGCCGACCTGTCTATCCACCGTATCCTGACGGACTATGTTTACGCGCTGAACCACGAGAAGCTGTGCAAGAAGTACGCGTCATTCGCGGTGTCGGCGGCGCTTCAGGCGAGCAACACCGAGCTTTCGGCGGTACGCTGCGAGCGTGAATGCGAGACCCTCTACATGGCGGAATATATGAAGAACCACGTCGGCGAGGAGTTCGACGGCATGATATCCGGCGTGAGCGCCGGGGGTGTTTACGTAGTCCTGCCGAACACCGTTGAGGGCATGGTGTCCGTTGCCGCGCTGCCGATGGGCGAATACGAGGTACAGCACGGGGTGATACTCACCGGAGCGTGCGACGGCAGCGTTTATACCGTCGGCGACAAGGTTCGGGTGAAGTGCGTCAGCGTGAATGTCAACGGCGGGTTCATTGATTTTGAATTCGTAGGAAAATAATTTGAAATTAAAAGAAATGTAGGGGAGGGGCTTGCCCCTCCCGGAAAACAACGTAAAAATACGTGAGGGGATTACCCCTCACGAAAATCGGTGTTATAGAATACGGGAGGGGCAAGCCCCTCCCCTACGTTTTATCTGAAATAAGTGTCCGCGAGGTCTTTCAATTTTTCAGCCGTCGCCGCAGACAGCTTTCCTTGAAGCATTCGCCAGTTCCAGTTGCCGCCGAGGGTGGAGGGTACGTTCATTCTGCCCTCTTTCCCAAGCCCGAGGATATCCTGCATGGGTATTATCGCCAGCCGCGCCGGGCTTGCGTACACCGTGCGTATGCAGCACATGTTGAATTTCTCGAACAGGTTGGGCTTCAGGTAGCGCTTCGCCATGAAACGGGTCTTGGGGTCGGCTTCCCTGTACCACTGCATTATAGTCGCGTTGTCATGAGTTCCGGTGTAGGCACAGCAGTTCTCGGGGTAGTTGTGCGGCAGGTGGTCGTTGTCGGTATTGTCCGGGTTGAAGCCGAACTGCAATACCCTCATTCCCGGGAATCCGGTGTCTTTGAGCAACACCTTCACGCTGTCGAAGATGTCCCCTAAGTCCTCCGCTATGATGTTGACCTCGCCGAGGTCGTTCTTTATCGCGTTGAACAAGTCCATGCCGGGACCTTGCTCCCATGTACCGTGCTCGGCGGTCTGGTGTCCGGCGGGGATAGCGTAGTAGGTGTCGAACGCACGGAAGTGGTCGATACGCAGCATGTCGTAATTCTCCTGCGACTTGCCTATGCGCTTCAGCCACCACTTGTAGCCGGTCTTTTTCATTTCCTCCCAGTTGTAGAGGGGATTTCCCCACAGCTGCCCGGTCTTTGAGAAGTAATCCGGCGGAACTCCCGCGACCCGCTTCGGGTTGCGCTGCTCGTCCAGCTCGAACAGCTCCGGCTGCGCCCAGACGTCCGCGCAGTCCGGGGAAACGTATATCGGGATATCGCCGATTATCTGTATGCCGTTTTTGTTGCAGTAGCGGTGAAATCTGTCCCACTGCCGGAAGAAGATGTACTGCACGAACTTCACGAACTTTATCTCGTCCTTAAGCTCCTCCTGCCAGCGCTTGACAGCCTCCGGATGGCGCATTCTGATGTCCTCGTCCCACATCGACCACGGCTTGCCGCCAAATTTCTCTTTCAGCGCCATGAACAGCGCGTAATCGTCCAGCCAGTCCTGCTCGTCCATGACGAACGAGGTGTAGCCAACATCATCTGTGAACCCCGCGAAAGCCTCCCGCAGCAGCGCCATTTTGCTTTTGTTCACCTTGTCGAAGTCAACGTAGCTGGGGTCTGCGCCGTAGTCCGCGTCCTCCACCGATTTCCGGGTGAGAAAGCCGTTCTCCACCAGCTCGTCAAGGTCGATGAGCAGAGGGTTCCCCGCAAAGGACGAAAACGGCTGATAGGGGGAGTCGCCGTACCCGGTAGGGCCTATCGGCAGCACCTGCCAGTACTTCTGCCCCGCGTCTTTGAGCCAGTCGGCGAAACGCTCGGCTTCCTTGCCGAACGTGCCTATGCCGTAGGGCGAGGGCAGGCTTGTTATATGCATGAGTATTCCGCAGCTTCTCATGGTCGTACTCCTTTACTGAAAATATATTACTATTATATTACTTTTGGGCGGGGTTGTCAAGAAGAAATGCGCGGGTTGACTTAATACTGATTTTATGATATAATTGTATAAAAATTTACAATAGGGGGAGCAAAAATGATTAAAGAAATCAACCAAACCGATATTCCCGAATGTGTGAGGGTTATACGGGAGAGCTTTCGTACCGTAGCAGACGAATTCGGCTTTACTGCCGAAAACGCTGCGAGATTCACCGCGTTTGCCACGACCGAGGACAGGCTATCATGGCAATTGACCGGAGAACACCGCCTGATGTACGCATATTCTGATAATGGCAGGATTGTTGGGTATTATTCGCTGCTTTTGCAGGAGAACGGCGAATGTGAGTTGAATAATCTCAGCGTGCTGCCGGAATTCCGTCATAAGGGTATCGGCGGGGAGCTTCTGAACCACGCTTTCAATACAGCTAGGGATATAGGCTGTAAAAAGGTGAATATCGGCATTGTTGAGGAAAATCAGCGGCTGCGGAAATGGTACGAGAGCTATGGATTTGTTCATACCGGGACGAAGAAATTTGATTTCTTTCCGTTCACCTGCGGGTATATGGAGAGAGTACTGTAATTCACAAATAACACAGCCCGGGAAGCGCAAACCTCCCGGGCTTAGCTTATTTCTGGGAAACTTTCAGCCGCTTGCTCCATACCCCGGACTTATAGAACACGAACGACATCACCGTCGCGACAGTCCACGCGATAGGCCAGGAATTCCAGATACCGTTGACCCCCATGAAGCCCTTGAGTATCGCCGCGAGAATCACGCGAAGAATCAGGTCGGTGAAGGTCGCCGCCATGAAACAGCCCATGCACTCGCTGCCACGAAGCACACCGTCGCAGAGTAATTTCAGGCAGACCACGAAGTAAAACGGCGACGCTATCCGCAGGAACGTAACTCCGGTGTCCATCGCGAGCCGGGAGCTTTCGTCGTTCATGAACAGCGACAGCAGCCCCTCATTCAGCAGGAAGAACAGCAGGAAGAACACCGCCGCAGCCGCCATGCCGAATACCACCACCGAGCGGAAGCCCGTCTTTATGCGCTCCGGCTTGCCTGCGCCGATGTTCTGGGCGGTGAAGCTGGACATTCCGTTGCCGATAGTGGTGAAGCAGGTTATAGCAAAGGTATTCAGCTTTATCGCCGCGGAGTACCCCGCAACTATCGCCGAAGAACCAAATCCGTTCACCATGTACTGTATGAACAGATTGCCCACCGAAATGAAGCTCTGCTGCAATACGCTTGGGACTGCGACCCTGCCTATCTCCGCCAGCGCCCGTCCGCTGAACAGCCTGCCGCCGCTTATCTTCATGGACTTCACCCGCCGGAACAGCAGCGTCATCGCAAGAACACATGCCGCGCCCTGCGCCGAAAAAGTAGCCCATGCCGCGCCAGCAACTCCCATTTGCAGCGGTATGATGAAGATACAGTCAAGAATGATGTTCCCCACCGAGCTTGCAATGAGCAGGTACAGCGGCGTCTTGCTGTCCCCGAGGCTGTTGAAGATACCTGTCACGATATTGTACAGGAACAGGAACACAAATCCCCCGGTGTATATCATCAGGTAAACGCAGCCGTCCTCAAAGATGTTCTCCGGGGTCTGCACCAGCTGCATGAACTCGCCGCTGAACAGCACTCCCACCAGCGTCAGCACCGCCGAAAGCGCCGCTCCCGCGATAAGCGAGGTGGATATGCAGGTCTTGGTAAGCGGCATGTTCCCCGAGCCGAAGTGCTTGCTTATCACCACCGTGCAGCCTATCTGACAGCCCACCGCCACCGCCATGAATATCATGGTTATGGGGTAGCTTGCGCCTATCGCCGCGAGTGCGTCCTCCCCGGCAAACTTCCCCGCGATAACGCTGTCCGCTATGTTATACATCTGCTGGAATATCACGCTTATGAAAAGCGGTATGGTGAACATCACCAGCGCTTTTCCGGGACTTCCAACGGTAAGGTCTTTGTTCATGAAAAATATGCGCCCTTTCCTCTGAAAATGGCGGTTTCTTCCGCCAAAAATGAATTATATCACAAAATTCCCGGAATGTAAACTTGCATATTTGCCGAACTTTATTTTTTGGGCAGATTTTGCATAATTATGACAAAAAAACACTAGACAAATAAAAGTTTTTGTGATATCCTATAATCGTAAAACTGGAACACGCTTCAAGGCGCTTCCGAATTTTTTCAAATTGAGAGGATATTACAATGACAAACATTCCCCAGATCAAGGTCGGCATTGTTGCCGTATCCCGCGACTGCTTCCCCGAGTCGCTGTCCGTAAACCGCCGCAAGGCTCTCGTTCAGGCTTACACCGAGAAGTACGGCGCTGCTGACATCTACGAATGTCCCGTATGTATCGTTGAGAGCGAGATACACATGGTTCAGGCTCTTGAGGACATCAAGAAGGCTGGCTGCAACGCGCTGTGCGTATACCTCGGCAACTTCGGTCCGGAGATTTCCGAGACCCTGCTTGCAAAGCACTTCGACGGTCCGGTTATGTTCGCCGCAGCCGCTGAAGAGGACAGCAACACCTCCCTCATTCAGGGCAGAGGCGACGCTTACTGCGGTATGCTGAACGCTTCCTACAACCTGAAGCTGCGCAACGTTAAGGCTTACATACCCGAGTACCCGGTAGGCACCGCCCCCGAGGTTGCAGACATGATCCACGAGTTCCTGCCGGTAGCAAGAACTATCGTTGGTCTGTCTGAGCTGAAGATAATCTCCTTCGGTCCGCGCCCGCTGAACTTCCTCGCCTGCAACGCGCCCATCAAGCAGCTGTACAACCTCGGAGTTGAGATAGAGGAGAACTCCGAGCTTGACCTGTTCGAGGCATTCAACAAGCACGCGAACGACCCGCGTATCCCCGAGGTAGCCGCTGACATGGCTAAAGAGCTTGGCGCAGGCAACAAGATGCCCGACATTCTGCCGAAGCTGGCGCAGTACGAGCTGACCCTTCTTGACTGGATAGAGCAGCACAAGGGTTACAGAAAGTACGTTGCCATCGCTGGCAAGTGCTGGCCGGCATTCCAGACGCAGTTCGGCTTCGTTCCCTGCTATGTGAACTCCCGCCTGACCGGACGCGGTATCCCGGTTTCCTGCGAGGTAGACATCTACGGCGCTCTGTCCGAGTTTATCGGCACCTGCGTATCCCAGGACGCTGTAACTCTGCTGGACATCAACAACAGCGTTCCTGCTGACATGTACGAGGAGTCCATCAAGGGCAAGTT
Source organism: Oscillospiraceae bacterium (assembly GCA_051892275.1). Lineage (GTDB taxonomy): Bacteria > Bacillota > Clostridia > Oscillospirales > Ruminococcaceae > CAG-115. Next base: position 7,269 of record JBJFGA010000156.1, on the reverse strand, counting down.
CAACTACAAGCACACTGATACATTCATGGGCTTCCACTGCGGCAACACCTGCTCCAACAAGCTGTCCGCATGCACCATGAAGAACCAGATGATAATGGCGCGTTCTCTGCCCGAGGAAGTAACCATGGGTACTCTGGAGGGCGACATTATCCCCGGCGACATCACATTCTTCAGACTCCAGTCCACCGCTGACGCACAGATTCGCGCTTACGTTGCACAGGGCGAGGTACTGCCGGTTGCAACTAAGTCCTTCGGTTCTATCGGCGTGTTCGCTATCCCGGAGATGGGCCGCTTCTACCGCCACGTTCTCATTGAGAAGAACTACCCGCACCACGGCGCGGTTGCTTTCGGTCACTACGGCAAGGCGCTGTTCAACGTGTTCAGATACCTCGGCGTTGAGGATATCGGCTTCAACCAGCCCGCCGGCATGATGTATCCCAGTGAGAATCCGTTCGCTTGATTTCGTGATTTAACCTAAGGACACGCTTATTAAACCAAATTCGCCACGCTCAAACCTGCATACTCGCGCGGCTGAATTTGGTACGCTTCGCTTTAATCAGCGTGTCCCTAACAGCACCGCCCCGCTTCCGGTTTTGGAAACGGGGCGGTTCTTGTATTGTTATATAAACAGGGCTAATGTAGGGGAGGGGCTTGCCCCTCCCTAGCTATAATGCTTTTTTCGGGAGGGGCAAGCCCCTCCCCTACGGAAAATTCTCAGTTATTACGAAATGCAAGATTTAACGACAGCCAGAGGGCTGCCATTATCACTCGGCAGCCCTCTGTATTTTTTCTTTTGTTCTACTTGTTACACATTTGTTATGCCGCTGTAAGTCCGCAGGATATCCTCGGCTATCTCCCGCTGGGTGCGGCGGGTGTCCATGGCGAGCTTTTGAATATGGCGGTGCGCCTGGTTCTCCGTGAGGTTCAGGTACTCGATAAGGCAGCACTTCGCGCGGTCTATCACCTTGATGTCGTCCAGCTGCTTTGACAGGCGGGACTTCTCCTGCTCCAGACGGCTCATGCTTTCCTTTGCCATCTGTGCGGTCTTTATCGTCTGCACCAGCGACTGCTTGCTGAACGGTCTGGGCAGGACATACGCCCCGGTAAACTTTATCCTGTTCTGCACCTCGTCGGCTATCTCTGTTTTCGCCAGCACAAGGATTATCGCGTCTGTGCGGCTGCGGACGTCCGCAACGAAGTTCAAACCGAACTCCGAACGCAGCGGGGTGGATACTATCACCAGGTCGTACCCGGACAGCTCCGCAGAGGCAGCTGCTTCATCATCAAAGCAGCTGGTTATCTCCGCATGAAAGTCCTCCAGCGCTGCGGCGAGGGTCTCACAGACCATTTCAGTCTTGGCGTTTATGAATATTCTGTCTATGGGTGTTACCCCCTTTATTCGCAATAGGTTCAGAGGTTGTTCACATAAAGCTGCTTGTAGGGACTTGCGGAGTTCGGGGTGAGCTTAAAGAAGTTCGCGCTGAGCAGATGGTCTGCGTCATTGCCGAAGTGCTTCACAAAGCGCTCAACATAGCGCCTGATGGACTCCTTTTCCTCCGGAGTTGCAACCGTGCAGCAAACCTGCACCGGCAGACCCTGGGGCATTACATCGCTCCTGATGAACATTTCGCCGCCGTGCATTCCGGTGCCGCAGAAATGTCCCACCGGGCAGCCCTCAACGCCGATACCGAGGACAACGATGATACCGCCCGCCTGATACTCCCCGAGGAAGTCGCCCACCTTGCCGCCGATAACGATAGTCGGGAACTGCTCCTGATAGCTCTTCATGTGGATACCTACGCGGTAGCCTGCGTTACCCTGAACATATATCTCGCCGGAGCGCATTGCATAGCCGGTGGTGTCGCCGCTGTTGCCGTGAATGATTATCGCGCCGTCGTTCATGGTGTCGCCGGTGGCGTCCTGCGCGTTGCCGTGTACGCTTATCTTCGCGCCGTTCAGGTACGCTCCCAGTGCGTTGCCGGGAGTTCCGTTGATGAGTATTTCCTTGCCGGAAAGCCCCGCGCCGATATATCTCTGACCGAGGACGTTGTTCAGCGTGAACTTGTCGTCCTCTGATGTGCGTATCATGCCGTTAAGCTCGGCATACTGCATATTTCTTGCGTCGATTATCATCTGTATATACCTCCCAGCTTCTCTTCCCGGCGTACCTTTCCGAATATCATCATCTGCGGGTGACTTTTAAGCATATCAATGTCAACGTCCCCGAGGTCGATTCGTTCTTTTATCATGGAGGTGTAAATTCCCGCGCGCTTCACGTCGCCCATCAGGATAAAGCCCTTGAGCTGTCCGTCCCTGAATACCAGCTTTTTATAATTATTCCCGTTCTCCTCCACATATTCCTCGCCGTCGTAGCTTCCGGCGGTGATTATGTGCAGCCCGAAGAAGCCTATCGCGTTCATCGGGATAGCGTTGAGGTACATCGTTTCAGCCCCCGCCATGTTTCTGCCCGCTACCTCGCCCTGCATGTAGGCGTTGGGCAGCAGCGCCAGTATCTTGTCGCTGTCGGAGGAAGCGTCGTGGCTGACGGTGCAGTCACCCGCCGCGTAAACATCGTCCAGCGTGGTTTTCTGGGTGAGGTCGCAGATAATGCCACGCTCTACCTTTCCGCCAGCGTCGGACACAAGCTCGGTGTTGGGACGTACTCCCACAGCGATTATCACCATGTCGAAATCCACGGTTTCGCCGTTTTTCAGCTTCGCGGAATTTGCGCTGAATTCGTCAACGGAAGTACCGAGAATGAACCTTGTTCCCTTGCTCTCAATATGCTTCTTCATGATAGCGCCAGCCTGCATATCCAGAATGGACGGCAGTATCCTGTCCGCCATATCAACGACAGTGATATCAGCCTTGTATTCGTTCAGCGCTTCAGCGGCTTTCAGTCCGATAAGACCCGCGCCGATTATCAGCACCTTTGCGCCCTCTTTTATCTCGGCGCGGATAGCCTTAACGCTGTCGTAGCTCATGAAGGTATGGCAGGAGGCTATCTTTTCCATGCCGTTCATCGGCGGCACAAACGGCTTCGAGCCGGTCGCCACCATAAGCTTGTCGTAGGGAACTGTACGCCCGTCGGTAAGCACCACGTTCTTTGCAGAGGTGTCTATCTTAGCCGCGCGGCAGCCCAGCAGGGTTTCAACGCCGTTCTTCTCGTAGAAGTCCGGGCTGCGGTAGTAGATGTTCTTGTCCGTCACCTTGCCCATCAGCCAGTAGGAGATGAGCGGTCGGGAGTAGGTGTGGTAGTCCTCGTCAGAGATGACGGTTATCTTCCCTGCCTTGTCTATCTGACGGATACCCTCGATGGTGCCGACTGCTGCGGCGGAATTTCCGATAATTACATAGTTCATATCCGTCACCTCACCTTTCCTCGAAAACGATAGCGTTGTTGGGACATGCCTTTACGCAGGCGGGTTCGCCCTCGCTGTTCTGCGTGCAGAGGTCGCACTTGCGTATCTTGTGTCCAGCCTCGTCAATGACGATAGCCCCGAAAGGACATGACAGCACGCAGGTGTAGCAGCCCACGCACTTCTCCTCGTCACAGACGATAACCCCGTCCTTCACCGAAAGCGCTCCGGCGATACAGCCCTTGACGCAGGGGTGAGCCTCGCAGTGACGGCACTGCACGGCGAAATTCACCGAACTGCCCTCCTCTACCTGAATTCTCGCTATCGGCTTCTTGCCGCCGGCGAATGCCTTTATCATATTCGGAGCGCCGCTGTTTGCGGCTGCGCAGGTGTATTCACACAGATGACAGCCCAGACACCAGTCCTCGTTTACATAAACCTTTTTCATAAAAGTTCTCCTTTACTGTCCTTGTGGATTATTCGCCTGCGTGCATTATGCCGAGGATATCAAGCTCCTTCTGGGTAAGCCCGATACCTCTGAGCATCAGCCGGTTTCCTCTCAGCGATTCGAGGGAGTTGATACCCATGCCGCCCATCATTTCCTTTATCTCGTGATCCCACGCGTGTACGAGGTTCACAAGGCGCTTGTATGCGATATCAGGATTAAGGCGCTTTACAAGGTCAGCGCGTTGTGTTGCGATACCCCAGTTGCACTTGCCGGTGTTGCAGCTTCTGCACAGGTGGCAGCCCATTGCAAGCAGCGCCGCAGTCGCGATATAAACCGCGTCCGCACCAAGTGCCACAGCCTTTACAACGTCCGCGCTGTTGCGGACAGAACCGCCCACAACAATGGAGATGTTGTTGCGTATTCCCTCGTCACGCAGCCGCTGGTCAACGCTTGCCAGCGCCAGCTCTATCGGGATACCTACGTTATCGCGTATTCTGGTGGGAGCAGCGCCTGTGCCGCCTCTGTAACCGTCTATCGCGATGATGTCCGCGCCGCTTCTTGCGATACCCGAAGCGATAGCCGCAACGTTATGTACCGCCGCGATCTTAACGATAACAGGCTTTTCCCAGTTGGTGGCTTCTTTCAGGGAAAGCACCAGCTGCCGCAGGTCCTCGATGGAGTAGATGTCGTGATGAGGTGCCGGGGAGATAGCGTCCGTCCCCTTAGGTATCATACGAGTCCTGGAGATCTCCTCGTTTATCTTCATTCCCGGGAGATGTCCGCCGATACCCGGCTTTGCGCCCTGACCCATCTTTATTTCGATAGCAGCGCCCGCGTCGAGGTAGTCCTTGAACACGCCGAAACGTCCGGAAGCCACCTGACAGATGGTGTTTGCGCCGTACTGATAGAAGTCCTTATGCAGACCGCCCTCGCCGGTGTTGTAGTATGTACCCAGCTCCTGAGCCGCCCTTGCAAGGGATTCATGCGCATTCTTGGAGATAGAGCCGAAAGACATCGCCGAGAACATTATCGGAACGTCAAGCTCCAGATAGGGGTTCTTCTCGAAAACAGCCTTTCCGTTTTCGTCATAGCTGATGGACTGGTCTTTCTTTCCGAGGAAGGTCTTGGTTTCCATCGGCTCACGCAGCGGGTCGATTGGCGGGTTGGTTACCTGCGAAGCGTTCAGCAGTATCTTGTCCCAGTAAACCGGGTACTCGCGCGGGTTGCCCATCGCGGAGAGAAGCACGCCGCCGGAGCCTGCCTGCTTGTAGACCTCATCCATTATCTGCTGCGACCAGTTGCCGTTCTCGCGGAACTGGTTCTCGTTCTTCTTTATCTTGAGCGCCCTTGTGGGGCAGAGGGTCACGCAGCGCTGGCAGTCAACGCAGGTGGTTTCGTCAGATATCATTTTGTCGAGGTCGGGGTCATACTTATGCACCTCGTTGGCGCACTGGCGCTCGCAGACGCGGCATTTGATGCAGCGGTCGGCATCGCGGACAACCTCGAAAAGAGGATTCATATAATTTATAGCCACTGTACTTAACACCCTTTCTATTACTTATCCAATGTAACGATAATCGGCTCTCCGCCTCTGGGGCTCCATATCCTGTCAACGTCCGGGGACATTGTTCTGATGGAGCACTCCTCGCTGGAAACGAACACCGTGTCGCCCTTTTCTGCTGCGACCATGGAGCGGAGCTTCAGTCTGTCGTTCAGCGCCATGATACCGTTGTTGAAGCCGAGGATTATCGAGAAAGGACCTGTGATAAGCAGGCTGGAATATACGTTTCTGAAATGACGGAGCTTTTCGACTTCCTCCGGGCTGAACTTGCCGGATTCTATCTCGCTCCAGAACGGCGCTGCAATTACCTTTGCAACGTCATCAAGCGGCATTCCCAGACGGCGGTTGAGGTAGTCGATGATGTATGTAATTACCTCGGTGTCCGTCAGCAGGTTGCACTTATAGCCGAACATCTCTATAAAGCGTCTGTTCGCGTCGTAGGAGGATATCTCGCCGTTGTGTACTATCGTGTAGTCAAGCAGGGCAAAGGGGTGAGCGCCGCCCCACCAGCCGGGGGTGTTCGTGGGATAGCGTCCGTGGACTGTCCACGCCCAGCCATCGTATTCGTCCAGCCGGTAGAACTCGCCCACGTCCTCGGGGTAGCCTACCGCCTTGAATACGCCCATGTTCTTGCCGCTGGAGAAAACGTACGCGCCGTCGATCTTGTCGTTTATCTTGATAACGCAGCGTGCGACATAGGTACGCTCGTCCAGCTGGCTCTCCTGGAGCTTAGTCGGCAGAGGGTTCACGAAATAGCGCCAGATGAGCGGTTCATCTGTGATGTTCGGGTGCTTTCTGGTGGGTATTCTCGACAGATTGATAACGTCGAAATGCCGGTCTATGAAAGCCTCGGTCTTTATTCTTGCTTCGTTGGAATCGTAGAAAACGTGGAACGCGTACTGATCCTTGTACTCCGGATAGATACCGTAGCCCGCGTAGCCGCCGCCCAGACCGTTTGAGCGGTCGTGCATGCAGGCGATGGAATTCACGATAACGCTGCCGTTAGTCCGCCTTCCGCTTCTGTTGATAAAGCCCGAAATCGCACAGCCCGCAGGGATCCTGGTTTCTCCCTCTTTCATTAACATAAGCTCACTCCAATCTTTTAAAAACCGAAATCCGGCAGGAAAACCGCCGGATATTGCGTCATGCGGCGCAGCGCTGAGCCGGTTTTGTCTTTCGGAAAAGCGGATATTCTCTGTGCCGCGGTTGAAATATTTTCCTCGCGCATGTTGCAGATACTGCATATCCGGCAAAATTCGCGTCGGGGCGTTTATTCATCAGCACAAGCGATTTTTCCGCTTTGTTATTACGTTGATATTATATCACTGTTTTTTGTATTTGTCAAGTAGTTTTTGCAAGAAAGCTCGGGGCAAAGTTGCATTTTGTGGTATATTGTTTTACATATTTGTCTATATATTACTGTTAGCTTCGATTAACCAACAGTTTTCCCCTGCTTTTTCAGTGGTTTTGTCCGGCGAATATGTGTTTTTTGCAAGAAGCAGGCTCCGCATATTTCAAAATTTTCGGTGAATTAAACAAAATACAAAAAAATCCCGAAATCCTGCACATTCTTCAAACTAACACTTGAAAAATACGTGGAAATGGAGTATAATAGTAGAGTATTATTAATTATAGTCCCTATACCAAAAGAAAGGAAACCTCATCATGGCAATGGATATCAAAACCATACAGCACCTGTGCGAGCTGTCCAAGCTGAATTACGACGAGGACGGCCTGAACAAGGTCATGGGCGAAATGAGCGACATCATCGACCTCATGGACACCATCAAGAGCTTTGACCTCACCTACGACGACACCAAGGACAACAACAGCATTTCCTTTAAAGACGTGCGGGAGGACGTTGCACAGCCCTCTTTCCCCACCGAAAAGCTGCTCTCCAA
>JBJFGA010000155.1:0-3436 GCA_051892275.1 Oscillospiraceae bacterium | reverse complement strand
CCGTTTTTTGCCCCAGCTCTGCCGGGGCAAAAAACACTTCTATCCGCACAAGTGTACTGGCAACGGCTTACGCCTTATGCCTTACGCGCGCAGGGCGGATGTTCGGCGCAGCAGGACGCTGCAAAGCCGAAACCAAAAGTCCGGCACGGATGCTGGACAACCAAGTTTCGGCGAGGGAAAGTCCCTTTAGGGACTTTTTCGACGGTCTGAAAGGCGCAAACACGACGTTTGCGCCTTTGTTCCAAAATAGAGCACGATGAAGCCTAACAGCAGACAAAGTGCGTTTACCGATAAATATGCTGTGTTGCCTTAATAGAGGTTCGCAAAAAATGCAGCGCCGGCAACGGTTATCACACCCGAAACCGCGATGGACAGGCTGCTCATTGCGCCCTCCACCTCGCCAAGCTCCATAGCCTTAGCTGTACCTATCGCATGGGCGGAGGTGCCCAGCGCAATGCCCTTTGCTATCGGCTCTTTTATGCGGAACAGCTTCAGCACCAGTTCCCCAATGATGTTGCCGAGGACCCCGGTTATCATGATGATTCCGGCGGTGATGGGGACTATGCCGCCTAGTTCTTCGGAAACCCCCAGCCCTATCGCGGTGGTGATAGATTTGGGAAGGAACGTGACATATTCCTCGTGTGAGAACCCGAACAGTACCGCCAGTCCCAGCACGCTCCCGAGGCTGGACAGCACTCCGGCGAGAATACCGGCGAAAACCGCCGCCGCGTTGCGCTTCAGCAGCTCAAACTGCTCGTAAAGCGGTACGGCAAGCGCCACTGTCGCCGGAGTGAGCAGCCATGACAGGTACTGTGCTCCGGAATAGTAGGTTTCGTAGTCGATGTGCAGCAGAAGCAGCACCGGGATAGTCAGCACTATTGAGATAAGCAGCGGGTTTACAAGCGGAGATTTGAGTTTTTTCTTCAGAAGCTCCCCCAGACCGTATGATACAAGGCTTATCAGCACCCCGAAATAAGCCGACTGTGAAAGAAACTCGTTCATCTGTCCGCCGCCTTTCTGCTGCGAAGCTTTATCACAGCCTGTGTCACCAGCCCGGAAACCGCCATTACCACCACGGTGGTGATGACTGTCGCCAGAATAAACTGCCACCAGGACGGCGCGATAATACCCCATGTGTCCATAAGTCCGACCGCCGCGGGAATGAACATAAGCGGCATGATGTTGATGAGGAATTTTGACGCGTCTTTCACTTCGTCCAGCGGGATAATGCCGGTTTTTAGCCCCAGGAACATCAGTACTATCCCGTATATCCCGGCGGGTACCGGCAGCGGTATCACTGTGTTCAGTATCTCACCGATGAACGTGATGAGAAGTATTATCCCGAATTGCTTTATGTACTTCATTTTCTCTCTCCTGTGTTCTGCACATTTGCCGGGGTCACAGCCAGCCAAGACCCTCGGCGAGTATTTTCAGCCCCAGCAGGATAAGCACTATCCCGCCGGCAAGCTCAGCTTTTGATTTGTATTTCGCGCCGCAGATACTACCCAGCTTAACCCCAAGCGCGGAAAGAAGGAAAGTCACCGCCCCGATAACGCCGGACGCGAACAGCACCGGCACGTCAAGGAACGCGAAGGTCACTCCCACCGCAAGCGCGTCAATGCTTGTTGCAACCGCGGGCATGAGCATACTGCTGAACGAGAGCGACGGGTCTGGAAGGTCCTCGTCATCGTCCCGGCTGAGTGCCTCCCGCACCATGTTTCCGCCGATAATCGCAAGCAGCACGCAGGCTATCCAGTGGTCAACCTCGGACACCAGCTGCGACAATGTGCTCCCCAACAGGTAGCCCAGCAGCGGCATGACCGCCTGAAAGCTCCCGAACCACGCCCCGACTGTCGCCGCGTGCTTCAGCTTTATTCTGCCCAGCGAAAGCCCTTTGCATACGGACACCGCAAACGCGTCCATTGCAAGCCCCGCCGCTAGAAGAATTATCCCGGCAATTCCCATATCCCGACCTCCTTTTGTATTCAGTACAATTATACCTTTTACGGAGAACGGGGTCAAGGGGAAAAATCCCGTCAAAGCGCGATTTCTGGCAAATTCTGTGATTGACAACGGTCAGAATTTATGATAAACTATACCTTAAGTCAACTCTAAAAACCACCAGTTATCACCTTATCACCTCATCTGCTTTCATCTGAGGCACTATGTTTTTTGAGCTGACCTTTAGTTTTTTCAGGAAGCAGGTCTTATATGAAACGATATTTGCCTATCGCGGCGGCTCTGCCGCTGTTCCTTTGTTCGTGCGGCGGCAACACCGACAGCCTGCCAGCAGTGATGACCACGGAGGCCGCAGAATACTGGGTCTCGGACGAGCAGGACATCACCTTCGAGGATTTCGCCGAAACCATGGAGCATCTCCCGGCGGAGCATGAGCTTTCTGCCGCCGACCCGCTGGAGCCGCTGGATATACAGCCCTCCGGCTATTTCAAGCCCGGCGTGTGGCTGTCCGAATTCAGCGAGGACACCGGGAACTTCTACATCTTCAACGAGGACGGAGTGACCGGCAGGTTTATCCCTATCTCGGACGCCGAGGGAGTGGATTTCACCTATTCCATTGACGGCAGCAGCATGACCATGTATGTCGGCGAGGAGCTCACCCCGTACAGCGCGGAGCTGGAAACCATCGACGAGGGGCATGTGATGATACACATGACCTTTCTCGGCACGCAGGACGACCTGACCTACATGATGGAACTGCCGGACGGCGGGTTTACGTTCTATCCGGCGAGGAAGCTGGCTGACCTTGCGAAGGAGTACTACAAACAGCAGACCGGCGTGGAGCCTGTCGGGGTGGACTACACCATGTACACCGACGAGTATGTTGTGCTGGAGCCTTATGTCCGTGATGCAAACGGCTACCGAAGCTATGTCGAGAGCTACACGGTCAGCCTGTTCACCGCAAAGGGCTGGAGCGGTATCAGCATTGAGGACATCGACCTAAGCGGCGTTGTTATTCCCGCCAGCGACGAAGCCGGGCTTACCGGCGACGATATCCCGGACGCAGTATCGCCCACCGACGAGAGCTTTGCCCAGCAATAATTCTACTACTTTTTCGCGTTCAAGTCAAAGCTAAACAGGAGATTTGCTGACAGAACCGACGCATTTTCGGCAGTGTGTACATTGTCAACAGAAATGATGTGCCGGTTTTGTGCAATTTTGATACAAAACCGACTATAATACCGTCCGAAAATACATATAAAATGCAATTTGCCAGAATAAACAAAAATATTGTACAAAAAATGAAAATAATTATTGATTTTTTTGTGCGGTTGTGTTATAATCAATAATAAGAAAACGGGGCGGTTTTTGTCAACTGCCTTTACCCCGGAGGTACATAATGAGTATAGTTAAGAAAATCAACACACCCAAGACCAAAGAACCCAAGGTGCTCAAGCCCGAAAAAACCAAGGCGCCT
>JBJFGA010000154.1:0-3439 GCA_051892275.1 Oscillospiraceae bacterium | reverse complement strand
GTGACGGACGTATCGGCAGCTACGCAAAGCGCGTGTTCTATGAAAAGAAATACGCGGCAGAATTGCGTCTTTTCGGTATAGGGAAGCTGCTTCTTTCACGTCACGAAAAAGCATACTTGGAAATGGAGGAGCGCACACGAAAAATTCGCAGAAAGCTGTGTGTTATTGAGTCTTTAAAGTGGATCTTATACAACATTCTTGCAACCATTCTCCCATATCTTTACATAGCGTTCGTGCTGAACAACGGCGAGGTGCAGACCGCCGCTTATGTTGCGATGATACCTGCACTATCGACCCTTTCGTGGCGCACGTCTGACGCTGTTGAGCTTATCGTTTCACTAGCAAAGGAAAGCGCATTCGTGGCTAATCTGCGGGAGTTCCTTTCCTACCAGCCTAAGACGAACGCCAACCAGCTTATCAGTGCGGAAAACCTGTCGGATATCGAGATAAAGGACATGAGCTTCACCTACGAGGGCGCAGAGAAACCTACCCTTCACGACGTGAATATCAGTATCAAAAAGGGCGAGAAGATCGCCATTGTCGGGCACAACGGTGCAGGCAAGACAACGCTTGTAAAGCTTATTATGGGACTGTACGACCCTACTGAAGGAGCAATAAAGATCAACGGTGAGGATATCGCAAAATACGAACCGAAATCACTCCACCGCCGTTTCGGTACGGTGTTCCAGGATCTGCAGGTGTTCGCACTTCCCCTATCCCACAACGTACTCATGCGCAAGCCGAAAAACGACGAGGAGCGCAGGCTTGTGGAGGATTCGCTTCGCAAGGCGCAGTTCGGCGACAAGCTGGACAGCCTTGAAAAGGGTATCGACACAATGGTCACCAAGGAATTTGACGAAAACGGAATGGGTCTTTCAGGCGGCGAAGCGCAGAAAATCGCGATCGCAAGGGTATTTGCGAGAAAACCCGATATCGTGATCCTTGACGAGCCAAGCTCCGCTCTAGACCCTATCGCCGAGTACAACATGTACAGGAACATGCTCACCGCAACGGACGGCGAAACGGTCATATTCATATCGCACCGCCTTTCCGCCACCCGTGACGCTGACCGTATCTATATGTTTGAGCACGGTACAGTTATCGAGCAGGGCAGCCACGCCGAGCTTATGGCGCTGAACGGAAAGTACGCCGAGATGTGGAGATTACAGGCGCAGAACTACTTAGCCGGGGAGGTGACAGCATGAGCGCAAAAACCGGAAAGAAAAAAGACAAAATCAAGATGAGCCGGCTTATTTCCAACGTTTTATATGTAATTAAATACGCCTTTCGTCATGACAGCAGGCTTCCACTTTCCTATATTATAAGCCGGTGTGTATTTATGGGAATCGGCGCATTTATCGACACCTTCCTGCTTATGGAGATCATCAACATTTTCACCTCTACCGCTGATATTCTGAGCGTTGTAAAGGTGCTTGCGGTCATGCTCATTCTGCACGTTGTCCGCATGATCGTTTTTCGCTTCCTTGAAAATTATTTCTGGACGAAAATGATAGGATTCGAGGGCAAGATCCAGCGGGAGCTTATGGAAAAAGCGCAGAAAATGGATCTGAAATACTATGATATACCCGAGTACTATGACGACTTTGTTATCGCCGCTTCACAGTCGGAGGAGATTTGCAAGAAAGCCATCATGAGCGTTGCCAACATCATTTCTCAGATAGTTGCAATGCTTGTTGCAGGTACTATGATACTGACGGTCAACCCGGTGGTACTCATTTTCCCCGTTATCGGATTTGTCGTGAACATCATAACCCGCTTCATCATCACAAAGCTGGAATATGAATACAACCTCGAAAAGCAGCGTATCGGCAGAAAAGCCGACTACTCAAAGCGGGTATTCTACCAGCCGGAATACGCCAAGGAGATAAAGCTGACGGGTATCGAGGAAGCGCTCATGGAACAGTATGACGAGGCTATCGCCGAGGAACGCAAAATGGCGCTTGGATACTCTCTGAAGATAATCGTGCCTACCCTGATAAACTGGATAACGGTGTTCACCGTGTGCCAGTTCTATGCGGTGCCGGTTTATCTTGCTTACCTCGCTATTGAAAAAAAGTCAATTCAGCTGGGGGAGGTCGCGTCATTGAAAAACGCTACCAATAATATTAAGCAACAGCTTGACCAGATGAACTACGCATTGGTGGATTTTCAGAACGTCGGACAGTACGCCGAGAAATTCCGCCGCTTTATGGACTACGAGGCAGGCATTGAGGGCTGCGAGGGCGAAGTCCCCGTCCCCGAGGACGACTGCACTCTGGAACTGCGCAACGTCAGCTTCAGATACAAGGACACCGAAAAGTATGTGCTAAAAAACGTCAGCATGACGATACGAAAGGGCGAAAAGCTTGCTCTTGTTGGAGAAAACGGCGCGGGCAAATCCACGCTCATTAAGCTGATCATGCGGCTGTATGACGTGACCGAGGGTGAGATACTTTTCGGCGGTGTGGATATCCGCAGGCTGAATATCAAGGCTTATCGTCAGAAAATCGGCGCGGTGTTCCAGGATTTCCAGATCTATGGCGCGACCATTGCGGAGAACGTAAAGACGGATTTCGTCAGTGAAAATGACAGCGAAAAGATAGTTGAAGCGCTTTACCGGGCTGATTTCGGCGAAAAGCTGAAAACACTAACAAACGGCATCAACACCGAGCTTACCAAGGAATTTTCCGATGCGGGAACAATGCTTTCCGGCGGCGAAAGCCAGAAAGCGGCGATAGCACGAATGTTTATGCGTGACATGCCTATCGCGATTCTCGACGAGCCAAGCTCCGCGCTCGACCCCATTGCCGAGTACCGCCTCAACAAGAGTATGCTTCAGAATGCGGAAAATCAAGCAGTTATCCTTATTTCCCACCGTCTTTCCACCACAAAGGACGCTGACCGCATAATTCTCCTCGAAAACGGCTCTATCGCCGAAAGCGGCACCCACGCGGAGCTTCTTGCAAACAACGGCGTTTATGCCGAAATGTGGAATGTTCAGGCGGAAAAATACTGCGCTTCTATCTATGCCTGATGAAACTGAAAATGCCCCGTCACATGGCGGGGCGTTTTTTGTTGCAGGTCGGGCGGGCGCACCCGCCGCTGTTTCGCTTATCGCAACCTGTGACCCCGCCGTTGGGCTGCGTTCGGCGGAATGCTGCGTTATAAAAGGCGGGAATCGCTGCGGGCGCACCCGCCGCTGTTTCGCTTATCGCAACATGTGACCCCGCCGTTGGGCTGTGTTCGGCGGAATGCTGCGTTATAAAAGGCGGGAATCGCTGCGGGCGCACCCGCCGCTGAGTCGAATGCTGTCCAGTTCCTCGGCGGTGAGGCAACCGGCTTCGTAAAGCCGCAGATACTCCTTTGATACATCAGAGTCAAAGATAAGGCAACACCGCATAATTATTGTCGTGCGATTGCAGCAGCTAGTTTTGTCAAT
>JBJFGA010000153.1:0-3443 GCA_051892275.1 Oscillospiraceae bacterium | reverse complement strand
CCATGCGCAGACAGAAAGACCGGTGTATTGTCGCTGACGCTGCCGGGGACGAGGATACATTCACCGCTGCCAGCATTAAGCTCCGGCGGCAGAAGGATATTTACGAGGATTTCTGCAAAGCCGCGGGGACTTATACCGAGTATGAGCGGACGTTCGTGGCGGGGTATAACCGCAGGCTCGCCGGTAAGACAGGGGCTGTCACTCGGAAGCAGCGGGCGTTTGATAAGGCGCAGATAACGCTTGAATCTGATATTGGTGACAAAATCAGAAGAACAGCTAAGTCTGTAATTACGTCAAACAAAGTATTTTCTTTCAATGACCTTGATGACAATATCAGGATACCTTTTGAAAATGGGCTTAGTAATGCGCATTTCGAAGTGAAACGTGTTTTAAGCGCAATTAAGGGTTCTACTGATTATGCATACTCAAAAAAGAAATCTTCTTTTTATAACCAAAGTCTTAACTATGTTGCTCTAAGGAAAGGTTCTTCACCGGGAACAATGGCGCATGAATTGTTCCACAAGATAGATCACATGAACAATATCACAGCTTCTTCTAAAAATGGAATAACCACTGCCTTAAAGTTCGATTGGAGAAACCTGCTTCAAAAGAGCAACGGTGACGTTGTGGGATACCTTGTTGGTAATTATTCCAATGCATTCACACTAAGTCGTACCGGGAAAATTAAGTTCAAGGAAAAGTATAGAGGCATATCTGATATACTAAGCGGTTTATCTGGTGGAACAATTAATCTTGGGTATAGACATTCAAGCAAATACTGGTCAATCAATGGTAGTCTGGAGATAGAAGCTTGGGCGCAATTTGGAAGGGTTTACTATGATAATGATCCGGAAGTCGTGCAAATGATGAACGACATATTTACAAATTTTAATCAGCGTGCTATAATAGCATTAAGAGGGGTGAAGTGATATGTGGAAAGGTAAATTTGATGATAACCTAAAAAAACTCTTTGAGGAATACGACAAGCGTTTCGGTGGCGATCCGGATACTTATGAGGAGATCGCTTACGATGACATGTCTTATGATGAATTTGCAGGGTATATCAAAGAATGCCTTGAAAAGGGTGTTGAAATCCCTGATGTTGTCGAATAATCATTAGTTCTTTATCCGCACTCCCAGCAATGGGGGTGCACTTTTATATCTGTTTTCAGAAAGGAGCACCCAATGAAGCACAACAAATATTTCTCAAATATGCTTGCCGTGACGGTAGCAGCGGCGTGTGCATTGTCGGTTCACGCATACTCTAATCTTCCGTTCCACGCGCTTGACCCGCCGGGCGGCAGCTTCAGGACATACGTTACCGCGATACAGCGGCGCAGGCGCAGAAGATTCTGTTAAAAAGGAGATTCGATATGGCAGCCACAATTATACTGCTTTATGCTCTCAATGCTTCAACACCGATACCGGTCGGGTGTTTTATCTCCGCTTGGATATTGCTGGGCGTTGAGATATTTTGTAACGTGACAAATCAACACAAGGACAAAAACAAATAAATCGCACTCCGACCGGGGTGCTTTTTATATACCTTAAATCATTTTTTACAGGAGGTTTTCACTATGGAACAACTTTTAAAACTCATTCAGAAGCTCGGCATCGAGCTTACCGCAGATCAGGCAAAGCAGCTTAAAGAGGTCATCGACAAGGAATTCGTTACCGCCGAAGCTGCCGCCGCCGACAAGACCAAGCTGGAGGAACTGACTAAGCAGCTCGCCGATCGTGACAATGATCTGAAAAAGCTCAGGGAGGACAACAAGTCCGAGGAGCTTCAGAAGCAGCTTGACGCGCTGAACGACAAGTACAAGAACGACACCGACGCTCTCAACGCTAAGCTGACGGCGCAGGAAACTGAGTTCGCTGCTGAAAAGCTGTTCAGCGGGTATAGGTTCAGCAGCGACCGTGTGCGTAAGTCCGTGCTGGAGGAATTCAAGGGCAAGGGCTTTAAACTGGAGAACGGTACTTTCCTCGGCGGCAAGGAGTTTCTGGACGGGCTTAAGCAGTCCGAGCCGTCCGTGTTCGCTGCCGATGAGAAGCCCGGTCTGTTCATGGGCAGCACCCAGAGCAGCGTTCCGGCGGACAGCAACAACCTTGAATCGCAGATTTACAGCGGTATGGGGCTGACTATCAACAAGTAAACAGGAGGTAATTTATTATGGCAATAAACACAATTGAAGCGGCAAAAATCTTCATGACCGCGCTTGACCGTCAGGTTCTTGAGGGCGCGACCTCCGGCTGGATGGAGGATAACGCCGGACAGGTCATCTACAACGGCGGCGATGAGGTAAAGATCCCGAAGATTTCTCTCACCGGTCTGGCTGATTACGACCGTGACAGCGGCTACAATCAGGGTGCTGTCACATTTAAATTCCAGACCAAGAACCTGACTATGGACAGAGGCAGGAAGTTCATGCTGGACTCCATGGACGTTGACGAAACAAACTTTGTTATGACCGCTTCCGCTGTGATGAGCGAGTTCCAGCGCACGCAGATAATCCCGGAGGTTGACGCTTACCGTTACAGCAGGATCTACCAGCTGGCAAAGACAAACTACGGCAGGTTATACACGCCGTCCGTAAGCACTATACTTTCCACTCTCAACAGCGATATCACCGCAGTGCAGGACACCGCCGGCGCTGACGATCTGGTGATAATCATGCCGTACACCGTCGCTGATATGCTGGATAATAACGAGAAGATATCCCGTTCCATCAACGCTGCGGACTTCAGGCAGGGCGAGATAAACCTCAAGGTCAAGACCTACAACGGTATCCCGATAATCCGTGTGCCGTCAGCCCGCATGAAAACAGAGTATATCTTCAAGGACGGCAAGAGCAGCGACCAGACCGACGGCGGCTTTGCGCCGGCTTCAACAGCAACGCAGATCAACTGGATCATCAGTCCGAGAACCGCTCCTATTGCAGTATCCAAGACGGACAACTTCAAGATCTTCGATCCTACGGTGAACCAGTCCGCTGACGCATGGCTCGTTCAGTACCGCAAGTTCCACGATATATGGATAAAGGATAACGCCCTGCCCTCTATCCGTGTATGCGCTGTTGCAGGCTCATGATCTACGCTGACTACACCTATTATATCAGCACCTACGGCGGCAAAGCGGTAAGCGAGGAGGATTTCCCCCGGCTTGCCGCCAAAGCCTCCGCCTATATCGACCGGCTGACTTTCGGACGTGCCGCCGATAATGCCGATGATGAGCGGCTGAAAAGGTGCTGCTGCGAGCTGTGTGAGAGCTTAATGCTTACTGATGGCAACGGCGGCATGGTGAAGCAGTCCGAAAGCGTTGGCAGCTGGAGTTATTCGCTGGCAGGTGCGGAGGGCGCTTCTGAAACGGTCATGGCGAGGGCGGCGTGCAGGACGTGGCTTCCGGCGGAATGGCTTTACAGAGGGGTGGGGCGGGAATGAGGTTC
>JBJFGA010000152.1:0-14333 GCA_051892275.1 Oscillospiraceae bacterium | reverse complement strand
ACGATAGCGGTGCTGGATTTCTGTAAAGATTTCCTGAGTTTAAATGGTTATTAGAGAAATTCCCCACTGCACAGAACAGCGGGGAATGTGTATTTATGTGCGGGTAAGAGCACGGTAGCGTTCCAGCGGCTTTGACCACAGTTCGTGCTGCTGCGGCTGGAATTCTTCGGTAAGCCCGGAGTCGATTATCATCTGCCTTGCGGCGGTGATGTCCGGAAGCTCGCCCAGCGCTATCAGCGTGGAAATGCCGTTGCCGAGGGCGGTAGCTTCCACAGGTCCTGCGACGGATGGTATACCCGCCGCGTCTGCGGTCAGCTGGCAGAGCAGTTTGTCCTTGGTGCCGCCGCCTATCATGTGTATCTGTTTGTAATCAAAGCCGGTAAGCTCGGATATTTCGCGCAGCGTAAGCGCAAATTCGCAGGCAAGGCTCTGGTAGATGCACCGCATTATCTCGCCGGGGGTCTCCGGGACCTTCTGCCCGGTTTTGCGGCAGTATTCCTGTATCTTCAGCGGCATATCGTCCGGGGCGGCGAAGTCCGGCGCGTTCGGGTCGATGAAGCTGACGAACGGTTCACATTCCCTCGCGAACGTTTCAAGGTCGGCGAAGCTGTATTCCTTGCCCTGCTTCTCGTTGTACCAGCGGCGGGTCTCCTGAATGAGCCAAAGCCCCATGATGTTTTTCAGCAGCGTAGTAGTGCCGCCGCTTCCGCCCTCGTTGGTCAGCCCCATCTCCATCGCCTGACGGGTGACTATCGGGCGGCGAAGCTCGGTTCCGAACAGCGTCCATGTGCCGCAGCTAAGGAACGCGAAATGCTCCTCCCTTGTCGGCACCGCCATTACCGCCGAGGCAGTATCGTGTGAAGCGCAGGCGTACACAGACACCGGCTCTATGCGGAATTCCTCCGCAAGCTCCTGTTTCAGCTCGCCGTAAATCTCTCCGGGCTGAATGAGCGGGGAGAATATCCGTTTCGGAATTCCAAGCGCTTCGATAAGCCGTATGTTCCAGCCCTTTGCCTTCTGGTCGATAAGCTGCGAGGTGGTAGCTTCTGTGAACTCGCTGCGGCACTGCCCGGTCAGCAGATAAGCGAACAGGTCTGGCATCATCAGCAGCTTTTCGGCGCGGAAGATCGAGTTCTTTTCATGGTTCACGAGGTAGTTCAGCTGGAACAGCGTGTTGATATTCATGGGCTGAATGCCGCTCTGGTCGAACAACTGCTCTGCGGGTATCCTGGCGCAGACCTCCTCCAGCATTCCGTCGGTGCGGCTGTCGCGGTAATGCACCGGTTTTTCCAGCAGGTTTCCGTCCTGCCCGATAAGCCCGAAATCCACGCCCCAGGTGTCAATGCTTATCGCGTCAAATCCGCCGTTGAACACGCCGAAGCTGATCGCTATCTTCATCTGCTCCCACAGCTCGTCGATGTCCCAGCGCAGGTGTCCGTCCTCGGTCACCGGGACGTTTGGGAAGCGGTGTATCTCCTCAAGGGAGAATCCGCCGTTCTCGCACCTGCAGAGCATGGCACGGGCGCTGGACGCGCCGAAATCGAATACTAATACGGTTTTTGGCATGAGGTCAACTCCTAGGTTTCTGCATTATGTCGGTTTTCTGCGTTGGTTCAGTGGTACTTCTTGTATCCCGGATGTCTTATCGGGAAACTCTTTCCTATCTCGCAGCACTCCTGTATCTTGTCCATGGGCAGGTCGTTCGCGCCGCCCAGCTGGCGGGCAACAAGGCTTACCTTAGCGAAGTGCTCCAGCGTTTCCATGCGGTAGTATGCCTGTGTGATGTCCACGCCGACGGTGAGCGCGCCGTGGTTCTCCATGAGAATGGTGTCGTGGTTCTGGAGGTAGGGCAGAATGCTGTCCGCAACGCCCTGTGAGCCGGGGGTGTCGTAGGGCGCTATCGGAACGCTGCCGAGGAAGATTATCGCTTCCGGCATGGTGTAGTCGTCAAGCGGGATATGAGCGATGGCGAAGCCGGTGGCTGTCGGCGGGTGCGCGTGTACCACCGCGTTCACGTCAGGGCGTGCCTCGTAGCAGCGCAGATGTACCTTGAACTCGCTGGTGGGATTGTAGCCGGGCAGCTGTGCAGGCTCAACCACCTCGTTGTTCGCGTTCATTTTGATGAGCATTTCCGGGCGGAGTATCGCCTTACTGGTGCCGGTGGGAGTGGTGATGAAGTTGCCGTCGGGCAGTCTTGCGGAGATGTTTCCGTCATTTGCTGCGACAAAGCCGAGCTGCCACAGCTTGTGGCCAACCTCGCATATCGCTTCCTTTATTTCCTGTTCGGTCATGTTTGTGTACCTTCCTGTAATAATTATCGGCTTTTACAAAGCTCTTATTTTATTGTATCATTTATTTCCCGAAATGTAAAGCGCATATTTCGGGAATTTTATTGTGCAAAATCACCAAAAATGTGCCCCGGGATTTTCACCCGACAGTTGCTTTTAACGACTTGTAATATTCGGATTTTTGTAGTATAATGTTTATATAAATTGTTATGGCTGGGATAGTATTGTAACTTTTTCACAGCTGTAACAAATCGTTGAACTATGGAGGTGCGCTAGGTGAGCGGCAACAGTGTAAAATGGATACCCCTCGGCGGAATGGATTTGTCAGCGGCTAATCTTGCCCCGGCGGAGAAACTCCGCAAATTCGGGTTTTCGCTGGTCAGCTGTGAGTTCGGCTCGGAGAAGCTGACCAAGGCTGGGATTTGCATATACGATGTTCTTGCCGAAAAGGAAAATCCCAACATTCTGCTGATTACGTCAAGACGTGTTCTTTACGGCTGGTACAGGATACTCATGACCGGTATCGGCGCAGATTTCAAGGTGGTTTCCGGCGCGGCAAATGAGATCGTATTCTTCTCTCAGGACAGTTCTAACATGTATCTCGTGCCTGCGGACGCGCTGAACGGCGCTAACGCGTTGAGTTCAAAGATCCCGCAGGACTTCGTGTGGGACCTTATAATAATTGATGATGAGCAGAATACCGGCGTCCCGGATTATGCTTTCTGGAAGGAACAGCTCCGCAACAAGACCGAGCGTCTTCTGCTGATAAGCCAGTTCCCGGCGAAGGACGACGAGGACAAGGCGGCGCTGTCCGGGCTGGTAAAACAGCTGCTGGCAGACGAGGAGCAGGCTTCCTGCGCCGACGGTCTCGACCTCACCGCGGCAGGTATGCCGCTAAGCTATGACGGTCCGGTTCTCCGGGTGAACGACAAGCGCGTTTACACCGGCGAGATAAAGCGTAATGTTTCCTTTGTGGATTACGGCTTTGACCAGGCGTTCATCAGCGGTCTGCGCCGCAGGATAGAGATACGCAGCGGTCTGCCGAACTATAAGTACGGCGGCAATATATTCGAGGAATACGATGTTGAGGAGTATAAGGCGCTGTATCAGAAGCAGACCTACACTCCTTCCGACGTGTCGGAGCTGCGTTCCGCGGACAAGAAGCTGGACGCGTTACTGAAGCTCACCGATGAGGTGATGGCGCAGGAAAACTGCCGCGCGGTCATTTACTGCTGCGATAAGAACACGCTGGAGTACCTGAAAAAGGCGCTCAATGCGATGTACCCCGGCAGCGGCAACGTCAAGGCTGCAAGAGGCGAGCTGGTAAGCAACCGCGATATTCTCCGCAAGCTGAACGTTGACGACCGCACTACATACCCGAAGCTGCTGCTTGCCACAGACGAGATCGGCGCAGTCGGCGACGGACTTGACAGAGTTACCCATGTGATTAATTACGAGCTGCCGGCTACACCGCTGCTGCTGGAGCGGAGAATGACGCGCCACGGTTCTAAGAACGAGAGCAGCCGCAGCTTCATCATATTCCGCGACAGCAACAGACTTTTCGACAGCAGAATGCTTGACAAGGTGCTGTACGGCGGACTTGCAGACGCGTTCTGCGGCGATAGCCCGGCGAGAAACATTCTGCTTGACACTGATATCAAGGCGGAGAGCCTGAACAACCTCATCTCCGACCTGCGTTACACCGAAAGCTACTCCAGCGAGGTGGACAACTGCTATGACCTTATCAAGAAGTTCAAGTGCGAATACGAGCTTCTCGGCGCGGGGAAGATAGCCAACGCAAAGCAGCTGGCTGATTATTCGGGCAAGCTTCTGGCAAAGATATGCGGCTTCTTCGGCGTGGACAAGAACGCTTCGCAGGAGGATATCGCGGCGGCAGTAGCACCTCTTGCCGGACTTTGCTCGGTGAATGACGGCGTGCTTATCGCGGTGAGCGGCGGCGAGCTTTCGGCTATCGCTGACAGCCTTGACGCTGACCCGGCGGCGCAGCCCTTCGGCGAGGAAGCGATCGCCGGTGTGGAGGAAGCCCACAAGCGTATCGAAGAACTGCACAGCGGCAGCAACTACCATCTTATGATAAAGAACGATATCCAGTCCCTCAACGACTGCATTCAGTATCCGGTCCTGTACGGCGTATGGCGGTACAGAGTCCGCGAACAGGACAGCGTTCGTTCTTTCAGGGATTTCATGACGATATACAACGACGGTATCTGATTTTCTGCGTGGACCTAGCCTCTCCGCACGGGGCAGGTGGCAGTTTAATTTGGAAGTGCGGAGAAATGGGGCGTATTTATGAGCGAAAACAACGAACAGGTTGAAAAGCTCCTTGGTGACTTCTTTGAACGTCACACCGCCGGCGACAAGGAGGGCATGTCCGAGGTCATTCAGAAGATCCAGATGATGCTCTATTCCGGGGAAACCGACAGCACGCCGTTCAAGGACTATTTCAACAGCATGTACACCGGCAGAAGCGCGATAAATGTCGCCGGAATGGTGAACGATTATCCGAGAGAGTCCATTATCCGTGAGCTGCTGCAGAACGTTTTCGGCTGCGATTACGAAGAGAATGACATCAAGGTCATGATAGAGTTCCTGGACGAGGGGCAGGTTAAGCTGACCTACAACGAGACCGGCTTCACCCTTGAACAGGTGTTCTATTATCTTTCCGTCGGCAGAAGCGAGAGCAGTAAGGACCGCGAGGGGCGTTTCGGTCTTGGTGCAAAGAGCGTGTTCGCTAATGTTGACTGGTTCAAGATGAGGTCGAACAACTACGCGCTGCGAGTGGTAAACGACGGCGGTATCCTGAAGGTACGCGAGCTGGATCTCACTGCGCCGAAATTCAAGCACACCGAGATAGTGTTCGCGCTTGACGAGGAAGATCAGAAGAAACTCCACGAGAACCTTGTTTCCATAACCTCCAAGAAGGGCGACTACATTAATATGGTAGACCTGTGCTTTGCGTTCATCAGGAAAAAGCACCTGAAGAGCACAGACGAGCAGGAAAACCATGCCCGCACCTTCAATATCGCGATAATCTCCTTCGGCAAGCCGGAGGTAGTATACAAGATCCAGGAATTCAAGCGCGACGAGAACGATCTCACCAAGATACGTTTCAGCGAAAACGGAAAGTCGGTGGCTGACTTCATTCACATGGAGGAGAACGGCTTCGTTTACCTGATCCCGTTCGCGATCTCCGGCGCCAAGCGCGAAGCTGCAAAGGTGCTGATGACAAAGTACAACTACTTCTCCACCTTTGAGCTGACCGGTCTTGTCAAGGCAAGCCGCCAGGACTTCCTTCAGGAGCAGCTGTCGGCGTTCTTCGTCAGCGTGCCGAACAGGTATGTCACCAACAACCGTGCCGGCATTCGTCATGACTGCATCGAGGAGGTCTCCACCGAGATAGAGGAGGATATCCTCGACATCGTGGACGAGTACAAGCGGCTGTTTGTGCTCCAGCTCACAAAGCGCCCGGACGCTCCCGAGCGGTATATGCTCCGCCCGGCGCAGTATGTTTTCGAGTTTTTCTACAATTACATAAACACCAGTACGCTGGTAAAGGGGCTTCGTGAGAAGTTCCTTGAGAGTATCTCCATCAAGTTCCCGGACATCGACGAGCCGGTCAGCTTCACTGACCTGCGGGAGAACGGCTACTTCACCGAGCGTTCGGATATCGATATCGAGGACCATGACAACGGCGAGGCAGGGAAGGCGCTTCTCTCCGACCTTGAGCAGATGCAGGAGTGGTACGGCTCTGACGACGATCATGTGTTCGCCGCGAAGTATGACTGGTACAGGCAGGAGAACAACGAAAAGGGCGTTGAGTACGCTTATGAGTTCAAGCAGGGCGGTAACACCTACCTCATGACCTCCGACAAGGACAAGAGAATAAAGGATTACGGTCTGTCTGAAGGCTTCATGAGCATAATCAGCCTGAAGCTGAACAGCTGTATCGTGAACGGCGCTGTTGCGGACGAAAATGCGCTTGCAGAAGCGTTCCGTATCATCGACGAGATGTTCGGCGAGAGTTATCGTATCGACATGAAATACTTCCAGTTCCACATCACTTCCGGCGGAACTGACATTCACTTCGAGATATCCAAGATACAGATAAGCAACCTCAAAATCGCAATGGACGTTATCCAGAAGCACGAAATGCGTTTTGAGAACCACCAGATCTACACCCAGGTCATCACGCTGCTGATAAACTCCTTCACCAACGGTAAGGACACCCTGCAGTTCCTGCGCGAGATCAAGAGCCAGGGCGGCGAGGTAACTCTGGCGCTGGACATCAACAAGCGCTACCGCTTCTCGGCTTACGGAAAGCAGTTCATGATACCGCCGAACGTCACCAATGCCGACCTGCTGGAGATAGTCGGTGACGTTTACATGCTCATTGAGAGCGGAATGTTCAACGGCCGTCTGTTTGACTTCCCGTACTATCCGGGTCGTTACGACTACGACGCAGAGGAGCTGCTGACGGTACTTCCCGGTCTGGGCAATGCCGAGGCTATTGCCGACCAGATCGCGAAGATATTCACCTGCGACCTCGGACTTGACAAGATCGCCCTGCTGGACGAGAACGACAAGATCGTCAAGATAATCGACACCGTCGAGGGCATTTCCCCCGAGAACAAGGCTAAGACCGCGAAGTACATAGTGCTGCGTGATGGTCTGACCAAGCCGCAGTTCGCGAAGTTCATTGAGTTCATTCTGACCGGTAAGACCGGAAACGCGATCGCTGCGCTGTACTCCAGCACAGAAGAGCCGAACCTCGTGCTTGCCGACCAGATACCCTATTATTTCAAGCCTGTTCCGATGATACAGCGCAAGGAGTTCGACTTCCTGCGCGGCGAGGTAAACCGCATTTCCGGCATAAAAGAGCCGAGAATGTACAAGAACTACTTCGCGGTTGACATCAACGCGAAGCTGTACGGCTACGGCGGGGTATGCCCCTGCTGCGGCTATGAGTCCAAGATGATAAACAGCTTTATCATGAAGGATTTCTCAGTGGGTCTGCTGAACGGTGAGAAGGAGCAGAAATTCCACTTCTCGCTGTACCTCTGCGCGAACGATTCCTATGCGGCGGGCGGCTGGATAATTGATGACGTGAGCATCGGCGGCATGTCGCCGTTCCTCTGGCTGGAGGAGGTTTCACAGATCGACTACATTCCTCCGGAGTTCCTGTATTGCCGGATCAAGTATCGTCCGCAGGTCACCTACGCGGTATGCGAGAATGCCGGCGAGGACGATATGAATACCGGCAGCGAGGTTTACGACGGCGCACCGGAGGTCCTTGATTTCGTGCTTTCGCCTATGATGGCTGCAAAGTGGTTTGAGGACAACCAGAAAAAGTAAATAGCTGATTTGGGCGCTGATAATTCGGCGCCCATTGTTGCTTTTGCGTAAGGACTGTGCTATGAAGTGTATGAAAATAGTTAATAATGTAAATGAATAATTTCAAACTAAAAAATTCATAAATTGTCTGAAAAGTATAAAAAACCAGTCAAAATTTGTGCATTATTGTGGCTATTTGACGTTGACAAAATTCAAAAATTCATTTATAATAAATACATAATAACAGAGAATTGTAGCAATGGCGCTCCGCAAGGGGCGCTTTTTCTGTTTTTCTGTAAAGAAAAGGGAGTGATTGTTATGAAGCCAGAACTTCAGATGGAAAGCCTGAATTTCGACGTTCCGATCGCCAACGTTGATGAGATAAACGAGCTTCTCAGAAGATATGGCGTGAAATTCGGCATTTATAAAAACGGAGTGTTCAAGGAGCAGCTGTTCCCGTTCGACCCGATACCGAGGATAATCACCGCGGCGGACTTCGCGGCGATAGAGAAGGGACTTATCCAGCGTGTGGACGCGCTGAATATGTTCATCTACGACATCTATCACGAGAAGAAGATCATCGCCGACAAAATCGTGCCGGAGGATTTCGTGTACATTTCAAGCGGGTATCTCCCGCAGTGCGAGGGCATCACACCGCCTAAGAACATTTACAGCCACATTTCCGGCATCGACCTTGTTCTTGGCAAGGACGGCGAGTGGTACATTCTTGAGGATAATCTGCGTATCCCGTCGGGAGCGTCCTATCCGCTTATTGCGAGGGAGCTGACAAGGGTCGCTTCTCCGAAAGCGTTCACCGACAACCCTATCGTGGACAACCGGAATTACGCGAAGCTGCTGCGCGACACCATGGACAACGTGAACTGCGGAGGTATCAACGCGATACTCACCCCGGGGCGGTACAACGCGGCGTATTTCGAGCACAGCTATCTTGCAGAATTGTCCGGCGCGGCGCTGGTTTCCAACGACGAGCTTTTCGTGGAGAACAACATACTGTACCACAAGACATATTCCGGCGGCAGGACGAAAATAGGCGCACTATACCGCAGGATATCCGACGAGTATCTCGACCCGCTGACATTTGAGGCGAAGTCGCTTATCGGCATACCGAACCTTATGGAAGCGTACCGTTCCGGCAATGTGGCGATAATCAACGCGCCCGGCAACGGCGTTGCAGACGACAAGGGTATCTACTATTTCGTGCCGAAGATGATAAAGTACTATCTCGGCGAAGAGCCGATACTGAAGAACGCGCCTACCTACCTGCCGTTCTACGAGGAGGACAGAAAGTACGTTCTCGACAATCTGGACAAGCTGGTAATTAAGGACGTTGCGGAAGCCGGCGGTTACGGCGTTGTGTTCGGCAGCGACCTCTCGGCGGAGAAGCTGGAGGACTTCCGGCAGACGATAATCCGCGAGCCAAGGCGGTTCATAGCGCAGGAGGTCATTGACTTCTGCGACCTGCCCATATTTGAGGGCGGAGAAAAGGTAATGAGGAAAGCAGACCTGCGTGCGTTCGTGCTTTCCGGTGAAAAGACGAGGGTGTGGGCTTCGGGACTTACGAGGTTCTCTCGCAACCCCGACAGCTTTGTTGTCAACTCGTCACAGGGTGGAGGATTTAAAGATACATGGGTACTATCTCGATAGAACATGGCGACCGGCTGTTCTGGCTGGGGCGCTATACAGAAAGAGCATACACGACTATAAAGGCACTGGAGAAGCTGTACGACAGGGGAATTGACGGCACCGGGGAAGAATACCGGGAATATCTGATGTCGTTCGGGATGGACGATGTTTACGGCAATGAGAAAGAGTTCTTCCGCAGCTTCATTTTTGACGAGGAAAACCCCAGCTCCGTGGCGGCGAGCCTTGTTAAGGCTTACGACAACGGTATCGTTCTGCGGGAGGAAATATCCACCGAGGCGCTGTCATTCCTGCAAATGGCTATGGACAAGCTGGAGCATACCAAGCATTCCTCGCAGGCGCTCTGCCTGTCGCTGCTTCCGCTGATCGACATTCTGTACGGCTTCTGGGGCTGCGTTGGCGAGTACGTCTATGACGAGGAGATAAAGACGATAATAGAGTGTGGCAAGTACGTTGAGCGGCTGGATCTCTATCTGCGGCTGAAATACCCGTTCCCGCTTATCGAACGGGAATTCACACGGCTTTGCGCAAGTCTGCGCAATGTGCCTAAGAACACGCCCTACCGCTATAACACGAACCAGCTTTGCGTTCTGGTTGAGGTCATGGGCATGGGCGAGAAATACACCGAAAGCAAGAGCGAAGCGCTCTCCGCGCTCGGCAGGCTGTTCGAGCCGGTACGGCGTTCAGTCATGGCAGGATAAATAACAGAAAGAAGTGATACGTTGTGAGAAAGCTGAATTTCGCCTTTTCCACAAAGCTGACGTTTGATAATTATGTTCACGACCATTCCATAGCGCTGCGGTGCATCCCGCCGGAAACAGAAACGCAGCACATTCTCTGCTGTGAGCTGGAGATATCGCCGCTCGTGTCCACTGAACGTACCATTGACGCATTCGGAAACTGCGTGACCTCGGGGTATCTCAAAAAGGAACACCGTTTCCTTGACTTTGAGGTGAGGGGATACGCGGAGATAGACTGCACCAAGCCACGGCGGGACTTCATGCCGTGCTACCGGTATCAGTCGCCGCTGACCAAGCCCGGGGACGGAATCAGGGCGTTCTATGACAGCATAAAAGATAGCTGCACCGGTACTACCCCTGTTGAGCGCGCGGCGTTTTTCTCGGAGAAGCTGTACAACGAGATGAGTTACGTCCGGGACAGCACTACCGTCACCACCACGGCGGAGGAAGCTTTTGCACAGAAGAAGGGCGTCTGCCAGGATTACACTCATATCCTGCTGTCGCTGCTGCGGCTGGACGGAATTCCCTGTCGGTATATCGCGGGGCTTTCCAGCTGCGACGGCGAGACCCACAGCTGGGCGGAATACTGGACGGCTTACGGCTGGCGGGGTATCGACCCCACCAACAACTGCCCCACAAGCGACTATTACCTCGTTCTGTCGCAGGGCAGGGATTACAGCGACTGCGCCATTGACCGTGGAGTTATGCTGGGAGCGTATACAAGGCAGTTACAGCTTATCTCGTCAAATCTGTCCGAGGAAGCGTACTGATATAAGAGAGAAAGCGGGATGAAAAATGATTAAAACAGTAACGCAGGCTTCGCTTGCGGTGAACGAAAAGCTGACTATCCGGAAAAACCGGATAAAGAACGGAATGAGCAAAAAACGCGTATGTCTTGTGACAGGAATACACGGAGATGAGCTTGAGGGGCAGTACCTCGCATATCTTGTCGGCAAGCGGCTTAATGACGAAATAGGCAGCCTTAACGGCACGGTGGATATCTACCCGGCGATGAACCCGCTGGGTATCGATTCCATCACCCGTGGCATACCCAAGTTCGACCTTGACATGAACCGCGTCTTTCCGGGCAGCCCGGACGGCACGATGATGGAGTCGATATGCGCCGGGATAATTGACGACATTTCCGGCGCGGATATCTGCGTGGACGTACATTCCAGCAACATCTACCTCAAAGAACTGCCACAGATACGAATCAGCGTTCCCACAGCGGAAACGCTTATTCCATACGCCAGAATGATGAACGTTGATTTTATATGGATACATGACGCTGCGACTGTCCTTGAGTCAACCCTAGCACATTCGCTGAACACCCGCGGCACAAAGACCCTCGTGGTCGAGATGGGCGTGGGAATGCGCATTACCGAGGAGTACTGCTTCCAGTTGTGCGACGGTGTGTTCAACCTGCTTAAAGAGCTTGGTATGTGGAGCGGCGACACCCAGCCGGTGCGAGCGCCGATAGTGTCGCTTAACCGCTCGGTGGGCTTTGTGAACTCGGACGCGGCGGGTATCTTCGTGCCATGCCGCAGATTTGGCGACCATGTGAAGAAGGGGGAACATATCGGCGATGTTCTCGACCCGCTCACAAGCACCATTGCTGCGCAGATAAACGCGGTGTGCGACGGCATGATATTCACGCTTCGCGAGTACCCGATAGTGTTCGGCGGCTCGCTTCTCGCCCGGATATTGCAGCCGGAGGAGAACGGAAAGGAGCGTGGAGCGCTGTGAAAAGAGAGATATTATATTCGATAAAGTCGCCCTATAGAGAGCCGATGGATATCGTGGGCTTCCGCTTCGGCGGCGGGGAAAAGACACTCGCAGTGGTAGGGTCGATGCGCGGAAACGAGGTACAGCAGATGTACGTCTGCGCCCGGCTCGTAAAGGAACTCGAAAAGCTGGAGAAGCGGCACAAGATAGCTGACGGCAAGGAGATACTCGTCATTCCCTGTGTGAACTACTATTCTATGAACAACGGCAAGCGGTTCTGGACGATGGACAATACTGACATCAACCGCATGTTCCCGGGCTACGACCTCGGGGAAACCACCCAGCGTATCGCAGATGGTATTTTCACGCAGGTCAAGGATTTTGAGTACGGCATACAGCTTGCGAGCTTTTATCAGCAGGGCGACTTTCTTCCCCATGTCAAGATGATGAAGACCGACTTTGGCGAGCCGGAGCTTATGGGCAGCTTTGGCATGAGGTACGGTATACTTCGCACCCCGCGCCCCTACGACACGACCACGCTGAACTACAACTGGCAGATTTGGGAAACTAAGGCATTCTCGCTCTACACCAACGCCACCGACAGTATCGACGACGCTTCTGCGGAGGACGCTGTCACCGCGATAATGCGGTTCATGTCCAGCGCGGGTATCATAAACGGCAAGGTTCAGCCGGGTTACTGCACCGAAATAATCCCGGAGAGCGGCACTGACCAGGTGCGCAGCGACTCCGCAGGTATCTTCCGCAGCCTGACCCATGTGGGCGCACATGTTGAGCAGGGGGAGGAGCTTGGCAGGATAATCGACCCGCTTGACTGCTCGGAGAAATCTGTTATCCGCGCTGATAAATCCGGGGTGGTGTTTTTTGAGTACAACAAGCCGCTCATCGACGAAAGCACGATATGCTTCAAGATAATCAAGGACTGAGCGGTATGGAGAAGCAATTCAGGCTTCCGCCTATCGGCAACCGAATCATCAAGTCGGCGGTGGGGGTGCTGCTGTGCTGGTGTGTGTACCTGCTCCGCGGCAGGAGCGGCATTCCTTTCTACTCAATGCTGGCGGTGCTGTGGTGCATTCAGCCATATATCAACAAGACGCTCACCATGGCGCTTCAGCGCACCGTGGGGACGCTTATCGGCGCGGCGTTCGGGCTTGTCACTATCGTTCTGGAAATATATGTGTTCGACAACTACGACAAGCCGCTGGGATTTCTTATCGTGGCGCTGATGATAGTTCCGGTGATCTACACCACCCTGCTGATAAAACGCCAGAATGCAAGCTATTTTTCCTGCGTGGTATTCCTGTCCATCACCGTGAACCACATCACGGACGATAATCCCTATCTGTTCGTGCTGAACCGTGTACTGGACACGTTTATCGGTATTGCTATCGGTATGCTGGTGAATTCTGCGCGGCTTCCCCGCAGGCGGGTGAAGGACGTGCTGTTCACCGCCGAGCTTGACGACATGCTGTCGCCGATATCCGAGCAGCTGACGCCGTTTTCAAAAATCGAGATAAACCGTATGCTGTCGGAGGGGCTGAAGTTCACGCTCTCGACCATGCGCACCCCGGCTTCGCTGATGGGGATTCTGTCAGATGTTGACCTCAATCTGCCGGTGGTGGTGATGAACGGCGCTGCGCTGTACGATTTCCGCGAGAACAGCTACGTCAAGGCGTACATAATCTCGTGGGAGTCCTGCGAAAACGTTCGCGAAATAGTCAGGGCTGCCGGAATGAACGTGTTCACAAATGCGCTGTGCGACGAAAGTCTTGTGATATACTACGACAAGCTGGAAAACGAAGCGGAGCAGAAGATATTTGCGTCCTTGAAAAAGTCGCCCTATCGGAACTATCTTCATCGCCAGCCGCAGCCGGAGGACGGTGTTATCTACCTGATGATAGTTGACCGCAGCGAAAAGATATCGGCGCTGTACGACCAGCTTTCCCGAAGCGAAACGGGGCAGCTGCTGAAGCTGATGACCTATCCGTCCCAGGACTACCCGGGGTACAGTTACATCAAGATTTACAACAAAAATGCCGGAAAGCAGCACATGACAGAGATACTCTGCCGGGAGTACGGCATTGAGAAGTGCGAAACGGTGACCGCAAACGGCTCACGCAGCCTGAATGGTATCGCCCACCGGCTGAAAAACAGTTTTGAGCCATTGGTGTTCAAAAAGTGATTTCTAAATATTGTTAAAATGTTGTGGAATAATTTCAGTTCCCCTGCGCAAAATATCACTGCGGCGGAAATGCCGACATATTCAGGAGCGTTTGCTCCACAGGAGGAACTATCATGTCCAATCAGAATAACCAGAACAATCAGAATCAGCAGAACAACCAGAACAACCAGAATCAGAACAACCAGCAGAACCGTCAGAACCAGAACGGTCAGAACAGACAGAACCAGCAGAACAACAGATAACCTGCTTCTGGAAAAGGCGCTGTGATATCGCAGCGCCTTTTGTTATATAAATCGTAATTTAGGCGGGTACGCCTTGTAATCCCATGCAATTTGCCGTAGGTAGACTAACGGCGGGGTTATTATG
>JBJFGA010000151.1:0-14378 GCA_051892275.1 Oscillospiraceae bacterium | reverse complement strand
GCACTTGCCGGGGATACAGTGCGGGCAGCGGGTGTGGAAGCGGCAGCCCTCCGGCGTGCCGTTGGGCAGCGGTATCACTGCCTTGCTTAGCCGCTTTATCGTGTACCAGTTCGTGCTGACGGTGTACTCGGTGTTCACGCTGGTGGCGGGGTTCAACAAGTTTGGAGATGACCTGAACGAGAAAGGCCTTATGCCGTTCGTTTTCATCGGGTTCATTATTAATACCGCGGTAATAGTGTTCCTCATTTCCATTGCGCTTTTCAGGAACGCAACGCTGAAATTCTCCAACTGGCTGATCTCGGTTCTTGTGAAGCTCCATATCGTGAAAAAGCCGGTGAAGTGGCGCGTTTACATCACCAGAGAGATAAACAAGTTCTACAACAACTTCAAGTATCTGAAAAAGAACGTTCCGCTGATCCTTAAAGCAGTCTTTTTCACCACCATTCAGCTGACGCTGTACCTTAGCATTTCCTATGTGCTGTACCGCGGCTTCGGCATGGGCGACGCAAGCCTGCTCCAGATAATAAGCTACCAGGCGTATGTGCTGATGATATCCTCCTACATTCCGCTCCCCGGTGCAATGGGCGGCGCAGAGCTTGGATACCACGGCTTCTTCAAAGACATCTTTACCGAGCAGTACATCAACACCTCAATGATGCTGTGGAGGATAATGACCTTCTACCTGCCGATAATCGTGGGGTTGGTTTTCACCCTCACCATGAAGAGCAAGGGTATTGAAGCTCCCACTGACGAAGAAGCAAACGAAGCAATGTTCGGAAAAGATCCTCTGACCCCCGAAGCAGAGTCAGAGCTTAAATAAAATAACAAAAGGAAGTAGACAATGGCTGATTTAAAACACGAAATCGAAAGACGTCGCACTTTTGCGATAATCTCCCACCCGGACGCGGGTAAAACCACCCTCACCGAGAAATTCCTGCTGTACGGAGGAGCTATCTCCCTCGCGGGCGCGGTTAAGGGAAAGAAGAACTCCCGACACGCCGTTTCCGACTGGATGGAGATAGAGAAGCAGAGAGGTATCTCTGTAACCTCGTCAGTAATGCAGTTCAACTACGAGGGCTACTGCATTAACATTCTCGACACCCCGGGACACCAGGACTTCTCGGAGGACACCTACCGCACCCTGATGGCTGCGGACAGCGCGGTAATGGTAATTGACGCGGCTAAGGGTGTTGAGAACCAGACCCGGAAGCTGTTCAAGGTCTGCGTAATGCGCAATATCCCGATATTCACCTTCATCAACAAGATGGACAGAGAGTCACGAAACCCCTTTGACCTGCTGGAAGAAATTGAAAAGGAACTGGGTATCAAGACCTACCCGGTAAACTGGCCTATCGGTTCCGGCAAGGACTTCAAGGGCGTGTACGACCGAGAAAAGCGCCGAATAATCTCCTTTGAAGCAAACAACGGCACAAGAGAAGTCGCCGCCACCGAAGTAGACCTTGCTGACGATTCCCTTGCGGACATCATCGGCAGGAACAACTACGACACTCTGACCGAGGACGTGGAGCTTCTGGACGGCGCAAGCGAGGAATTCGACATGGATCTGGTCAACAGCGGAAAGCTGTCGCCGGTGTTTTTCGGGTCGGCACTGACTAACTTCGGCGTTGAGCCGTTCCTTGAGAACTTCCTCAAGATGACCACCGCACCCCTGCCCCGGAACACCCCGGACGGCGTTGTTGACCCGTTCGACCCGGAGTTTTCTGCGTTCATCTTCAAGATACAGGCTAACATGAACAAGGCGCACCGCGATAGAATTGCGTTCATGAGAATATGCAGCGGCAAGTTTGAAAAGGATATGGAAGTGTTGCATGTACAGAACGGCAGGACAATGCGCCTTTCCCAGCCGCAGCAGCTTATGGCAAGCGAGCGCGAGATAATCAACGAGGCATACGCCGGGGACATCATGGGCGTGTTCGACCCGGGTGTGTTCTCCATCGGCGACACGATATGCGCACCCAAGAAAAAGGTCAGATTTGAGGGCATACCCACCTTCGCGCCGGAACATTTCGCGAGAATTCGCCAGAAAGACACACTCAAGCGAAAGCAGTTCATCAAGGGAACTACCCAGATAGCGCAGGAGGGTGCTATCCAGATATTCTCCGAGCCGCAGAGCGGTTTTGAGGAAGTTATCGTGGGCGTTGTCGGCGTGCTGCAATTTGAGGTGCTGGAGTACAGACTGAAAAACGAGTACAACGTTGACATTATCCGGGAGGGGCTTCCCTACGAGCATATCCGCTGGATAACCAGCGAGAAGCACCTTGAGGGCGGTCTGGACGAACTTCAGAAGCTGGTGCTGACCTCTGACACAAAGCTCATTCAGGACGTAAAGGGCAACTACCTGCTGATATTCACCAGTGAGTGGAACATCAAGTGGGCAATGGACAAGAATCCTGGGCTGGAGCTGGCGGAGTTCAACCGGAACTGATAATACAACATATATTACGGGCGTATGTGAAAGCATACGCCCGATTTCTTTTGTTTTTGTAACATATCCCGCAGGAAAAATCAAAAAAACCCGGCACAGACTGACATATTTTTCCGTCTGATGAATATATAATAGAATACAGACAAGTTTCAAGCTGGTGACGATATGATTATCTATGCTGACGTTCTGATCGCGGTCAATCTGTACATAAATTACTTTCTTGTCCGGGGAACGGCATTGCTGCTGCGCCGGAAGATAAAGCCGCTGCGCTGCCTGCTGGCTTCGGTGGTTGGAGCCTGCGGAGCGCTTGCTATAATGCTGCCGGAGCTTCACCCGGTGATAAGCGTGCTGCTGAAAGTACTTCTGGGGGTGGCAGTGACATTTGTGGCGTTCGGGCGGCAGAAGCGGGGAGAATTCCTGCTGGCGCTGCTGTGTTTCCTGGCTGTCAGCTTCACGTTCGCCGGGGGAATGATGGCGCTGTGGAGCTTCGCCGCGCCGCTGGGTATGTATTATCGTAACGGGTTTGCTTACTTCGATATCCCCATAGGGGCTGCGGCGGTGATAACGGGGGCGGTCTACGGCTTATTCCGGCTGGTTAAGCTGCTGCGGGACAAAAACCGTCCACTCCCCCACGAAAAAGTACTGGTACGAAGGAACGGTCTTGAAATACCGCTGGATGGGCTTGCGGACACCGGGAACGCTCTGCGGGACAGCTTCACCGGGAAACCTGTTGTGATAGCCGCGCTGGATAAGGTACGGTCAGTGCTGCCGGAAGCGGTGCTTAATTACCTCGCCGGGAATATGGAGGATTTGGAGGGGATACGGCTTGTCCCCTGCCGGACTGTTACCGCAGAGGGCGTCATTCCGGCGTTTCCGGCTGAAATAATCATCGGCGGCAAGCCAGTGGACGCTCTTCTCGGGGTCACTAGGCAGAAGATGACCGGCGCGGACTGCATATTCAACCCAAATATTATCTAAATTCAGGAGGTACAACCATGATAAGCTATCTGAAAAAGCTGCTTGAAGAGGGTCTGAACGCGTTCAGAAAATACGCGTTCGGCGAGGACGAGGGTGTTTACTACATAAACGGCTCAGAGTCGCTGCCTCCGCCCCTCACCCGCGAGGAGGAAGAAGCCGCTTTCAAGCTGATGGAAACAGACTTCCCCGCCGCCCGGGAGCAGCTTATCGTGCATAACCTGCGGCTGGTAGTTTATATTGCGAAGAAATTCGAGAACACCGGCGTGGGACTGGACGACCTTGTTTCAATCGGGACGATAGGGCTTATCAAAGCTGTCAACACGTTCAGCGTACACAAGAACATCAAGCTTGCGACCTACGCTTCCCGCTGTATTGAGAACGAGATACTGATGTACCTCCGCAAGACAAGCCAGCGCCGCTGCGAGGTTTCCATTGACGAGCCGCTGAACGTTGACTGGGACGGAAACGAACTGCTCCTCTCGGACGTCCTCGGCACAGACAGCGACTGCGTGAACGCACATATCGAGGAACAGACCGAAAAGCAGCTTCTCCACGAAGCAGTAAGCCACCTTTCCCCAAGAGAGCGCCAGATAATGGAAATGCGTTTCGGACTGAAAGGCGGCAGAGAAAAGACCCAGAAAGAGGTCGCGGACGAGATAGGTATATCACAGAGCTATATTTCACGGTTGGAGAAGCGCATAATAAAACAGCTCCGGGAGGAGCTGGAACGGGTTTGTAATTGAAGCTGGTCAATAAATCCATTTTTTAACAGAATATCAAAACCACTTCCTGACAATACTACTTGTGCAAAATCAAGTAGGGCGGGAGTGGTTTTTCTGTTTTATAACAAGGTTGAAATAAGCGGTGTGAATACCTCGCAACTGAAGGTCCTGAAGGAAAACGAGAAGATGGAGCTTCTGAAAAGGGTGAAGGACGGCGACATGCAGGCTCGTGAGGAGCTGATAAACGGAAATCTGCGGTTGGTGCTGAGCGTGATACAGCGGTTCGCGGGACGCGGCGAAAGCGCAGACGACCTGTTTCAAGTGGGCTGTGTGGGACTTATCAAGGCAATAGACAATTTTGACATCACGCAGCCGGTAAAGTTTTCCACTTACGCCGTGCCAATGATACAAGGGGAGCTTCGGCGATATCTGCGGGACAATTCGCCAATAAGGGTCAGCCGTTCGATACGCGACCTTGCATACCGCGCAATGCAGGCGCGTGAACGGCTCACATCGGAAACCGGAAAAGAGCCGACGATCGAGGAAATCTCAAAAGCGATAGGCGCTGAACGCCCGGAGGTAGTTATCGCGCTGGAAGCTATAAGCGAGCCTATTTCGCTGTACGAACCCGTATTTTCGGAATCCGGCGACACGATATATGTGCTCGACCAGCTGGGCGACCACAATGACGACGACAACTGGCTGGACGAAATATCCCTCAAGGAAGCGATACGCGCACTTGCGCCCCGGGAAAAACACATCTTAAATCTTCGCTTTTTCCGCGGCAAAACGCAGGTCGAAGTCGCAAAGGAGATAGGCATAAGTCAGGCACAGGTCAGTCGTCTTGAAAAGGGCGCGCTTCAAAAAATAAAGAACAGAATATGAAATCTCCCCGGGAAGCGAGTTCCCGGGGCGTTGTTTTATTCCTCTGATTTTCCCAGCTTCGCCACGAGAACCGAGGTCAGCACACCAAACAGCAGGCAGACAAAGCCGTATCCGGTTTGCAGATTGAAGCCGAAGCCCTCCGGCAGTATCGCATACACCGAGCCAACCACAAGTCCCATTATCGCACTGTAAACCATCAGCTTGTACTTCTTTATCAGTATCGAAATGACCTTTGCTCCGCCGATAATGCCGATAATAACGCCGAGGGCGACTGGGATTATCACATAGAAGTTCAGCGCCTTTATCTGTATCGCTCCAATGATGGTTTCGTAAACGCCAAGCAGCATCATTATGAACGAACCGCTCAAGCCCGGGATTATCATTGCCACAGCCGCGATAATCGCGCAGACGAACAGCTTTATCGACATACCGATGTCAAAACCGGATACTACATCTGCGGCAGGGACAATGTTCATCTGCTCCAGCACCGCCAGCAGTACGACAACACCAAGCGCCAAAATGAACGGCAGGGCGCACAGCGGCTTTACCTTGCTTTCGGAAGTACCCATGTGGTAAATCATCGGTACGCTTCCAAGTATCAGCCCGATAAAATACATGTTGGTCTGTACCCCGAAATTCTGGAACAGCATGGATATTACCGAAGCAAATCCAAGCAGACCAACCCCCGCGCCAAGACCGAAGAACAGCAGGAACACAATGTTTCTGATTATCGCCTTAACGCCGGAAATGGCTTCGGTAAGCTGGTCGTAAATACCGAAAACCACCAGCATCGTACCGCCGGAAACGCCCGGGATAATGTTGGCAACACCGAACACAATGCCGCATAGAAATACCTTGATGTATTGCAGAACCTTCTTCATGAAACTCTCCTGTTATTCAAACCTGATTATAGAGCGGACTATCACATAGCCCAGCGCGGGAATTATACCGGTCACTATCGAGATAAATGTTGCAAGCATGTCTATGCCTGTCAACCCGAAAATGCCGTTCAATCCCGGAACAAACACCAGCAGCAGCGAAACCACCGCCGGCATGAGCACTCCCACGAACGCGGGCTTCCCGGAAGCCGCAAGCCCGGTGAACGGATTGCCGTTGGTGAGGTTGATGAACGTGAACATGGAAATGCTGAAGCAGAGCGACAGAAGTGCGCAGCTTCTTGCGAAATCGACATTCGCGCCGTTGTACATGAACATGTAGGAAGCTATCGAAACAGCGCCGCACAGCACTCCGACAACCGCGGTGCGAATGATGAAACGGTAATTCACGCGGTTCTTCGCAAGGAAGTCGGACGGAGGCATTTTCCGCTTCATGTCTGTGCGGTTTGAAAGCCCGGAAAGCGCTGCCAGCGGTAGAATGAACATAGTCAGCACCGCGATAAGAGGCGGGTTGAGCATCATCTGCGCGTCACCGAACAGGTTGAGCATATCCAGCAGGATAAGCGACAGATACCCGGATATCAGCACAGCGCAGGCGCGCTTTATGTTTCTGTGCACCTGACGCGCGGAGGCTATCATTCCCGCTACTGCGGAAAGGTTATCATCGTGCATGATGACATCTGCGGCTTCAAAGGCGCTTCCGGTGGTGTTTTCCGCAATTGTAATGCCGATGTCCGCCTTTTCCATTGCTTCTGCGTCCTCGGCGCGGGTGGCGGTCATTGCGACTATCTCCCCCTGCTTTTTGAGCTGGTCGATAACGTACAGCTTCTGTTCCGGTGTTACCTTAGCGTAGATGTCCGCGTCAAGAGGAAGCTCCGAGCCGTACTTCACCGATTCGGAAATGCTCTTTCCGGTGACTACCTTGCCAGAAAGCCCTATCATGCGCCCGGTGGCGGCGGCGGCTTCTGCGTTGTCCTCGGTGAACATCACCACCCGGACGCCCGCCCTCTGGCAGGTCTTTACCGCCGCAGGAACAGAATCTCTCATAGGCGACGAGAACGCCGCAAAGCCAACAAACGTGTAGGAGAAACCAGCGGTTTCGTCGCAGACGCCCTGTTCCGCGTCAGCGCAGGCAACAGCCATCACCTGCCAGCCGTGGGAATAGAACTCCTTCTTCATGTTCTGCGCCGCGTACAGCTCCTCTCCGTGGAAACGGCACAGCGGCAGTATCTGCTCGGGAGTTCCCTTGATGCAGTACAGCCTGGAGCCGCCAACTTCCCACAGTGCGCCGCTCATGAAGTCGTTGCTTTCCGGGATACGTTCGATAAACTTATGCTTGCGG
The DNA here is from genome assembly GCA_051892275.1 of Oscillospiraceae bacterium. Lineage (GTDB taxonomy): Bacteria > Bacillota > Clostridia > Oscillospirales > Ruminococcaceae > CAG-115. The sequence goes on along the minus strand of JBJFGA010000151.1, from coordinate 7,109 downwards.
TATAGGTCGGTTATATTCTCGTCAAAGAACGCCGCACGAACCATAAGTGCGCGTTCCGCTTCGTCGGTTGTGTCCGGGTCGCAGGCGAGCGCCGCTATCTTGAACATAAGCTCCTCACTGGGGGTGTAGATAGACTGAACCTCAAGCCGGCTCTTTGATACCGCGCCCTCTTTCTCAACGCAAAGCACGGACATGGAATTCAGCTCTTCGATATCAGACAGGGATTTCACAAGTGCGCTCTTTGCGGACATTTCCGACAGGCAGCGGGTGTAGTAAATTCTGATGATGGTGTCAAGCCCGGTTGGCAGGAAGCACAGCCCCAGCGTGATACCGCGCATTGCAGACTCGATCACTTCGTTGCCGTACAGCATCCACGCTACCATAGAGATAAGCGCTAGTACCGCCGCAGTCGCGGAACAGAGCGGCAGCAGCTTCTGCACGATTCGTTCCATTGAGGTGTAGTAACGGTGCTTCGGGGGAACTTCGCCGATTTTGTGGTAATATTTGGTGTCTACTCCGGTGGCGCTGACCTTGCAGACAGCCACACCGGTAAGTATCTTCGTGCCGCTGTACACGATAGAGGGCTTCAGCTCGGATTTAGAGATACCGCCGGCGTACTTCGGCGCGGGCTTGTTCGAGCCGGTGAAGACGCTTTCGTCAACGGTAAGCTCCCGGCACTCCTGTATCATTGCGTCCGCCGGAACGCACTCGCCGGCCTGGACTACAATGAGGTCCTCTGGAACGATACGCTCCTTCTCGACAAGCTCCAGCTTTCCGTGCCGGATAACGCGGAACTTCATGCGGGTGGATTCATTGACAGCGTCCAGCCGCTGGTCGGAGCTTCTGCCTATGTAAATGCTTATAACACAATATGCGACATCAAGCAGGATTATCATAATTCCGGTAAGGATACCGCTGCCGAAGAAGCTCAATATGCCTGCAATGAACATCAGCAGCACCGCCGGTGACAGTATAACCTTTCCGGGGTTGAAGCATTCCTGCGGCTTTTCCCGCTTTGTGTATATGTTAAAACCGTAGATCTCGGTGTTCTTATCGACTTCCTTGTCTGTCAGCCCGAAATAGTCTTCCTTGAAATTAAAAAACTGTGCCATCTGGCCACGTCCTTTTGCGTAAAATTTTGGTTGAAATATGAGCATACATATATATTATATTGTCGCACATTTCCATAAAAAAATCAAGTACTTTTTGCAGATTTAAGAAATTTTTCAGAAAAGGAAAAGCACCCCGTTCCCGAGGTGCCTTGAATTATACCGACTGCGCCGTGTAAAGCCTGTAATAGTCGCCTTTCTTCGCCATAAGCTCGTCATGCGTTCCCGCTTCGGTAATGCCCTTGTTGGACACATACATTATCCGGTCACAGTTGCGGATAGTTGACAGCCGGTGCGCGATTATGAAAGACGTTCTGCCTTTGAGCAGGTGGTTCAGACCGTTCTGGAGGTAGCGCTCTGTCTTTGCGTCGATAGAGGAGGTCGCCTCGTCCAGAACAAGTATCTTCGGGTCGGAAACTATAGTCCGGGCGAACGCGATAAGCTGCTTCTGTCCCTGGGAAAGTCCCGCGCCGCGCTCGTTGACCGGGGTCTGGTAGCCCTGCGGCAATGACATTATGTAGCTGTCGATACCCACTATCCTGCAGGCGCTGCGAATCTCCTCGTCAGTCGCGTCCAGCTTGCCGTAGGCGATATTGTCACGGATAGTGCCGCTGAAAATAAAGCTGTCCTGGAGCATTATGCCCATCTGAGAACGAAGAGATTTCAGCGTGACATTTGAGATGTCGCTGTCGTCAATGTCCACCTCGCCGCCGGAGATGTTGTAAAACCGGGAGATGAGGTTCACTATCGTGGTCTTGCCCGCGCCGGTAGGTCCTACCAGAGCAATGCTCTCGCCCGCTTTCACGTCAAAGCTCAGGTGTTCCAGGATATTTATACCCGGCTCGTAGGCGAAGGTAACGTCGCGGAAATGGACGTCGCCCTTTATCTGAGGCATTTCCTTCGCGTCCGGGAGGTCGTCCACAGTGACCGGCTCGTCCATCATCTCAAAGATACGTTCGAGATTCGCCACAGCGTTGATGAAGGTGTTCATCAGGTTGGAGAGGTTCATCAGCGGCTGCCAGAAACGCGCGGAATAGTCCGTCATGGCGATGATAGTACCAAAGGACACCGCGCCGCCCATTCCGAGAAGTCCCACCGCGAATATCGCCGCCCGGACGATTATCGAAACAACGTCCGTGCTCGGCCATACAAGGTTGGAGAAGGACACTGCACGCATCCATGCCTTTTTGTACTTCTTCGCCAGCTTGTCGTTTATCTCGGCGTTTTCTTCCTCCCGGGTGAACATCTGGGAAATCTTCACGCCGACAATGCTTTCGTGCAGGTATGCGTTGAGGTTGGAGCTTTTGTTGTTCACCTGCTGCCATGCCTTGCGCTGTCCGTTCTTGATGACCAGCATGATGACGGCATAGACAGGAAGTCCAGCCATAGTGATAAGCGCCAGCTGCCAGTTCACAAAGAACATGAACACCGTGATGAACAGCAGGTTCATTATCTCAAGAATGAAGTTCACAAGACCGTTGGTCATAAGGTCGGAGATCGAGTTGATGTAGTTGATGATACGGGTGAGTATCTTGCCGTGCGGACGGCTGTCGTAGTATTCGAAGCTAAGCCGCTGCATGTGTTCAAACAGATCGCAGCGAATATCGTAAACAATGTCCTGCCCAACCTTAGTCATCATGACGGAACGTATCTTCGCAAAGATAACGCTCACCACGATACACACAAACACTGCAATGCCGCTAAAGATAATGTACTTCACCCTGTCCTCCGGGCTTACCGCAGCGGACTGGTCGGCAGGTATCATGTAGTTGTCAATTGCGTTCTGGACGATAAGCGGGGTGAGAAGCCCTATCACCGAGCCCATTGCACTCAACAGCAGCGAAAGTGCTATACGCTTTTTGTACTTCGCAGCGTAAATCAGCGATCGCTTTAAGTGACGTATGTCGAACGGGGTTTCGAGCACCTCGTCCACGTCGAATTTGTTTCTTGCCATGCTTATCCCCCCTTACTTCTGTAAATCGTATACTTCACGGTAGTAGCCGTTGCTCTGAATAAGCTCCTCGTGAGTTCCCTGCTCCTGTATCCTGCCTTCCTTCAGCACTATTATCTTGTCGGCGTATTTCGCGGTGGAGATACGCTGCGCTATGATTATCTTCGTGCAGGGGAAGTCGAGGTTTGCGAGGGACTGCTGAATATGCTTCTCGGTTTCGAGGTCTACCGCAGAGGTAGTGTCATCAAGTATCAGTATTGCGGGCTTTACAGCAAGCGCCCTCGCAAGCGAGATACGCTGCTTCTGACCGCCGGAAAGCCCCACTCCCCGCTCCCCGACTATCGTGTTGTAGCCGTCCGAGAGCTTCCGCACGAAGCCGTCCGCGTCCGCCGCCTTTGCGAACTTCACCACGTCCTCCTCCGGCAAATCGCTGTCGCCGAAGCTGATGTTGCCGTCTATGGTGTCGGAGTACAGCAGAACGTCCTGGGTAGCAAAGCCGATATTGCTGCGAAGCTGCTTAACTTTTAGGTGGTTCACGTTTACGCCGTCAACACGGACCTCGCCGCTCTTCACGTCATAAATGCGCGGTATCAGCTCTGCAAGAGTGGTCTTGCCGGAGCCTGTTTCGCCCATTATAACCACGGTTTCGCCGGGTTCAACGGTGAACGAGATGTCCTTCAGCACCTCGTTGCTGCCGAAGGAGAAGCTGACGTGATCGAACTCCACCCTGCCCTCGAAGCGCTCCGGCTTGTCTACTGCGTCATTTCTGTCCACTATCCTCGGGCTGCCGTAGTATATCTCGATTATCTTATTCGCAGAAGCGGAGAAACGCTGGAGGTCGTTCACTATGTTGCCCAGCGTTCTCATAGGGTTGGAAAGCGTCCAGATAAGTCCGGCGAACGCCGCATACTGTCCCATGGTTATCCTGCCGTTCACCACGAAAATGCCGCCGCAGATAAGCATTATCACAGAAAGCGACTGTGCGGTGGTTTCAAGGAACGGGAAGAAACTAAGCCACATGAACGAAGCCTTTTTGTTTGCCTTGTTGTACTGCTGGCTGTAATTGTCGAACTGCTTTATCTCATAGTCCTCCCGGGCGAACGCCTTTACGACGCGGTTGCCGGAGATGTTTTCCTCGGCGGCGGTGTTCATGCGTGAGAGCTTCTCGCGCAGGTCTACGTAAAGAGGACCTGCCTTGCGCTTGAAAAGCCATGTAATGAACAGTATCACCGGGGTCAGCGAGATAAGGCAGAGCGCCATCAGCCAGTCCATCGTGAAGAAATAGATGAGCGAAGCCGAAAACAGCACGATACACTCAACGATGGTCTTGACGATCCATGCGATGGAATGACGCACCATGTCAAGGTCGGAGGTCACGCGGGTCATGATGTCGCCGGTGCGGTAGTTGTTGTAGAAGGACGCGTCCTGGTTCTCGATACGGTCGAACAGCACCTTTCTGACGCGGTAGATTAGCGTCTGTGAGCTGTGCTCATACATCATGTTGCTGCCGTACTGTATCATACAGCGCAGCAGCGTGAAGCCTATCATTGCCGCCAGCATGAGTATCAGCGTGTCAGTGTGCTCCGTGATATTTTGCAGCGCGTTGTCGTTGATGATAAAGGTGTCTGTTATCTGCTGAGTAAAGTAGGGCGTGATTATGTACATGGACTGACATATCACCGTCATGAAAAGCGCCGTTATGTATATCGCGCGGCAGCCCTTCATGTTCTTCCACAGCCATCTGAAAAGAAACATTTTTACCTCTCCTTTCCCTTCCGCCTGTTTTTCTGTATGACGGAGCTTTTGAAAACGTTTACTGTTAGTATACCAGAAAAAACAGATTTGTAAAGTGGCAAAAACGTAAAAGATTATGATTATTTCGTCATGTTTTTATGTATTTTCAATAAACAGGATAGTTTTGTACAATTTCTGCGGTGTATTGTACAATTAGACTATGCGGAGGTTTTGGCTCGTTATGCGGTATTTATATATTGATCATGTATAATCTCATATCGTGGAAGAAATAATTGTCACAGAATTGGCTGTCAGGACAGGCACTGACACTGTAAACCTCCTCTTTGTGATAAAATCGTGAAAACAAGAATAAATCCTGTTATTTCGCTTGCATTTTTCCTGATGATATGCTATAATCAAAATATATTGTACATTGTAGAATATGTTTCCCCCGCCAAGTGTTTTCTCTACCTATTATAATATAGTTATACTGTATTCTGTTTTTTCTATCATTACAAAGGAGTAGTTTCTGTGATTTACGGAAAATATATTGTGGCACTGTGCATTCCGCGTATCCATGATGATACAAACAATCTGTTCATTACAAAACTTAATCAGTCCCTCAGAGATCGCAACGCAAGGCTCATGGTATTCACCACCCCTACTGACCTGTACCTTAACGAAGTGGAGGAACAGGGCTCAAAGGCAGTGTTCGACCTAATAAACTACGATATCACCGACGCTGTCGTTATCCACGATGAAGCTATAAAGGACTCCGACGCCATACAAAAAATCGTAGACAGATCACGGGCGCATGATATCCCTGTTATAACTCTGCGCGGAAAATACGATGGCTCCACAAGGATAGGCTTTGACTACTCCGCAGGCTTTGAACAGGTAGTGCGCCATGTCCTTAAGGACCACGGTATAACCGACTTCCACATGCTCGCCGGCTTCAAGGGCAACGACTTCTCCGAGGAGCGCATTGACGTTGTACGAAAGGTCGCGCAGGAGCTGGATATCCCGTTCGGAGACGAGGACATCAGCTACGGTCAGTTCTGGAGCAGACCTACCGAGGAAGCAGTGGAAAAGCTGTTCGTCCGCCGCAGGGCGCTTCCCCAGGCGATAATCTGCGCCAATGACACTATGGCTATCGCTACGATAAACGTGCTGAAAAAGCATAACGTCAGAATTCCCGAGGACATTCTTGTCACAGGATTTGACGGGATCAAGGATATAAAATACTGTGTTCCCCAGATAACAAGCTGTCTTTGCAGCAACGAAGAGCTTGCCGAAACCGTTTCCGACACGATAATGGATCTAATAAACGGCAAAGTAGTTCCGGCGGAGAAGCTGGTCGTTCCTACGCTCCAGAAGTCTGCAAGCTGCGGGTGCAGCTGCGGCGAGAGCATCAACGCTTCCGAGGAGCTGAACTATGTCAACAATGCCTTATACCGATTCCAGTCGGAGGAGGAGCACATGTTCCGCATGATGTCGCGGGTGCTGGACTGCAACGATTTCTGCGAGGTGGCACAGCTGCTGGACAAATACGATTTCTATGATTTGGTCATCGTGCTGAATCCGGAATGCACTGACTCCACCGTGAACCCGCTCCTTCAGAAGCCCTCCAGACCGTTCGGCGACACCATGAAGCTGATGTACAACACCAACTATCCGATGAGCGGCAATATGTACGACATAAAAACAAGCGACCTCCACCCTGATATGGAGGAAATGCTGTGTAAGTTCGACAACCCGCTTATCTTCTTCGCGCTTAATTACATGGGCGTTCCGATGGGATATGTCTGCTTCAACTATCACAATTATGACATTCAGAACTATTATAAGGCTTCGCAGATAATCAACACGCTGAACGCTGCGTTCGGAGCTTTCCGCACGATACAGTATCAGCATTACCTCACTCATAAGATAGAGGACATGTATCGCTGTGACGGGCTGACCCATCTGCTTAACCGCATGGCGCTGAAGAACAGCTTCCCTGCCCTTCTGGCGAAATGCAGCGACAGCATTACACTGGTGCTTGCCGACCTTGACGGGCTGAAGTACATCAATGACAGCTACGGACACGATGACGGCGACTTTGCTATCTGCTCGGTTGCGGACGCGCTAAGAAACACCTGTCCGTCGGACGCGCTCTGCGTTCGCTGGGGCGGTGACGAGATGGTGGCTGTTATCCCGTCGGCGGTTTCCGAGGACATCATCAGGAGCGCGTTCCGGGAACACCTCGATAGTCTCAACGCTGTTTCCGGTAAGGAATACCACATTTCCGCCAGCGTCGGCGTAAAAACCTTCCC
>JBJFGA010000150.1:0-14396 GCA_051892275.1 Oscillospiraceae bacterium | reverse complement strand
AGGAACAGTCCGGAGAACCCGTAGAATACCGCAAGGTAAACATAACCCAGCGGCGAGGTAAAGTAGGAAGCGAATTCACGCTTCATTATAGCTATCATCTACCCGCACCTCCGTTGTCGATATTGCCGTAGAAATCCCCGGTGGTGAGCTTCAGGAATATCTCCTCCAGCGTAAGCTCGCTGCTTCTCATCAGCAGAATGGGGTAATTCCGCGCCGCCATGCGCTTGAATACCTCCCGGCGGATATCGCAGCCCTCCTCAGCGTTAAGCTCGTACTCGCCGATGGTCTTTTCTATCGTGCGGTTGAGGTGTACCTCCACCATCTGCGGTATCTGCTCCAGAAGCTGCTTTACTTCCTTTGTAGGACCTTCTATCTGTACCGTCAGCTTGTGGTCGGCGGAGAGGTTATGGGACAGGTTTTCGGTGGTGTCGTTAGCCACCAGCCTGCCCTTGTCTATTACGACTATCTTGTCGCACACCGCCTGTACCTCCGACAGGATATGGGAGGACAGTATCACAGTGTGGTTCTTCCCCAGCTTCTTTATCAGCGTGCGTATCTCGATTATCTGCTTGGGGTCAAGGCCTACCGTCGGCTCGTCCAGTATCAGCACCTTGGGATTTCCCACCAGTGCCTGCGCCAGCCCCACACGCTGCTTGTAGCCCTTTGAAAGGTTGCGTATAACGCGCTTCTGCACGTCTGTTATCTTCACCAGACGGCATATCTCCTCCAGATGGGAGTGCTTGGGCAGCTTGCACTTTTTCAGGCTGTACACGAAGTTCAGGTACTCCATAACCGTCATGTCCAGATAAAGCGGCGGCAGCTCCGGCAGGTAGCCGATGTCCTTTTTTGCGCGCACCGGGTCTTCCAGAATGTCCACACCGTTTATCAGCGCCTGCCCGCCCGAGGAGGACAGATACCCGGTCAGCATGTTCATTGTGGTGGACTTCCCCGCGCCGTTAGGCCCTAGGAAGCCCAGTATCTCGCTCTCCCCTGCGGTAAAGCTGATACCGTCCACTGCGAGCTTGCTGCCGTAGCTTTTGCTAAGATTTTTTACTTCGATCATTACATTTGTCCTTTGTCAAACTGTGATGAGTTTCTGCCCGGAAATAACCGTGCAGGAATATAATAACACACTAAAGTGATGAATTTGTGTATTAATTATGAAATTATCAGCCTATCTCAGCGGTGAGCTTCTCAACAGCCTTTCTCATGCGGCTGAGGGTGTCCTCTTTGCCGAGTATCTTCGCTAATTCCACGCCGCCGCCGGGAGTTACCGCCTTGCCGGACAGCGCCACACGCAGCGGATAGAGGTACAGACCGTTCTTCACGCCGTCCGCTTCTATCTGCCTGAACAGAGCGTCGTGAATGTTCTCCTGCGTGAAGTCCTGAACTCCCTCGATGACCGGAATCAGCTTCTTCAGCGCTTCCAGAGAGGTCTGCGGGGTGGTTTTCATCTTCTTGCTGACGTACATATCAATGGAGTACTCCGGCATCTCGTCGATGAAGTCCACCCGCTCCGGGATATCGCTGAGCACCTCTGTTCTCGGCTGGATACCAGCGCAGAGAAGCGGCAGGTCGATGTCGGTGCGCTTGCAGGTCTGTCTTATCCACGGCTCGGCAAGCTCCACGAACTTCTCCAGCGGCAGTGCGCGGATATATTCGGCGTTTATCGCGGTGAGCTTCAGCGGGTCGAAAATCGCCGGGGACTTGGAAATGCCACTTAAATCAAACGCTTCCACCATCTCGTCCAGCGTGAATATCTCCTGCTCGCCCTTGGGCGCCCAGCCCAGCAGCAGAATGTAGTTCAGTATCGCCTCGGTGAGGTAGCCCTTAGACTTGAAGTCCTCAAAGGACGCGTCGCCGTCACGCTTGGACAGCTTGTGGGTAGCGTCCCGCATGATGTGCTCAACGTGGATATAGATGGGCGGCTGCCAGCCGAATGCTTCGTAAAGCAGGTTGTACTTCGGCGCAGAGGACAGGTACTCGTTTCCTCTTACGACATGGGTTATGCCCATGGTGTGGTCGTCCACCACGTTCGCGAAGTTGTAGGTGGGCATTCCGTCGGATTTCAGCAGCACCTGATCGTCAAGGTCGATGTTCTCAACGGTGATGTCGCCGTATATCTCGTCATGGAAAGTTGTCGTGCCATCGTTCGGAATCTTCTGCCGGATAACGCAGGATTCCCCGGCGGCGCGGCGCTTCTCCGCTTCCTCACGGGGGAGGTCACGGCAGGCGCAGCGGTTCGCGGAGGCAAGACCGCTCGCGGTGTCCTCGCCGGCTGCTTCGTTCTTGCCGCAGAAGCAGTAGTACGCGTGTCCGCTCTCCACCAGCTTCTCGGCGTACTCCTTGAACATACCCATGCGCTCGCTTTGTACATACGGACCGCAGGGGCCGCCGATGTCCGGACCTTCGTCCCAGTTAAGTCCGCAGGTCTTGAGCGTTCTATATATAACGTCAGTTGCGCCCTCAACGTAGCGCCCCTGGTCGGTGTCCTCTATTCTCAGTATGAACTTGCCTTTGTTCTTTCTTGCGATAAGATAGGTGTACAGCGCGGTGCGCAGATTACCTATATGCATGTACCCAGTGGGACTGGGGGCAAATCTGGTTCTTACTTCCATTTCGATATTCCTTTCATGTATTGCAGTCACAATAATGCCGCCTGCTTGTCAAGCGATATCTGGTTTTTCAGCTCGTCAAGCCCCGCGAACTTCTGCTCCGGGCGAATGAACCGCACCAGCGCCACAGCGATATTCTGACCGTAAAGGTCGCCGTCATAGCCAATGATGTGCGTTTCCATCACCGCTCCGCTGCCGTCAGTCCGGTGCTCCACGGTGGGCTTCACGCCGATGTTAGTCACTCCGTGGTACTGCTTTCCGTCTATCTCAACGAAACTCTTATACACGCCGTAGCGGGGTATGATGTTAGTGTCAGGTATCACCTGATTTATAGTCGGGAAGGAGATAGTGCGTCCTATCTCGTTACCCTTTATCACTGGCAGCCTGTACCACAGCTCATAGCCCAGCAGCCGGTTTGCCTGCTCTATTTCGCCCCGGCGGATATGCTCTCTTATCCTCGTGGAGCTGATTATCTGCCCGTCAAGGCAGACGTCCTGCACCACCTCTACCCGCATACCGTACCTTGCGCCAATCTCTCCCAGACGTTCGGGAGTGCCGCAGCCCCCCCTGCCGAACCGGAAACTCCTGCCGCAGCAAGCGAAGCCGGCGTTCAGCTTGTCTATGAGTATCTTCTTCACGAAGTCCTCGTCGGTGAGGGTGCATACCTCTGCGAAATCCGGTGCGTAGAGGTACTTCACCCCCATGCGCTGCATAAGCTCCTCCTTGTTCTCAAAGGAGATTATGTCCTCCGGTCCGCGGAATTTCGGCAGCGTGGTGTCGCAGTTGAAGGTGAACACCGCCGGTTTAAGCCCGGGCTGTGTGAGAGCGGCGCTGATAACGCCGACATGTCCCAGATGCAGCCCGTCAAAGTAGCCAAGGGCGACTGCGGTCTTTTCCGCCAGCCCCTGACCGCTGTATGTTATGTCAATCAAGATTATTCCACCATTCAGAGCGGAAGTCCGGTCATTCCCTGCGGAACTGCTTCACCGAAACCAGCTCGCCCTGTTCGTTTATTCTTCCAACACCGAGGAACTCCCCCCGGTTTGTTATCCGGCACAGAATGTCCTGCTCCGGGCGCTTCACGAGCCGCTCTGCGTCCAGCCGCACTCCGTTAAGGTACATTCTCTTCTGAACCTCGTCAAGCGGTATCTCCGGCTGACAACTGAACAACTGTTCCACCGGCATGAGCCAGCTTTCAAGCTGTTCCGGGGCTGCCGCGCGGACTTCCTCCAACTCGTGGCACTGCTCCAGCGTGAAACCGCAGCTCTTTGTCCTGCACAGGCTGGTCATCACCGCGCCGGTGCAGAGTTCATCGCCGATGTCGTTTATCAGCGTGCGAATGTATGTCCCACCGGAGCAGTCCACCTCCAGCACACCGTCGGTGCCGTCAAAGCTTACCAGCTCCAGCCGGGATATCACCGCCGGACGGGGCTTGCGCTCCACCTCGATTCCCTTACGGGCGAGGTCGCACAGCTTCTGTCCGTTGACTTTAAGCGCGGAGTACATCGGCGGTATCTGCATGATATTGCCGCGGAAGGCCTCCAGCACTATCTGCACCTCTGCCTCCGAAACTCCGTTCTCGCAGCGGGAGCGCAGCTTTCCCCAGATATCCTGTGTGTCCGACACGAACCCCAGCCGGAACCCGGCGCGGTAGCTCTTACTGTCGTCCGGAACTAGGTCTACCGCCTTGGTCGCTCCCCCGACAAACACCGGAAGCACTCCAGTCGCCATCGGGTCGAGAGTGCCGCCGTGACCTATCTTCTTAGTGCCGAAGCAGCGCCGCATTGAAGCCACCACATCGAACGAGGTGAACTCCTGCGGCTTGTTGATACAGATTATCCCGGTCATGTCACTTCTCCAGCGCCTTTGTGCACGCCTGCACCAGCTGGCGCTCCGCTTCTTCAAGCGGACACTCGAACGAGCAGCCAGCTGCTCTCGCGTGACCGCCGCCGCCGAACTGCTGCGCTATCTTTGCCACGTCCGCGTTCTCACTGGAGCGCAGCGAAGCCTTAAACAGCCCCGGCTGCTTCTCCTTGATACATATACCGATATCCACGCCCTCGATCTGGCGGGGGATCGCCGCAAGCGCGCCGACGTCCTCGCTGTCTATGCCGTTGATAGAGTCGATAAGCGACTGGGTCACGTCAATCACAGCTATCCTGCCTGCGTCGAAGTAGCGTATGTTGCTTAACGCAAGCTGTTCCAGCTTCAGCCGTCCCTGGCTCTTCATGTCGAACATCACCGTGTTTATCGGCACTATGTCCGCGCCCAGCTTCATCAGCTCCGCCGCGTAAACATGGGTCTGCGGCGAGGTGTTGCTGTACTTGAAGCAGCCGCTGTCGGTCGCGATACCGGTGTAAAGGCAGTCCGCGATGGCGGGAGTTATATTAACCTCCGGCATGGAACCAAGCAGCTCGAACATAAGCTCACACGCCGCCGCGTATTCCGGCGCGAGCAGCAGCCGCTCGGCGTACTCGGTGTTGCTGACGTGATGGTCAATGCACAGCGCCGACTTTTCGCCAAGCTCCTTCATGGAGTACAGCAGCTTTGCGTCCGCAACGTCAACGGTGAGTATCGTCTGCGGTTCAAATTCCTGCTGCTCGATCTCCCGGTACATATAGTCGAACTTATGCGGTATCGGGTCGGGGCAGACAGCCTTCGCTTTCTTGCCCATCTGCTGTAATGCGCCGCACAGCGCATAGCCGCAGCCCAGCGTGTCGCCGTCCGGGCTGCCGTGCATGAGGATAAGGAAGCAGTCGTTTTCCCGCAGGAACTCTCCCGCCTCGTGAAGGTCAATTCTCCTCATCAGCGTCCTCCGTATCTTCGGCGCCGGCTTCTTCGTCAGACTGTACCGGCTTCGGCAGTTGTGCGATTATGTCGTCGATATGTGCGCTGTATTCCAGCGAATTGTCCGGCAGGAAGATGAACTCCGGCATCTTGCGCATGCGTACTCTGCCCGCAACAGCCTTCTTGAAATAGCCGGAAGCAGCGGTCATGCCCTCCACAGCCTTTGCCGTCCTCCCCTCCCCGCCGAGGCACGCGATATGCACACGGCAGTAGGACAGGTCGCTGGTAAGCTCACAGTGGGTCACGGTCACGAAGTTCTTCGCGACCCGGGGGTCTTTCACGCCGCTCACCGCAGCGGAAAGCTCCCTTTTTATATCCTCGGAAAGTCTTTTCAAGTTAAAATTAGCCATAAAACCCTCCTTGTATCAGAAAAATTAGCTTGGTTCAAATAAAGAACAACAAAATAATGCTCTTTATTGTAGGGGAGGGGCTTGCCCCTCCCGCCCGAATACACCGCCTTAAACGGGAGGGGCAAGCCCCTCCCCTACGGGAAAATAGATATAGGAAATATTTCCAGTGGATTAACAGGAGATCAATCCCTGTATTCCTCCATAACATACGCCTCCAGAATGTCGCCCACCTTGAAATCGGTGAACTTTTCAAGGCTGATACCGCACTCGTAGCCTGCGGCAACTTCCTTCACGGAATCCTTGAAGCGCTGGAGTCCGGCGATCTTGTCGTCGCCGACGATGATACCATCGCGGACGATACGAACCTGACCGTTTCTTGCCACCTTTCCGTCAAGGACGTAGGAACCAGCGACCATGCCGACGTTGGTGATCTTGTATACCTGACGAACCTCGACTCTGCCCAGGTCGACTTCCCTGAACTTGGGCGCAAGCATGCCCTTCATCGCCGATGTGATGTCCTCAATAGCGTCGTAGATCACGCGGTAAAGGCGTATCTCGATACCATCGCGCTTTGCGTTCTCCTGTGCCGACGGGTGAGGTCTTACGTTGAAGCCGACTATGATTGCGCCGGAAGCCGCCGCCAGCATTACGTCGCTCTCGCTTACCGCGCCGACTGCGCCATGGATAACTCTTACGCGAACTTCCTCGTTGGACAGCTTTTCAAGCGACTGCTTTACCGCTTCAACAGAGCCCTGAACGTCCGCCTTTACGATGATCGGCAGTTCCTTTACAGTACCCTGCTCGATAGAAGAGAACAGATTGTCGAGGGTCACCTGGTGATATGCCCTGAACTGCTCCTCCTTTGCCTCGGCGCGGCGCTTCTCTACCAGTTCACGGGCGAGCTTCTCGTCCTCTACCGCCGCGAAGGTGTCGCCTGCGGAGGGAACTTCAGACAGACCCATGATCTCAACCGGAACAGACGGGCCTGCTTCCTTGACAGTCCTGCCCTTGTCGTCGCGCATTACACGAACTCTGCCCACGGACATACCTGCGATGAGCACATCGCCGGTGCGAAGAGTACCGTTCTGCACCAGAACTGTCGCGATAGGACCTCTGCCCTTGTCCAGACGGCCTTCGATAACTGCGCCGGTGGCAAGCCTGTCGGGGTTAGCCTTCAGCTCCAGAACGTCCGCGGTAAGGCATACCATTTCAAGCAGATTCTCGATACCATCGCCGGTCTTTGCGGAAACCGGAACGCAGATAACGTCGCCGCCCCATTCCTCGCATACGAGGTCGTACTTGGTAAGCTCTTCCTTTATCTTGTCTGGGTTTGCACCCTCCTTATCCATCTTGTTGATGGCAACGATGATGGAAACGCCCGCCGCCTTAGCATGGTTGATAGCTTCAACAGTCTGCGGCATGATACCATCGTCCGCAGCAACTACCAGGATAGCGATATCGGTGATGCTTGCACCGCGCGCTCTCATAGAGGTGAACGCTTCATGTCCGGGAGTATCGAGGAAGGTGATATCCCTGCCGTTTATCTGTACTCTGTACGCACCGATGTGCTGGGTGATACCGCCCGCCTCGGTGGAAGTAACGCTTGCGTGTCTGATATAGTCCAGAAGCGAGGTCTTGCCGTGGTCAACGTGACCCATTACAACAACGACAGGGCTGCGGGGCTGGAGGCTCGCGGGATCGTCCGGGGTGTCCTCGAACAGACGCTCCTCGATGGTCACAACGACTTCCTTCTCAACCTTTGCGCCCAGTTCCTCTGCAACGAGGGAAGCGGTGTCAAAGTCGATAGTTTCGTTGAGGTTCGCCATTACGCCGAGGGTGAACAGCTTCTTGATGACCTCGGTCGCGGTGACCTTCAGTCTGGAAGCCAGCTCGGATACCACGATCTCGTCCGGTATCTGTACCTTCAGCTGCTGCTTTCTTGCGCGCTCCAGTTCAAGGCGCTTCAGCTTCTGCGCCTCGGTCTCGCGCTTGGAGCCAAACGGCTTTCCCTTGTTCTGGGACTTCTGCTGTATCTTCTGCTTGCGCTGGAAGCTGTCGTTGCCCATTCTGTTGGCAGGGGCGATGGTTTCATAGCGCTCGTTGTACTTGTCCAGCTCAACATAGCTGCCACGGGTGTCCACCATCTTGGTGACCTGCTCACCGCGCTGTACAGCCTCGCCCTTCTGCTTCTGCATGGGGGGAGTGTTAACCTTTATCTTGGACGAGTCGATAGCCGGCTTCTGCATGGACGGCTTGGAGCTTGCCAGCGGATTTACCGGCTCGCGGCGCTGGTCGCGGTTGTCGCGGTTGTCACGGTTGAAGCCGTTTCTGTTATCGCGGTTGAACTGCGGTCTGTCGCTGTTTCTGTTGTTATTGAACTGCGGTCTGTCGCCGCTGCGGTTGTTGTTGAACTGCGGACGCTCTCCTGGTCTGCCGTTCGCGGACTGGGGTCTGTCGCCGTTCCTGTTGTTATTGAACTGCGGTCTGTCGCCGCCGCGGTTGTTGTTGAACTGCGGACGTTCGCCGGGTCTGCCGTTTGCAGACTGGGGTTTGTCGCCGGTTTTGTTGTCGCGGTTGAAGCCAGCGGGCTTCTGTTCTGCTCTGGGAGCAGGCTTAGGCTCCGGCTTTGCTTCCGGCTTGGGCTCGGGCTTGACCTCTGCCTTTACCTCGAGCTTAGGCTCCGGCTTTACCTCCGGCTTCGGCTCGGGCTTGACCTCTGCCTTTACCTCGGGCTTAGGCTCCGGCTTTGCCTCCGGCTTCGGCTCAGGCTTTGCCTCTGATTTGGGTTCTGTCTTGACCTCTGCCTTTACCTCGGGCTTAGCTTCCTCCGCTGCTGCGGGGGCTTCTTCCTTCTTTGCCGCCGGCTTCTTCTTTGCGGGGGGCTTCTTTTCCTCCGCCTTGGGCTTTTCGGTCTTTATTTCCTTGGTCTCATTAAAATAGTCGTTGAAGTCTTTCACTTCGTGCTTTCTGGAATAAACCTCCAGCACATAGCTTACCTCCTGGTCGGTAAGAGAGGTCTGCGCCTTCTTGGAGCCTTCAAAAGCCCCCTCCAGCAGCTTAATTACTTCACTGCGGTCAGCGCCGATATCAGCCGCAATATCCTGTACTCGATATTTTTTGTTTGGCAATGTAACTTTCCTCCATCTCAGTTCTTATCTGTAATATGTTTCGTAATTGAGCCATATAAACCTGCGTCAAGCACCAGAAAGATGCCTGTTCGTTTTCCGACGGCGTCCTTTGCTTCGTCCATGGTGAAATCTCCCTGAACGACCGGTGTGCCGCACCTTTCTGCCTGAAAACGTATTTCCTTTTCGGTTTTGGGCGACAGATCAGCCGCCAGAATGATCCCCGCTGCCTTTGACTTGGGAGCGGTAATCTCCTGCACTGCTGCGTCGAAGCCTAGAACCAGCTTCCCCGCCCGGCGGCAAAGGCAGATCGTCGAAAGTACCTTATTTATCCGAGGTCAGCTCCTTTTCGAGAATTTCGTATATATCATCGGGTATGGCGCACTTCAGTCCGCGTTCCAGCTTCCTGCCTTTTCTCGCAAGCTCCAGGCATTTCCTGTCACAGCAGATATACGCGCCGCGCCCGGCTTTTTTCCCTGTGGGGTCAACGGATATTTCTCCGTCCTTGCTGCGAACGACCCGCACAGCGCCTTTTTTTCCTATCATTTCACCGCAGCCTGTGCATTTGCGCATAGGAATGTGCTTTTCCTGCATAGAATGCTCCTTATTCCTCCGGCTGCGCTTCCGGTGCAGCTTCCTGGGCTTCCTCTGCGGTCAGTTCCTCGGACTGCTCCGGCTCTTCCTCCTCCGGCGGGTACTCGATGACCTCTAAGTCCTCGGGAGTGATTTTGCTCTCCGCCTTGATGTCTATCTTGAAGCCGGTGAGCTTCGCCGCCAGAAGAGCGTTCTGACCCTTGTTGCCGATGGCGAGGGACAGCTGATTATCCGGCACTATCGCCTTGCATGCTCTCACATGCGGGTCGTTTATTACCACACGGAGAACTTCTGCCGGCTTCAGAGCCTGCTTGATGAACTCCTCGGGATCCTCGTTGTAGAACACAACGTCTACCTTTTCGCCTTTCAGCTCTTTGGTGACTGCGTTTATTCTGGTCTTCTGTGTACCGATACATGCGCCCACCGCGTCAACGTTCGGGTCGTTGCTGATAACAGCGATCTTGGAGCGGGAACCGGGAGCGCGGCTTACTGCCTTTATCTCAACGGTGCCATCGTAGATCTCGGGGCACTCAAGCTCAAACAGGCGCTTGATAAGACCCTTGTCGGTTCTGGTGATACGCAGGGACTGCTTCTTTGCGCCCTCCTTGTACTCCTTGGAAACACCGGTGATGAACACCTTGATGATGTCGCCGACATGCAGCGTTTCACCGGGTATCTGGTCGGCTCTCATGAGAAGCACTTCGTTGTGGTTCACCTCGATGGTGGCATGGCCGGTCTTCGGTTCTATCTTGGTGACAACAGCGGAAACCGCCTCGTTCTCGTACTCGCCCCACATCTCGCTGAGCTGCTGACGCTCTACGTCACGGAAGCCCTGCTTGATGAGGTCCTTTGCATTCTTCGCCGCGATACGCTTGAACTCGTGGGGGTCAACCGGCACTCTAACCTTGTCGCCGACTTCCACCGCGGGGTTTATCTTGCGCGCTTCTTCCAGCACGATCTCTATCTCCGGTTCGTAGAGAGTGTCTACTACCTCGATGACCTCTTTAAGTACGCTTACGTTGAAGATCTCTTTTTCGAGGTCGATGGTGACGAAAACCACCTCGCTGTCCTTGTCCTCAAGGTGCATGTTGGTCTTGAGGCTCTTTTCGATGGCGTTCTTTATCTTCGCCACGAAAACGTCCCTGTCAATGCCCTTTTCCGCTGCGTATTCAGCCAGCGCAATGAAAAAATCCTTGATGTCGTCCTTAGGCTGTGCCTTTCTTTTAGCCATTTTCCGTTATTCCTCCATTTAATAAAATAGTAAGCCGCGGTCACTCTCCGCTGTTGAGCAGGTCGTGATCGTCAAAATCGTCGTAATTTATTGCAGAGACCTCCGCGACCGGCAGTGATGCCTCGCCGAAATCCCCTGTAACCGTGATCTTCTCGCCGTCGAAGTCCGAAAGAGTACAGCTGAACGCCTTGGACGGCATTCCCTCGCACAGCTTGTAGGTCTTGACCTTTATCCTCTTTCCTACCGCCAGCGGAAGCTGCGCCAGCCGTCTTACGGAGCGCTCCAGCCCCGCCGAACCTACCTCCAGATAGTCTATCCGGTCGATAAAGTCCTGCTTGTCTATCTCGGCGTTGATCAACCCGTCGATGGATTCGCAGTCGTCGATCGAGATGCCCTCCGGCTTGTCGATGAAGATACGAAGATACCACTTCGCTCCCTCCTTGACGAACCACACGTCCCACAGTGTGAAGCCATGGCTTTCGACGATGGGTCTGACCGCCGCTTCAGCCGCCGCTTCTACCGCGCTGAAGCCCTTTGCAAGTGCCATTCCTGACAGTTCCTTTCTTTTCGGCAGGATACTCCGGTATTACCGGAAAATCCCCCAATCAAAACTTAAAGACTGGAGCGAAACCCCAGTCTTCAGTCTAATCTATCTTACTTTACTTATTATATCACGTTTTTTTCAGAAAATCAATAGGTTTTTTGAAAAAGGCTATATTTTTCTTACATTTTCGCTTCACAAAAAATTGAAAATATATTTTCTTGCTTTTTTTCAGTAAGATGATATAATGAAAACAGGACCTAGGACCGAATACTAATATTATTCAGGAGGATTTCTCTAAATGGGCAGAACATCATTTAACCTGAGCATTAGCCAGGAAAACATTGAACACTTCAAAACCATGCTCAACAATGCCATGATAGCAGAGAACATCAGTGGCGAGCAGCTGTCTGAACAAATAAATGGTATGTACACGCCGCAATCCATCAATAACCTTAAGAGTTATAAAAAAGATTTCATGCCGGAGCAGAAACAGTCCACCGCGATATCCATGATAGATGACTCTCTGCACGCGTCAGGAACTATAAACTCTGCCTATGCCCAGCTCTTTTCACAATGTAACACATTCTTTTTCCGTTATTCCGTGACCATGACTTCCTTGAATCATCAGTTATTAAGAAACGAAATGCTTGTTCTCACTCTTTTTCCCACCTGGAAATATTACTCCGAAAAATCCATATTTAATATTGGTCGCGCATATGGTTACTCAGTAAAAAAATCCAAAGTGGCAGCCACTCTAAAGAGTCTAGAGACCAAAGGTATCCTTGAATCCTGCGATGTCAATGGAGAAAACTGCTATAGAATTATTTTTTAAGACCACGCTGGTGACAGAGGGGTTGACCGACAGACCAGCCCGCCTGCCTCAGATTTGTACAATCTGACTAAAAGTCTGATGGCACAACCTACGTGTCTGATTTATTCAGTACCTCCTTAACACTTGACATTTTTCAGAAATCGTGCTATAATGATTACTAGTGAATACGAAAGGCTGTGACAAGAAACAGTAGGCAGTTCTGATCTCCCAGAGAAACGGCGGTTGGTGTGAGCCGTTATTGAGGTACTGCCGAACCCGTCTTCGAGCTTCGCCCGGAACCCGGCTGACCCCGGCAGTAAGCGGCGACGGTGCTCCCGTTATCGAGCCAGAGTGCGGACTTACGTCCGAATTCAGGTGGTACCACGGACTTGTTTAGTTCGCCCTGAGCCATAAGGCTTGGGGCTTTTGTATTCTTAACATTAAACAAAGGAAGGATCTCAACATGAAACTTGAAAAACTAGTCGGCGACCGCTTCAAGCAGCGCCCCTCTGACTGCCAGATCGACAGCCACGCACTGATGATACGCGGAGGCTACATGAAGTACGTTGCCAACGGCATATTCTCCAGCTACATGCCGCTGAAGCGCATTACCCGCAAAATTGAACAGATAATCCGCGAAGAAATGGACGCAATTGACGGGCAGGAAGTAATGTTCCCGGTGGTAATGCCCGCAACGCTGTGGGAGGAATCCGGCAGATACAGCAGCATCGGCAGTGAGCTGCTGCGCTTCACCGACCGCAACAAGGCGCAGATGGTGCTCGGCATGACTCACGAGGAAGCCGCAGTGCAGCTGGTGCGGGAGTACGCGAACAGCTACACAAAGTACCCGTTCATGATATACCAGATTCAGACCAAATTCCGTGACGAGGCGCGTCCGAGGGGCGGTCTTATCCGCGTGCGTGAGTTCACCATGAAGGACGCTTACTCATTCCACACCTCTCAGGAGGATCTGGAGGAGTACTACATGCGCTGCCACAAGGCGTATGAGCGTATTTACGCCCGCGCAGGTATTCCCGAGGTCATTTCCGTTGCGTCCGACTCCGGCATGATGGGCGGCAGCATTTCCCACGAGTTTATGCTGCTCACCCCTATCGGCGAGGACTCCATCGCTATCTGCAAGGACTGCGGCTTCCGCTCAAACATGGAAGCTGCGGAGAGCATTATTGAGAACACCCGCGACCCCGAGAGCCAGCCGCTCACCGAGGTCTACACCCCGGACGTACACACCATTGAGGACATCTGCAATTTCCTCAAGACCCCGACGGAAAAGAGCTGCAAGGCTGTGGTATACCAGCGCAACCAGGACGACAGCTATGTTGTCGTATTTATCCGCGGCGACCTTGACATCAACGAAACCAAACTCACAAACTACCTCGGCTGTGACATTCACCCGGCGGTGATCACGCCGGAATGCGGGCTGAATGCAGGCTACATCGGGCCTGTGGGACTGCCCGAGGGCATGACCGTACTGTTCGACAAGTCGCTTGAGAACACCAACAACCTCTCCTGCGGCGCGAACAAGGAGGAATACCACTTCACCGGTCTGGACATCAGCCGTGACGTTCCTGGCGTTGAGTACCACGACTTTGCGAAGATAATCGAGGGCGGTATCTGCCCGAAGTGCGGCAAGAAGCACATCACCATTTCCCGTGGTATCGAAGTCGGCAACATCTTCCAGCTTGGCACAAAGTACACCAAGAGCATGGGCATGACCTTCCTCGACAAGGACGGCAACGCCCAGACCCCGATAATGGGCTGCTACGGTATCGGTGTGGGCAGACTTGCGGCTTCCGTCTGCGAGGTACACCACGACGATTACGGTCCCATCTGGCCTATGGCTATCGCTCCGTGGCAGGTGCATATATGTGCTGTCCGCGCTGACGACGCCGAGGTCAAGGAAAAGGCTGACGCACTGTACAACGAGCTTCAGAAGCGCGGCGTTGAGGTCATCTACGACGACCGTGCGGTAAGCGCAGGCGTAATGTTCTCCGACGCTGACCTGCTGGGCGTTCCTCTTAGGGTTATCGTAAGCCCGCGCAACCTCAAGGACGGAGTGATCGAGATATCCGCCCGGGACAAGAGCTTCAGTGAAAAGCTTGCCCCCGCCGAGGTCGCTGACAAAATACAGCAGCACATCGCCGAGATGATGAAGTATGACGCATAATTGATATCACGAACCCCCGGGGCTACAACTCCGGGGGTTCAGTAAATATCCACCGGCGTAGCCGGTGGCTTTACGGATAACGCCTAAAAGGCTA
>JBJFGA010000149.1:0-3481 GCA_051892275.1 Oscillospiraceae bacterium | reverse complement strand
ATATGCAGCCTCTCCGACAACCTCTATACAAATCTGGCAAAGATAATCTCCGACCAGTGCGAGCATACGATAAAGATAGCTGTTTTTGCTGACGACAACAACACGGTTTTCAAGGCGCACAAGGAGTTCGGCGGCTCTGTGTTCACACAGCTTGAGGAAGCGTTTGATTATCTTATGCTCTGCAATCAGAACCCCTCTACGATTGTCGGAATCAACCGAATAGACAAGTGGGATTATCCGGTTGAGGCGCTCAGAGAGGCGCTCTTGAACGCCATTGTTCACCGTGACTATGCGTTCAGCGGCAGTATTATCATAAATGTCAACGAAAGCTGCATGGAGTTTGTGTCGCTTGGCGGTCTGGTTCAGGGGCTGTCGGCTGATGATATCAGAAACGGAATTTCTCAGCTGCGTAACAGAAACCTCGCAGAGATGTTCCACAGGCTCAACTTCATTGAGTCCTACGGCACCGGCATTCGCAGGATTTTCGCCCTTTATTCTGATTGCAAGGAACAGCCGGAAATCAGCGTGACCTCGAATTCCTTCAAGATAACCCTGCCGAACATGAACAAATGCTCCGCTCCGGAAAAGTCCCATGAGCTTACTGAGCAGGAGCAGGCAATCCTTGACTATCTAGACGAACACGGCGAAATGACCGAGCTTGATGTACAGCAGCTCCTTGGTGTTAAAAGAACCCGCGCGTTTAATCTTATTCAGACGCTGAAATCGGCGCAGATGGTTGAGGTTGTCGGCAGAGGTGCTGATAAGAAAATCGTGAGAATAAAGTAACTGCTAATGTGATATTAAAATTGTTCGTTTCACGAACAAATTAATAGCCCCCGAGATCAAGACGATTTCGGGGGTTGTCTTATTCGCTCATTTCTCATCGGAATCATGTTTTCTGTGATATGGAGTTGCTACATTGGTTAAGTCAGCAATGTAATCGATGGAAACATTGTAATATTTTGCAAGCTCGATAATCTGATAGAATTTGATTTCGCGTTTTCCGCTTTCATAGAGCTGATACTGTTGACGGGTTATTCCAAGGATTTCGGCGACGTCCTCCTGCTTGAGGTCATTGTCCTCTCGAAGATCCTGCAAACGCTGATATTTCCGCATTGTATCAACTCCTCTCTATTTTTTAATTATATCAAACATAATTACATTCCTACTTGACAAGCATTCGTATGAATGCTATAATAGGGTGAGATATTATATTATGATATAATCAATTCAAAACATACGTAAAATAAGAAAAGGAGAACAAAAAGTGTTTTGTAGAAAATGCGGAACGCAGCTTCCTGACGACAGTATATTTTGCCATAAATGTGGAGCTGGAATAGAGATAATAAACGCTCCATCAGAGAAGATGCAAAATACCGTTCAAGACCAAAGAAAAACCGGAAGATCAGATATAGGCTTTAATAAGCCTAAGTATGCAAAGTCAAAACGCATACAGATATTGATTATCGTTTTTGCTGTAATTACATGGATAACCATTTCAGAAATATCGGTTAATCTTCCGCAGAAAGGCACGGAAGATTTCAACGAATACTTTGGTGTAAGCATCTCTGATTCCCAATATAACTACCTGATAAATGACAGAGTTTCAGTATTTGGATTTATAGTTTATAGTTTGAGTGGTGGAAAGGAAAAAGTCCTTGATAATATTGAAAGAAAACAGGGAGTTCGTATAAGAATAGAAGATATCGATGAGTTTAAGTCTGCCTTATCGTAGATTTACTAATCATATTTACGCTTTCAGATTTGTGGTGTAATTAGCAAAAAGCTCAAACATTTCTTACCTAGAATAAAGAAAGTGATTAATCAAACAGGAGGAAAACTTATGTTTTGCAGAAAATGCGGAAAAATTATTGATGACGAAAGCATCTTTTGCCGGTTCTGCGGAACCGAAGTTGTTCAGGTGGTTCAGGAAATGAAAATTGAGCGTGAATATCGCCAGAACAGCGAGCTTTATGATAAAGCCAGAGAGCTTATGAGCAACGGCAGCTTTGAGGAGGCGCGGAGAATTTTACTTGACCTCTCAGGTTTCAGAAACGCGGACGAGCTGGCTGAACGTTGCATAACAGGCGCAATTGAATATCGCCGCAGAACTACATATGAACACGCAGTAGGTGTTTTAAAAAATGAAGAGGCAACAAAATCCGACCTGATTCAGGCGGCAGAGGATCTGGAAGCTCTGGGTGAATATGAGAACGCCGAAGAACTCGCTGAGCAGTGTAGAAGCAAAGTAAAGGAGGTTCTTGAAAGAACCTACAGAAATGCCTGTGAGCTGATGAACGGTGCAAGAACCTTTGCTGAAATACTTTCCGCCTGCGAGGAATTTGAAAAAATCGGCAGCTACAAGGATTCCTTCGAGCTTGCCCAAAAGGGACGGAGCCAGCTTGATAAATATAAGAATTACGACTATGCGGTAAAATGCTTGAATGAGGCAAATTCTGTTCAACAGTATGCGGACGCTATCGAAGCGATCAGTGCCATGGGTGATTTCCTTGATTCTGAGGAATTGCTCACGCGCACCTGCGAAAGAATATATGCAGACGCTGACAAAGCTGCCTCATCAAATAATACTGACAAGCTGGATTATGCGGCTGCCTTCTTTGAGGCGATCAAAACCTATAAGGACGCAGAACGAAGGGCGCAGGAGTGCCGCAAACGCTCTGAAGAACTGATCGCAGAACGGGAAGAAACAGCAAGGCGTGAAGCGGAGGAAGCAGACGAGCTGGAATTTCAATACTGCAAAAAAATCCTCAGTAAACCCGATGTTCAAATCGCAGAAATCGAGGAAGCAAAGGAACGGCTGTATTTAATAAAGGAGCATGATGGCGCAGAGGCTGCGATAGAAGAATGCAAAAAAAGACTTGAGGATCTTCAAATAAAAGGGAAGCGTAATACTGCTATCGCAATATCCGTCATAATCGTGTTAATAGTAATTATAGTTCTGATTGGATCACTTCTATGAGTATGTATCGGAGCAATCCGCTCATAACTCAAATATGTTATTATATGCTTTTCTGTTCAAAGGTGATTTAAAACAGCGGTAGAATTACCGATGTTATAATTCGAATGAATTGAGGGAAAGAAAATGTTTTGCAACAAATGCGGCACAAAGCTGCCGGACGACAGCGTATTTTGCACAAAGTGCGGAGTAAGGCTTGATTCAAAGGTATCACTAAACAAAGATCCGTTGGAGGTACCTGAACCTATTCAGAACCGTTCTCAGACGCTTGACATGACGTGCAGAATTTGCAAAAAGCCGCTGGTGTCAAAGTGGAAGAAATGCCCGAATTGTGACGCGATAAATCCGTTTTACATAGCTCCGGAATCCGAGACTGAGAAGCCAGCCCAATCTTCCGACCCTGTTCAGCCGCAGGCAGACGCGCAAAGTCAGTCTGTTGTATTAAACGTAGAGGCTGAATAACCAACCGTGTAAATGCCAATAATACCCACAGAGAAAGTGAGG
>JBJFGA010000148.1:0-14476 GCA_051892275.1 Oscillospiraceae bacterium | reverse complement strand
TAGCCAATGCACTCTGGCAATTTTGCCTATTCAAACCGGTTTTTAGAGATGCCCTTGTGTAGTTCTGGAGAGATAGCAAAAAACATCAAACCCCCACAGTTTCCTGCGGGGGTCTGATGCTGGTTTGGTTGGTAATTATATGAAAAGGTGCGGTTGTCATTTCCGTGTGTAAAGCCGAGGACTTTTGCCTTACAGCTATATTTTAGCCGGGAAAGGTGAATTGTATACGTCAGAAATGTGAAAAGTTAATAAAATTCAGAAGTCATCATTATGATTTTATCACGGAATTAACATTTGCGTACTTGATTAATCCACCTGAAAATGGTATAATAATAACGAAAAGCGAAATACGGCATACTCAGCCGAATAATATGGAAAAGAACGGAGAAAACAGCTATGAGAAGAACCAAGATAGTCTGCACCCTCGGCCCTGCGACAAAGGACGATACGATCCTTCGCGCGCTTATCGACAACGGCATGAACGTTGCCCGGCAGAACTTTTCCCACGGGACCCACGAGGGGCATAAGACAGACCATGACCGCGTTATCCGCATTGCAAAGGAAGCTGGCAAGACCGTTGCGACCCTGCTGGACACCAAGGGACCGGAGGTGCGGCTGCGCAAGTTCAAGGACGGCATGAAGCCGGAGATAAAGACCGGCGGTACGTTCACCCTCACCACCCGCGAGGAAGAAGGCACCGCGGAGCGTTCCTCCATCAGCTACAAGAATCTCCCGCAGGACATCACCGCCGGTACACGGATACTGATAGACGATGGAAACATCGTCCTGCGCTGCAATGAGATAAAGGATAATCAGGACGGCACTTCTGATATCGTGTGCTCCATACTGAACGGTGGTGTGCTCTCGGACAACAAGGGTGTGAACGTTCCCGGGGTGAAGCTCTCCATGCCATACATCAGTGAGGCTGACGACAGCGATATCCGCTTTGCGGCGCGGGAGAACTTCGATTTCATCGCGGCGAGTTTTGTCACCAGCGCGGACGATGTCCTTGCGGTAAGGAAGATACTCGAGGAAGAAAACCGCCCGGATATCCGCATTATCGCCAAGATAGAGAGCGGCGAGGGCGTGCGCAATATAGACGAGATACTCCACGTTGCAGACGGGATAATGGTAGCCCGGGGCGACATGGGCGTCGAGATACCCTTTGAGGAGATACCCCAGCTCCAGAAAATGCTGATAAAGAAGGGCTACAACGCCAACAAGCAGGTGATAACCGCCACCCAGATGCTGGAGTCCATGATAAAGAACCCCCGCCCCACCCGCGCGGAGACCACCGACGTTGCCAACGCGATATATGACGGCACCAGCGCGATAATGCTTTCAGGAGAGACTGCCGCAGGGCTGCACCCGGTTGAGGCTGTGCGTACCATGGCGCTCATCGCGGAAACCACCGAAAAGGCTATCGACTACAAGAAGCGCTTCTATAAGCTGGAGGGACAGAATTCCGTCAACGTGTCCACTGCGATATCTCATGCTACTGTTGCCGCCGCAATGGACTTAGGCGCAACCGCGATAATCACCGTCACCAAGACCGGCACCACCGCGCGTATGCTTTCCCGCTACCGCCCGGAATGCCCGATTATCTCCTGCACCACCAGCGAAACTACGCTTCGCCAGCTTGCGCTTTCCTGGGGAGTTATCCCGCTGATGGCAGAAGAAAGAATGACCAGCACTGACGATCTCATTCATCACGCAGTGCAGAAAGCGGTCGAAGCCGACCTGCTGCACAACGGCGACCTTGTTGTTATCACCGCAGGAGTTCCGCTGGGCGTATCCGGCACTACTAACCTCATGAAGGTTCATATCGTGGGTGATGTGCTTGTTGCGGGACATGGAGTGACCTCCGGCTCTGTCACTTCCACAGCCTGCGTCTGCGCTGATGAGAAGCAGGCGGCGGCGCAGTTTAATTCCGGGGATATTCTGGTAATTCCCAGAACCAGCAACGCTATTCTCCCGCTGATGAAGACCGCAGCAGGTATCATCACCGAGGAAGCCGGCGACGACTGCCATGCGGCGATAGTTGGAATGACGCTGGATATTCCGGTCATCACCGGCGCTGTGAACGCTACACAGATACTTCGTTCCGGAACGGCGGTGACTATTGACGCCGACAAGGGTATAGTCACCAGCGGCGAACCTACTGTGGAACAGTGAAACGATTCATATTATGCAGCTAGGGTGCGATAAGGCGTAGCCGCCTTTGGCAATTCCGCCTCGCCGACACTTCGTCTTTTTTATAGAAGATTTGCTCGGCGGGTCGAAAGGTGCTTTATCGGCAGCACACTAAGGCGTAGCCGTCTTTGGCAATCTCGCCTCGCCGACATTTCATCTATTTTACAGAAGATTTGCTCGGCGGGTCGAAAGGTGCTTTATCGGCAGCACAATAGGGCGCAGCCGCCTTTGGCAATCTCGCCTCGCCGACACTTCGTTTTTTTTACAGAAGATTTGCTCGGCGGGGCGAAAACTGCTTTATCGGCAGCCGCCTAATGTGCTCCCGCCGCGCATTTATGAGCAGAAAGTTCCTTTTTTTCATCTTGACAAACTACTTAATGGGTGGTATAATAAATAGTGCTGGGGGTACTCTGGCTTTGTGCCGGGTTGAGAGGGCTTCATGCCCGACCCTTTGAACCTGTTGGTTAATACCATCGTAGGGAAGCCGTGACGGAACAATTTGTCTGTTTTAGGACTTCTGCGGCGGCGGAAGTCTTTTGTTTTAGAGGAGGTTTCCCGGTGAAGAACTGTCTTACCATCGCCGGCTCGGACTGCTCCGGCGGAGCGGGGATACAAGCCGACTTAAAGACCTTTTCGGCACTCGGTTGCTACGGAATGAGCGTTATCACCGCAGTTGTTGCCGAAAACACGGAGAAGGTCATTTCCAGCGTCACAATTTCCCCGGAGGTCATCTCCGACCAGCTGGAGGCGGTATTCTCGGATATCGAGGTACATGCGGTGAAGATAGGTATGCTGCCGGACGTGAGTACTATGCGGGCGGTGCAGTCTGCGCTGCTGAAGTACCGTCCGGAGATAGTGGTGTGCGACCCGATAATCGCCGCCACTGCGGGTACTGAACTTATGCAGGGCTCTGCTATGGGCGCATTCGTGAACGGCATGATACCGCTGTGCAGCCTGCTCACCCCGAATATCCCGGAGGCGGAGCGGCTTCTTGGCTGCGAGATTCACGACTTCACTGACATCAAGGCGGCGGCACTTAGCCTGTTCGCCCTCGGTGCGGAGGCGGTGCTGATAAAGGGCGGGCATCTTGAGGGTGACGCGACTGACCTTCTCTTCGACGGCAGGGAGTTCCACACCTACACCCATGTGCGTATTGACAGCAGGTCTACCCACGGCACGGGCTGCACGCTGTCCTCGGCGATAGCCGCGTTTCAGGCGCAGGGCAAGCCTCTGTCGGAGGCAGTGGGTCTTGCAAAGGAGTATTTGACCGGAGCGATCGAACACGGACTGAACATCGGTCACGGACATTCGCCGACCAACCACTTCTACCGTCAGTTCCCGGAATAATTATATAAATAAACCGAAAGGATACATAAAAAATGAGAGAATACAAAACCCAGATGGAAGCCGCGAAAAAAGGCGTCATCACACCGGAAATGAAAACCGTTGCCGAAAAGGAGCAGATGGACGTTGAAAAGCTCCGCGAACTGGTCGCAAAGGGCTGGGTCGCTATCCCCGCCAACGTGAACCACACCTCCCTGTCCGCAGAGGGCATAGGCATGGGGCTCAAGACCAAGATCAACGTAAATCTTGGTATTTCCGGTGACTGCAAGAACTACGATGTTGAGATGCAGAAGGTTGACATGGCACTGAAGTTCGGCGCGGAAGCTATCATGGATCTTTCCAACTACGGCAAGACCAACACCTTCCGTCGAGAACTGGTTGCAAAGTCTCCGGCAATGATAGGCACTGTGCCGATGTATGACGCGATAGGCTATCTCGAAAAGGATCTGTTGGAGATAACCGCAGAGGACTTCCTGAAGGTAGTTCGCGCACACGCAGAAGAGGGCGTTGACTTCATGACTATCCACGCAGGTATAAACAAGCGTGCTGTGGAAGCGTTCCGCCGCGACCCCCGCAAGATGAACATAGTATCCCGGGGCGGCTCCCTGCTGTTCGCGTGGATGGCTATGACCGGCAACGAAAATCCGTTCTACGAGCATTATGACGAAGTTCTCGACATTCTGCGGGAATATGACGTTACAATAAGCCTTGGCGACGCACTTCGCCCCGGTTGTATCGACGACAGCACCGACGCGGGACAGATATCCGAGCTTATCGAGCTGGGAGCGCTCACCGAACGCGCGTGGGCAAGGGACGTTCAGGTAATGGTAGAGGGTCCCGGTCACATGGCTATGAACGAGATAGAAGCAAACATGAAGCTTCAGAAGCGCATCTGTCACAACGCGCCGTTTTATGTGCTCGGTCCGCTGGTAACTGATATCGCACCCGGCTACGACCACATCACCTCCGCTATCGGCGGAGCTATCGCGGCGGCGAGCGGCGCAGACTTCCTGTGCTATGTAACTCCTGCGGAGCATTTAAGACTGCCCGACTTAAGCGACGTTAAGGAGGGCATTATCGCCAGCAAGATCGCGGCTCACGCGGCGGATATCGCGAAGGGCGTACCCCACGCACGGGATATCGACAACAAGATGGCTGATGCCCGTCACAAGGTAGACTGGGACGAGATGTTCAAGGTTTGCATAGACCCGGAGAAGGCTCGCGCATACTTTGAGAGCACTCCTCCCGCAGACCGCCATACCTGTTCTATGTGCGGCAAGATGTGCGCTGTAAGAACAACTAACATGATACTTGAGGGCAAGGAAGTAAAATTCTGTTCCGAGAAATAAATCTCCTGTATTCGTAGGGGAGGGGCTTGCTCCTCCCGTTCAGGAAGAATACAATTGATGTTTCAACCGCTTTTGCGGTAATGATACATACCTTTGGCGGGGAGCGCCGTACAAAGGGTGATTTTGCGAGGGAACGCGTGTTTCGCGGTGAGAGGATACTTTTGAGTATCGACCGGCAGTGCAGGAAAAATCCGCACTGAAACGTAATTGCACGTTCGCAGGATCACTGTCTTTCCTGCGTTCATGCGGAAAGAGGTATCATTATGAAAAAGACAAACATTCGTAAGCTGGCTGTTGCGGCAGTTCTTGTCGCTGTAGCGGTGGTAGGTTCGCTGTTCTCCTTCCCGTTCCTCGGGGCGAAGTGCAGCCCGGTGCAGCACCTTGTCAATATCATCGGCGGAGTTTATCTCGGGCCGTGGTATTCACTCGGCATGGCATTCTGCGCAAGTCTTATCCGTAACATCTTCGGGCTTGGCTCGCTGATGGCGTTCCCGGGGAGCATGGTGGGCGCGTTCCTGTCCGGCGTGATGTATCACTGGATATTCAAGGGCAAGAGCCTTGCGCTGCGGCTTCCTATGGCTTATGTGGGCGAGCTGTTCGGTACTTCGGTTATCGGCGGTATGCTGTCCTTCCCGATAGCTTATCTGATAATGAACAACACCGCGGCGACACTGTTCGGGTTTGTGTTCCCGTTCTTTGCGTCCAGCGTAGTGGGAACTGTTATCGCGGCAATACTGGTGACTTCCCTGAAGCGGGTGAAGGCTATCGACATTTTCCTGGGCGATATGAACCAGAAGCCAGCGAGATCTTCTTCGTAAAGGAATAATATGAAGCTTTGTCAGCAGATATCTGCGGCGCTGGAACGGCTAAGAGCCGGAGCGCCGCTTATCCATTGCATAACCAACTACGTCACTGCGGGAGATACGGCGAACATGCTGCTCGCGGCGGGCGCTTCCCCGATAATGGCGGACGATCCTGCGGAAAGTGCTGAGATCACCGCCCTCGCCGCCGGGCTGACGCTTAATCTCGGCACACCCTCGAAAAGCCGCATAGAAGCAATGCTCCGCTCCGGCGAAGCGGCGAACCGGCGGGATATCCCGGTGGTGTTCGACCCGGTGGGAGCGGGCTGCTCGGAGCTGCGCAGGAATGCAGTATCAGATCTTATCCGGCGGGTGAAGCTGTCTGCGGTACGGGGCAATCTCTCGGAGATGTCCTATCTCGCTGGATTTGCGGCGCAGGAGCGCGGAGTTGACACCGCGGACCTTGCTGTGTCACCCCGAAGCGCCGCCGAAGCCGCCGCAAAACGTCTTTCCTGCGTGTGCGCAGTCACCGGGGAGAGGGACGTTATATCGGACGGAAGCCGCACTGTTGTCATACGCAACGGAACAAAGCTGCTGCGGAATATCACCGGGGCAGGCTGTATGACCTCGGCGCTGTGCGCGGCGTTTATCTCCGTCAGTGACCCGTTCACCGGGACGGCGGCGGGGATAGCGTTCATGGACGTATGCGGCGAGATAGCGGCAGAGAATTCCCGCGGCATGGGCGGTTTCAGAATGGCGCTGTTTGACGCCGCCGGGAACATAACCCCGGAGACCCTCGCAGAAAGGCTGATTATTGATGAAAGTTGACTACACACTGTATCTATGCACCGACAGCGGACTTATGTCCTGCAAGACCGTTGAGGAAAGCGTGGAACGTTCGATACTCGGCGGTGCTTCGATAGTGCAGCTTCGGGAGAAGACCGCGTCTTCCCGGGAGATGTACGAGCTTGCGAAGCGGGTGAAGCAGGTAACGGATAAATACGGCGTACCGCTGATAATCAACGACCGTCTGGACATCTGCATGGCGGTGGACGCTGCGGGAGTTCATCTCGGACAGTCCGACCTGCCCTGTGCGGAGGCAAGGCGCATTCTCGGCTCGAACAAGATAATAGGTGTATCGGCAGCCACCCCGGAGGAAGCGGCAAAGGCGCAGTCCGACGGCGCGGACTACCTTGGTGTAGGCGCGGTGTTCTCTACCTCCACCAAAACAAACACCCGCCCGGTCACACCTGAAATTATCCGCAGTATAAGGGCGGCGGTGACGATACCGTTTGTGGTGATAGGCGGGGTAAATCCGCAGAACATCACCCGGCTTTACGGGCTGGGGATAGACGGCGCGGCGGTCATATCGGCGGTGTTAGCACAGCCGGATATCACTGAAGCTGCAAAGGTCATGCGCAAAGCCGCTGAAAGGCTGAAATAAACATATCCCGGAGCGTTATGTTCCGGGATAAATTTTATCTGTGGCAGCCGTGATTTATACTATTTTCAATTCAATCTATAGACAAAGTCTATAGATTGAACCCACCGCCTTGCGGTGGGTGCGGCGAAGCCGCTGAAAAGCCGTTCAATACTAATATCGTCAAAACCTTTGGTTTTGACAGCCGCCGTTTCGGCGGCATCTTCTTATAGACTTTGTCTATAAGAAGATATGATATTAGTATTATTTGGAAGCGGCGTTCTTTTCAAGGCTGAATATATAATCGTATAGAATATCTGCGTCGTCATCAGTAACAGTGTGGTACACCTCGCTCCAGCCGCCTGACAGAATCGGCTCAGCCTTAAGGTCAGAGCTGTCTGCTTCGTCATCGGGAACAGTGTAGTAGTACACCTTCCATTCGTCTGATAGGTTGGTTTCAGTTTTTAGGTCAGAGCCGTCCGATTTGTCATCGGTAGCAGTGTAGTAGTCTACCTCGCTCCACTCGTCTGACAGGTTGGTTTCAGCTTTAAGGTCAGAGCTGTCTGCCTTGTCATCGGGCAGAGTGTAGTACACCACTCTTTCGTTGCCGTCCACTTCTCTCCATGCTTCATTGCTGACTTTAGTTATCGTGTCAGCCGCAGTGCCGTTGTTCGCCGCATTCGCGGAAACCAGAGAGCCTGCGCCGACAACTCCCACCGCCGCCGCAATAACCAAGGGACGTATAAATTTATGCTTCATCTTCTTTTCCTCGCTTTCTGCGTTATCAGGTGAAATACGTTCCATGACAGCGGCTTTGATATGCTCAGTTTGCTCTGCGTTCGGTTTTTCCTCGTTGGCGGGAGCGTTATTTTCAAAAAAATCCTCAAACATTCTCAAAACCCCTTTCTGTCATATATTTTTTCAGCTTCTGGCGGATTCTGGTGAGCTTTGACCGGACTGTGGAATCATTCAGCCCCATGACCTCAGAGATAACAGCGGTTTTTTCTCCGTAGAAATAAAACCGCAGGAACACCGCTCTGTCATCGGCGGTCAGCGTTTTCAGCCCGTCGTTCATGCATGAGAGCAGCTCGGACATCTCCGCCCGCGCCGCCACGTCGAAATCCGACGGCAGTTCCAGCTCAGAAATATCCTCCGTAGGCTTCATGCTGCGGAGGCGGTTTTTCACCATATTTCTCGCTATTGCTGAGATATAGGGCTTCAGTCCTGTTTCCGGGTACAAGCGGTTCCTGCTGTTCCACAGTGCAACGAAAGTGTCCTGCACTGCCTCCTCCATGTCCTGCGGGGAGAGATAGCCCCGGGAGAAGTTCCTGACCACCGTCAAAACATATCCCGAAAGCCCGTCTATCGCCCTCTCCAGCGCCGACATGTCGCCGCTCTTTATCCCGGCGGCAAGCTTGCGTTCCTCTGTCAAATCGTTCCTCCCAAAGCTGTGATGCGCATCTCTGAAAAGCTCTTAAAGACACGCCGATATCAGCGTGTCCTTATCCTTTCACTCAAATATACACGGTAAAAAGAAAAATGCTGCAATGCTTTGATGATTTTTTCGCATTGCAGCTTATCTCAACCGTTTTATATCGTATTAATCCAATATTTCTGAATTATTTCTCTATTCCTCCACCCCGGTATTGAACTGGCTCGGGTGCTTGGTGAAGAAATCCACCCTCGGTTCGAGGAATTTCAGCTTGTGATCCTCGCCGCCGGTGAAGTCCGCCAGAGTGTCGAATATTCTGTCCCAGCTCCAGAAGCTCTTTTCGCAGCCGGGAAGCTGGAGATATTCCAGTATCATTTCAGTGCCGCTGGGAGCCATCGGGTGGAGCAGCACTGCGGCTGTCCTTATCATGTGGAACACCTGAATGAGAGCCTTGCGGCGCGCCTCGTTGTCGTCCGCCTTGTCAGCGTCGCCGAGGTTCTTCGCCATATACTTGCTCGCCTTTCTGATATAGCTGTCAAGTACATAGGTCGCCTGATGGAACTCAAACCGGTACATATACCGCTCGTAGTCCAGTATCGCCTTTTTAGCGTCCGCAAGCACCAGCTCGTCAACCTCGCCCACCGGCATAACTCCGTCAAAGTACTTCTGCACGGAATAAATGCAGGTGCGGATAATGCGGTTGAACACGTTGGACAGCAGGAAGCCGTCTTTTACTACGGGATCGGGGTCTTCCGGCTTTGCGTTGGGGTTGTAGGGCTTCGGCATGAAGCTTACGCTGCGCTGTCCCAGACCTAAGCCGAGGAAGTGCATTCTGAGCTGCTCGGCGGTGTAGAAGTCCAGCAGATCCTGCGCCATAGGGGGCTTCACTGCGCCGGAGCTGGACGCTTTCTTGTCGAGGAACAGAATGTGGTTGTTAGCGCAGAGTATCGGCAGCTGCAATTCGCCGTCGGCGGGGTCGGAAACGTTCTCGCCTTCCTGCTGACCCATGAACATAGCCATTTCAGCCACGCCGTAGAAGTAAATGTTGTCAGCGCCGATAAACTGGTATACCGTCGCGTCCTTGCTGCACCAGAAGTCCTTCCATTCGTCCGTGCTGCGCCCCTGCTTTTCCAGTGCCGCCATTGTGAAGGAGATAGGCGCCCACAGCGACTCCGGCCATACCCAAACGGTCAGCGGGTCCTCGCCCTCAAGCACAGGCGCGGGAACTCCCCACTCAATGTTGCCGGTAAGGCGGAACGGAACAAGCGTTTTTCCGGTGCGGTAGCGTATGCCCTTGGAGGACAGTATCGCGGTAGCCTTGTTCATCTCGTCCAGCTCGGCGAATTTGATGGTGAAGCTGGGCTTTTTCTTTTCCTCGATGAATTCGTGCTCCGGCAGCATATCCTTGACCTCGTTGTACTTGTCCAGAAGCTCGTTCTTGATGTGGACCACCGGGTCTGCGAGGAACTCGGAGATGGTGCTGGAAACCAGCTGACGCACGTTCTTCTGCTTGGATATCTTCGCGGTGTATTCCTTTAACAGCTTGTTGTAGCTTGGCAGGTCGAAATACCAGTTCTCGACGTCCTTCATGATAGGTGTGTCGCCGGTGAGGGTGCTCTTGGGGTCGATGAGGTTTTCCGGCATGTACTGATGTCCGAGGTCGCACTCGTCCGCATAGCCCTTTTCGCTCTGACAGCCGTCTACCGGGCATTTGCCGATGACCTGTCTGCCGTTAAGGAAGCAGCCAGCCTTCTCGTCGTAGAACTGCTTGGTGCTTATCTTCTTCAGGTGACCGTTGTTGTACAGCCTGCGGATAAACTTGTCGGAAACGTCGTTGTGTATCTCCGCCGTCCTGCCCAGACCGGACGCGCCGAAGATGTTCAGACTTATCTCGTAATCGTCAAGGGTCCTTTTCTGTGCCTTGTGGTTTTCTTCAACAAAATCGTGGATAGTACCCTTGTAGCCCTCGTTCTCCACCAGCTTGCGATAGCTTTCTGCGATAGGAGAGCCGTAGCAGTCGGTACCGGACACGAAAATGACGTTCTCGTCACCCAGTCTGTCACGCAGAAATCTCGCGTAAACGTCCGCGAAAACGAACACGCCGCCGATATGCCCGAAGTGCAGCTTCTTGTTGCCGTAGGGCATTCCGCCGGTGATTATAGCACGCTTAGGAAATTCTGGTCTGGGAATTTCATGCTTCACAAATTCCTTTTTTTCGTCGCTCATTGTATTTGTTTCCTTTCTGTGGAAGTTCTCCGTTTCCTCTCCGATAGGAGTATTTATTTATACTTTATTATGATACCACATATTGACGAAAAAATCAAGTAATATAATATGAATTTACCGCTGCACAAAAAAATAAAGAAATTTGCAGTTTCCTATTGACAAATCTGTTAATACAGTGTATACTGTATATATAACATATAAACACACGAAGGGAGATGAAGCCTTGAAGATACTTCAGAACTCTGATATACCCATCTACCGCCAGATAGCCTCGCAGTTCAAGGACGATATAATGAACGGCAGGATACACGAGGGGGAGTTTCTGCCCTCGATACGCGGACTGGCGAAGGACCTGAAAATCAGCGTTATCACCACCATGAAAGCCTACGAGCTGCTGTCGCAGGAGGGGCTGATAGCGCCGGTGCAGGGCAAGGGGTATATCGTCAACCCGCAGGACACCGAAATGGTAAGGGAGCAGCAGCTCAGACTGCTGGAGCAGCACCTCCAGAACGCTATGGAAGCGGCAAAGCTCGCCGGACTTTCAAAGGAGGAGCTTATTAAAATGCTGACGGTGCTGTACGATACTGATTGATTTTAGGAGGATAATACAATGCTAGTTTTTTCACAGGACAGAAAAAGGGTAATGGAATGCACCACACTCAGAGTTTCTAGGAATATCGGTGCAAAAAAGGACGAAAAGTACTCCATAACCGGCAGCGGAGTATTTAACGACTCGCTTGACAACTGCTACACTCTGGCGCTTTTCCCGGACGAAAAGACCGCTATGGACGAGCTGGAAAAGGTTTACAACGCATTCGCGGAGGGGGCTACCTCATATAAATTCTGAAAGTGAGTGAAAAACTCTGGCGGCAGATGGGTGTATTGTGGTTTGGAGATGGTTTTGTTATGAATGAAAGGTTTTGGACGTTTCTGTTCGGCATTTCGCTGATAGCTTTGGTCGGCTGCGGGACAGTCACCGCGATACATTTTATTGCTGCTGACAGCGGCGGTGGCTTCCTGCCGGATACTGCTTTAAGGGTAATGGGTATCGTGGAGTGCGCCGCGCTGTTCCTGCTGGTGTTTTCGCGGATAAAGCAGAATCGGAGCAAATAACTTTGCAAAAAGGGAGAAATTCATTATGGAGAATAATTTCTGCGTAAGCGCAAGGGGGCTTACGAAAAAATACAGCAAATTTACGCTGGGAGAGTTGAATATCGACATTCCTATGGGCTTTTCTACTGCGCTGATAGGAGCGAACGGCGCCGGAAAAACCACGCTTATCGACATACTGTGCGGTGTCATCGGTGCAAGCGGCGGCGAGGCGACATATTTCGGCAGCGAGAGTGACATCGCTTCTCCGGCTCTGCGGGAGAGGATAGGCTACTGTGCCAGCAACGCGTTCTTCCCGCAGGGCTTCACTGCAAGGGATATCGCGGTTTCCATGGAGCTTGCCTACAAGAGCTTCGACAGGAAGAAGTTCGCGGAGCTGTGCGAGAAGTTCGAGGTGGACAGCGAGTTCACCAAAAAGCCCCGACAGATGATAAAGCAGTCTGACGGCAACCGCATGAGGACCTGTCTTGCCGCAGTCCTCGCCCGGGAAACCGAGCTTCTGGTGCTGGACGAGCCGGGCAGCTCCCTCGACCCGCTTATGCGCGACCGTCTGTGCGACAGAATGCGGGATTACCTCGATGAGGGTGACGGCAGGAAGTCGATAATCTTCTCCACCCATAACATTGCGGACATGGAAAACGCCGCGGATTTCGCGGTGTTCATGGACAGAGGAAAGATAATCGAAAGCGGATTTATCGAGGACTTAAAGGAAAAGTACATAATCGCCCGGGGCGAGGCTAAGGACTACGAGAGTGCGAAGCCGCTGCTCATGAGCAGCAGTGTTAATCGAACGGTATTTGATGGGCTGGCGCTTGCGGAGAACGCGGAAAAGCTTGCCGAAACAGGCGTTGACAGCGAAACACCGACGCTCCAGCAGCTCAGCATAGGGCTTCTGAAATACGCGGAGGAGCAGCGATGAAGAAATATGTCAACGCGTTCCGCGTTTTCTTCGGCAGGTGTAATTTAAGCAGCATGGCGTCGTTTCTAGGCATTATGGCAGGAATGATAATAATAGTAGCAGTTCTTGAAATGATTTCCTTAGGCGGCGACTTCACCTCAGGCATGACGGCAGGAATGTCCATCATGCTGGCGGGAGTGATACCGCTCACCGGGTCAATATTCCTGAACGCACTTTACTCCTACGCAAACCCCGCTACCCCGGGGCACAAGTACTTCCTTTCCATTCCGGACAGCGCAGAGCAGTTCCGGCGGGCGGTGATAGCCGCGAACGTTTTTGCGCTGGCGCTGGGGCTGGTTCTTTCGGCGATCATGGACGGAGTTTTCACCCTGCTGCACACAGATATCAGCATGACCTATTTCGGGCTGGTGATGCTGTTCGCACTGCTGGGGCTGTGTAATTTCACCGGGTATATACGCAATATGGTGGTTCGGCTGTTGGTGGTATGCGGGCTGTTCAGCTGCACCGGCTTTGCGGCGGGATTTCTCAGCGCAGACGATGAGAGAGGTATTTCGTTAAATTCGCTGTATGAGAAAGCTCCGTGGCTGCTGTTCGTGCTGGCGGGAACGGCGGTTCTGCTGTTCGCCGGCGGGCTTGTCTATTCCGTTGCAGTAAGCAGAAGAAAGTGGGTGAGGGAATGAACGGGCTGAAATTACTGTTCAGGCGCTGGGTATCTCACCGCGTTTTTTTCGCGGCTGCGCTGGTATTATTCGCGGGCATGATGACGGCGGTGATGATATTCCATGAAAACCCCGGCAACTACGAAAGCGACGAAGCAGACTACCTCATGTGCAAAATATGCGCGCTTCTGCCGATGGTGCTGGGGATAATGATAACCGGCATACTCATGGCGAGCGAGGTTGTCGGTAACCGCTTCATGCGGGCGATACCGGAAGCGGATAAGCTGTTCACGCTGGGCTTCCCGCTGTTCGGGCTGTTGATAAGCCTCGGCTGGGGACTGGCGATAAATCTGACCTATGCCGCGTTTATCCTCATCTCCGGCGGGGATATCTGCAATATCTCGGATATGCTGCTCCTTACCGCGCCGTTCGCGCTGTTCTGCACGTTTATGCCGGCGTTTATGTTCAGCAGCCGTTTCGGGGCTATTGCGGGAGCGTTCATGTACTTTCCGTTCCTGTTCCTCATGTGGGGAATAAGCAGCCTGCCGACTGCGGTGAAGTACGACGGCTTCGGTCTGCCGGTTTGGGAGTCAGCGCTTATCACTGCGGCGGCGTATCTTGCGGGCTTCGTTATCGCCGCGGTGATATCCACAACGTGCTATCGCAGTGGCAATTTCCGGGAGCAGGAGTATTATGGAGGTACATACAGAAAGTAACGGATGAAAAAATCACCTGGTTTTCACAAATGTCACATAATAAATTCACGCGGGGCGGGTATAATATAACCAGAAAGCAAGGAACGCAGAAATGCGGAGCTTTCACCTGATTTTGACACCGTTCATTTTCATATAATTACCAACCAAACCAGCATCAGACCCTCGCAGGAAACTGCGGGGGTTTGATGTTTTTTCAAAAAAAATCACACAACCTATGGAAATTCACTTTGTGTTGTGCTATAATTATCATGTAATACTAATAACCGTTTGAACGAAGGAAAAGAATTGCAGAAAGACAGTGCCGATAT
>JBJFGA010000147.1:0-14533 GCA_051892275.1 Oscillospiraceae bacterium | reverse complement strand
TATGCGGTGTTGTCCTGAGGATTTTGTGGGTGAAATCAACGCTTTTATATTATATCACAACATTTGCAATTTGTACAGTATTCTATAAAAGAAAACGCCCTGCGCCAACAGAGCGTTTTCTCATTACTGATAATCGTTATAAAGTTCATTCGCAGACCTGTAAAACCCGGCGAACTTCTCTCTTAACTGAACAGGTTCAAGAGCCTCAACATCGCTGCCCATTCTCTTGAAATAATTAAACACCTGCCACTGGGTACACGAGAACGTCATTATATAGTCGCCGTTATCAAGCCGTTCTATCAGGTCATAACGCGGGCGCATGAAAACAATGCTGTTATAAAGGTCAAAGCCGTTTTTAGTCAGC
Source organism: Oscillospiraceae bacterium (assembly GCA_051892275.1). Taxonomy (GTDB): domain Bacteria; phylum Bacillota; class Clostridia; order Oscillospirales; family Ruminococcaceae; genus CAG-115. The sequence goes on along the minus strand of JBJFGA010000147.1, from coordinate 14,169 downwards.
CGTATCCTGATAACTTCCCCCTCGTTGCAGGGGCTTCCGATAAACATTATCCCGCGGCTTTTTATCCGTTTGTAAAGCTCATCTATCATCTGCTGATCATGAAAGACCAGTATATTATCCGATGTTACTATGTCTGCTTTGTTTATGTTTGAAATCCTCATGCACATAGGCGTTTCGCCTTTTTCAGGATCGTATATGCCTATTCCGATGAGATAATTATATGTTGACCACTCGTCCAGAAGTATCTTGACCGGGTATATTTTTACCTTTATATCACTCTTGGGGGTATCAATAAAGAGATAGCAGGTTTCGCCGTCGTTGTTCCGTCTGATCGCTTCGGCGGCTTTATTCATGATATCTGCGTAGAATATTGCTTCCCGACGGTACATCGGAAGTGCGGCGTATTCCTCCACCAGTGCAGAGATAAAATGCGCTGCAGAAAAGCTGTCGCCCTGTCTGAAGATATTCCGCAACGCGGCATAGGATATATCCTCCGAATATCTGTCCAGTTTGTTCAGCGCTTCCTGGCTGAGCGCTATTCTTGTCTCCTTTGACCCCGAAGGGTTGGGGTGCTTGTCCTGGCTGATTTGTGCACTTTCCCTGAAGCTAATAAGCTGCGACTTCGTCAGGGTGATGTTCATTCTTTTGAAAAGGGTCTTCAGCTCATTTTCGGTAACAACATCTGTCGCACTGCGCACGATATCTGAATCATCGCAATAATTCACTATGATCTGATTTATCAGCCGGGAGCGTTTTAATGGCTTTTCATTGCTCCCGAACAACCGCAGGTCGCACTCGATCACATAGTCCGCAAACGGCGAAAGCTTTAATGTGGGCTTTTCATTTTTCGTGCTCATCTAATCATCTCCTTTTAGTGATTATATCAATTTTATTCGCTTTTGTCAATGACTGGTGCAGAAAAAATCCGTAAACTCCGCATAAAATCGTTGGCTTGCCGTCAAATTCAGTGCGTATTTTCGTGCCGATTCCGAGTTTACATTTCTTTCACCATGAGCTATAATATAGATACACCGAATGGTGATGAGCCATTCATGAGGTGATGAGCCTCTTAGATCATTGACAATTAAATATGCTGAATGACGCCGTATGTTCTGTTTTTCCTGGGCGATGAGTCCGCCAAATCCATAAACAACACTGTGTTTTGAAAGGAAGATGTTTTATGTTTAAGACTATACTTGGCACCATAATCGAGAAGATGGCTGACGAGGGTTCACTCCCTAACGTGCCGACATCAACAATGGGCGGCGAGGTCTGGTGGAACGATCTTGCAGAGTGCAACGGTTGGCGGCTCCAGCAGAACACCCTGACGCAGCACGCGCGGATACTCGACCCGGATGATGTTCGGCGCGCATGGGGTTCGCTCTCGGCTATGAAGCAGCAGTTTCCGATGCTCGCCGGAACTGACCGGAGAAAGGAGTACATCATCTGATACTAATAACCGTTTGAACGAAGGAAAAGATTTGCTGAAAGACAGTACCGATATCTAGGAAAAGAAACGCAGGCGTACTGTATGTACGTCAAGTTTCTTTGACGACGATAGCGGTGCTGGATTTCTGCAAAGATTTCCTGAATTTAAATGGTTATTAGTATGAACACGCGTTTCCGGCGTTCTCCCTTCGGGGTTCACTTCATTGACAATGGAATACAGGAGGTAACTGATATGAGCAAGACTATCGAAAACGGCATTTCCGGCGCGACCTTTGGCGGTATCCTTGGCGGAGCGCTCGGCACGCTTCTCACCGGCGTGACCCTGTTCATTCCCGGGCTGAACATCATCGTGGCGCCTGTCGCTATTGCGGCGGCAGCGACTGCCGCGACCACCGTAACGGTTTCGGGGGCAGCACTCGGCACCGCCATCGGCGGCACTGCTGGTGCTATCAGCGGTGCAGTAGAGGATTCCAGAAACAACGGTAATAAGGGAGGTAACTGATATGAGCAAGACTATCGAAAACGGCATTTCCGGTGCGACCTTCGGCGGTATCATTGGCGGAGCGCTCGGCACGCTCCTCACCGGCGTGACCCTGTTCATTCCCGGGCTGAACATCATCGTGGCGCCTGTCGCTATTGCGGCGGCAGCGACTGCCGCGACCACCGTAACGGTTTCGGGGGCAGCACTCGGCACCGCCATCGGCGGCACTGCTGGTGCTATCAGCGGCGCAGTAGAGGATTCCAGAAACAAAAGCGAAGGAAAGGGGTGATACCGTGAGCCTTATCTCAATGACAAGGAAATGCGTCCACTGCCGCCGCGTATACAAGTACAACCCATCAGTCGGCGACCTCGGACTTTTCTGCAAATACTGCCACAGACCACAGAGATAAAGAAAGAGAGGTACATATCATGTCAGTTTACAAACCCGGAAGACCCACAAAATACAACCCCACCACCGGCGCAGGTCAGAAGCCACCGTCAAAGCCCGGCGAATACCGCATACGCAACGAGTCTGGCGACATCATGTACGTTGGCGAGACCAACAACCTTTCGCGGCGCACCGGCGAGCATATCCGCAGCGGAAAGCTTCCCGCGGGCGAAGGCTGCAACAGCACCATTGAGTACAAGGTCGCCGACGGACGCTCCACCTCTGCGACCCGCCGCGAGCACGAGCGCCAGAAGATCGAGCAGCACAAGCCTCCCCTCAACAAGTCGAGAGGCGGCGAAGGCAGACCCGCGGGCAAATAGCCTGCGGTGTTCCTGCGGCGATCTCCCCGGATAACATTCGGCGATCCTCCACATTGATAAAATGACGTTTTTTGACAATATCTTATTCAAAACCGCGAAAAACGATTGAAAAATATGCCGCGCTATGATATAATTAACTAAAGGCGTTTATTTCATCGTGACCATGCGGTCATGATATAATAAGCAATCAATGACCCGGAAAGGATTGCATATCATGAGCACCAATGAAAATGTGGAGATCCTTAGAAAAGCAGGCGAAGATTACTTTCACCCGTTTCTTGTGACGATACTGGACAAGCTGTTGTCCGACAACAAAACGCTGTGGAGCGAGCTGAAAAAAGACGACCAGCAGCAAAGAGATGAAAAGTCGCGCATTCTGGACAGCAAGAACAACCTTCAGGAGCTTGACAGCCAGGCGTGTCAGAAGCTGTTCTATTTCCGGGAAAGCGTGACGCAGCAGTTTGCAAGGTCCTTCGGCAAGCCATTCAGGTTCAGACCGCAGATGAACACTGCGATAGAAAGCAGAAACGCTTACAGCCATGTCCAAAACGACCCGAAAAAGCTTGACGACGTGCTCACAAGTCATTATCTGATGAATTATTATAAGCTGATGAACGAACTGTCCTTCACGTCTGACGAAGCCGCAGGGATATTCGCCTCATACAGCAGATACATGGAAAAGAATGCCGCGTTCGCCATTGCAAAATCCTATCCGATAAGCGAGCTGGCGGCGAACGAGTTGAGCGGTTATTCACAAGAGGATATCGCAAAGGCTTGTATTGACCTGAAAATAACGCTTCTTGATGACAACTGTTCGCTGCGCTCGGTCGATCTGGAGCGCGACATTGCCAGGATAGAAAAGCACCTCAGCGCACAGCGGGAACGCCGTCCTGTGCCTTCTTACATACTTCCGCCCGAGATAAAGAACTTCATCGGCAGAAAAGACCTGTTCGGGCAGATAAGCGACCGCCTTTTTCAGAAGCACATCGTCATTCTGAAAGGCATGGGCGGAATGGGTAAATCCTGCACCGCGGCGAAATATGCAAACGCCAACAAGGAACAGTACAGCACGGTGCAGTATGTGTTCTTCAAGAAAAGCCTGCGCAACACTATTCTCTCAATGTCGTTCGCCAACCTGATCGAAAACGAACGCTCTGACGATGAAAAGTACACGTCAAGGCTGGAGATACTCCGCGGCTGCGGCAGAAGCCTGCTGCTCGTTATAGATAACATGGACGTTGAGTCCGACGGCAACTTCAACGACCTGACAGAGATCGGCTGCGACGTTCTGATAACTTCCCGGTGCAACATCTTAGGCGCAGACGATTTCCTGCTGCCCGTGCCCCCGCTCTCCCACGACGAGCAGGTCGCGTTGTTCGAGAAGCACTACCGTCCGTTGAACAACGACAACGAGCGGAAAAGCCTGGACGAGCTTCTCGCCGCTATCGACGGGCACACCCTGCTCATCGAACTTTCCGCAAAGACTATCCTCAACGGCGACCTTGAAATAAAGGACATCACCGACTGCCTTTCGCAGGACGGCAGCGCTATCCCGGAGGAGTACGTCAATATAACCAAAGACGGCAAGGCGACCCAGAACACTCTGGACGGATTTATCGACAAGCTCTACAAGGCTTCAAGCCTGGTAGAGGACGAAAAGAATGTGCTGTCCATGCTTGCGCTGGCGCCGCTTTCCGGCATAGGAAGAAAGGACTTCCGGCGGCTTGCCGGGCTTGGCAACAACAATATCATCAACGGTCTCGGCGACAAAAGCTGGGTGATGATAAACAAAAGCCAGAGTCCCGCGCTGATACACCTCCACCCGATGATACTCAAAACGGTGAACAACAACATGCAGCGCACCTATGCACAGTACGAAGGCTTCCTGGAAAGGCTGCGCGATTTTATTTCCGACGAGGACGTCCTCCCGCAGAGCCTGTCTGCGCTGTGCGAGACCGCCAAGAATGCCGTTAGGCGTATTCCGATGGAAACGGAGGAGCAGCTTGATACCGGATGTGAACTTGCCCGGCTGGTAAACGAAAGGTGCAGCTATATCAACGCCTGCAAGATGTGCGACCGGCTTGTAAAGAATGCGCGGGATCTTGGGATAAACAGGATAATCGTCCGGCTGCTGGAGATCAAGGCAGAGTCCGAGATAAGCCTTGGCAGATACGACGACGCGATAATGGATTTTTCAGAAGCGATAGCCAACTACACCGACGAGATAACGGAATACTCGGTATGGTACCTGTACAACCGGCTTGCGTTTGTTTACCGAAAGAAGTCGGATTATGACCAGGCTCTGAAATACTATAACAAGACCCGCGGGGAGCTAAGCAAGGACGAATACATAAACAACAACGCCCGGCAGCTGGAGCTTGCCACCACGATGAACGATATCGGAATAGTACAGCTGAACATGGGGGATCCTGCAAACGCGCTGTACAGTTACAGAAAATCCCTCCAGATAAGGATAGACACTCCCGGCGCAAAGGAGTCTGACATCGCCTATTCATATCACAATATCGGCACCGCATACCAGAAGATGGGCAATTTTGAGCGGGCAAAGATATTCCACGAGAAAGCGCTGGAAATACGCCGAGAACGCCTGAATTACCCAGACTACCACCCGGACGTTTCCGCGTCGCTGGCGCATATCGGTAACGATTATCTCGGTATGGGCGATTTTGAGAACGCGAAAAAACAGTACGACAAAACACTGGAAATACGGCTGAAGCAGTTCGGCGAAAACCACCCGCAGACCGCATGGATATACTGCAACATCAGCGAGTGGTACGAACGTCAGGGCATGTACCAGGAGGCGCTGGAATATATCGACCGGGCGATCGCGATACGCCGCACCTGCCTTGGAGAGAACCACAACTACACCAAAAGCGCCGTAAAAAAGCGCCAGGCACTTACCGGAATGCTTGAACAGCATTCTTGATCTGCCGGCGATATGTCATACAGCAGAACAAATCATTCAGTTAATAATACAATTATATCCGCGCCTATATACTATATGTAGGTGCGGATATTCTTTTTGCTGGGAGTGATCCGTAAAAACAGAAGCGCCTCAACGCGCGAAATGCGTGTCGAGGCACTCGACTGGTGCAGGTGACGGGACTTGAACTCGAAAAAAACTTGTATGTTTTCTGCGTTCCTTTAAAAATTCGGCATAACAAAGCCATTTGTTTTGTCGTGGCTTTTCAACCAATTTAGCCTTTTGACCGCATTTTGTGGAAATAAAGGACAAAAAAAGGACAAAACCAACACAACAATTCAACACACAAATTGACGATATGACGTGCATTATCACACTTTCTTACGCTCTTTCGTCAATATATCCAAAGTTTTAGCCTGTTTTTCGTGAGAATAACAGAGCCATCATATTGACAACAAGAGCGCATGGAGAAATCTGTGCGCTTTTTATATATCCACGGTTAAACGCCGCAAGGCTTTAACAGCATAGCCGGAATGCGCATCCGCCACGGGCGGTATCGTTCTCCGCCGCCCAGCTATGCTAAATTTAAAAGGAGAACAGAATAAGGAGGACGCTATGGAAACGCAGCAAGTACAGGTGAGGGGGCGATAATGTGAACTCGATTTACCAGCTTCTAAACCCAGATAACACCATATCTCTGAACCGTCCGCTTGCACACGCAATTGGAATAATGGAAACAATTACCTATGGTGCATTAGTTGCTAAATGGTACTACTATTCCGAAAGAAATATGCTGGACGAAGATGGGTGGTTCTATTCGACCGTTCCTGACCTTGAGGAAAGCACCGCACTCTCAGAGTATCAGCAGAAACGCTGTATCAATTCGCTTACAAAACTCGGATTGCTGAAAAGTAAAAGCAAGGGTATGCCGGCTAAACGCTCGTTTTACATAATCGACGACGTGCAGCTTCTTGAAAAGTATCTTCAGCAAGGCGAGGAACACATCAAAGACATCAAGCCTGCGGCAGCAGACAGCTATATCCGCAAACGGCAGCCGAACTCTGAAATCTCCTGCTCCGAAGAAACTGCGGAGCAGGCTCCGAAAGAAACAGGTTCCTTGCTCCTAAGAAACTCCGGAGCAAGCTCCGAAGAAACTAAGGAACTTGTTCCGGACGGCAGTAATACCCTGCTCCCGAGAAACTGCGGAGCAAGCACCGAAGAAACTGCCGAACTTGCTCCGGACAGAGAATACTCCCTGCTCCTGAGAAACTACGGAGCAAGCTCCGAAGAAACTGCGGAACATGCTCCTAATAAACTTGGCAGCATGCTCCCAAGAAACTGCGGTTCATGCTCCGAAAAATTGACCTCCCCCTATTATATTAAATCTAAAGATAATAATCCTAATATAATCAATCTTTCTATCAATCCCCAGAAAGATAAGAACGATGGACAGGATTTTATCAGCCGAATTATGGAAGATAGGAGCTGCTACACTCAGATAATCCGTGACAACACAGATTACGATATTCTTATCGAGCAGAACCCGGACAAGGCAGATGAGATAAACGAGCTGATGTCCATTATGGTTGATGTGGTATGCTCCACGAAGCCGACAATAAGGGTGAATGGAGAGGATATACCGCATAAAATCGTGAAAAGCACGTTTTTGAAGCTGAACAGCAGCCATATCGAGTATATATTGACTGCCATGAGCAAGAACACCAGTGATGTCCGGAATATCCGCAGCTACCTCATTACCGCACTCTACAATGCACCGGCAACCATGAACAGCTTCTGGGGAGCGCTGGTAAACCACGACATGGCAGGTTCATAGTAACCATGCGTTAATTCTCCGACAGGAGATTAACGGGCATAGCGGGGTCGCTCCCTGTGGGGCAGTTAGTCCTGCTGCCCCATTCTATGCCACATAAATCACAGGACGGAAACCAAATGTGCCAGACACGGCAGGAGGACTACATTATGTCAAAGATAATTGCAATAGCGAACCAAAAGGGTGGCGTGGGAAAAACCACCACAGTAGTAAACATTGCCGCAGGTCTTGCGGAACAGGGCAAAAAAGTACTCTGTATCGACCTTGACCCGCAGGGAAATCTCAGCGACTACCTCGGTTACGAATTCTCGGGAAGCCGCACCATCGTGGACGTACTGAAAGGTCAGGCTGCCCTCTCAGACTGCATTAACCCTGCAAAGAGCGAGCCTATCGACTACATACCCGCAGATATTACGCTGGCAGCGGCTGATATGTTCCTCGCTCAGACCATGTGCCGGGAGCAGATTCTTCGTAAGGCGATAGCAGATGACCAGAAACTTTCCAAATACGATTATTTGCTGATCGATTGTCTGCCCTCTCTGGGGATTCTGGTAACAAATGCCCTTGCAGCGGCAGACGGCGTTATTATCCCGGTGCAGGTTCAGAAATTTGCATTAAACGGAATAGTCCAGTTTGAGGATGTATTCAATCTTGTTCGGGAAAATATCAACAGCAAGTTGAAAATTTGTGGAATTCTTGAAACCATGACCGACAACACACAAATGGCGGTCGCTGTCGATGCGGCTCTGAAACAGCGTTACGGCGATCTGGTTTACGATACGGCGATAAGCAAGCGCATTGAGGCAGCAAACAGCACCGCCGAGCAAAAATCGCTTATCTCAAAGAAAAGCAGCGTAGTCGGCGCACAGTACCGTCAGCTTGTGAACGAAATACTCATCAAGGAGGGAAAGTGATATGGCATTCAATCTCGGTTCGTCCAACAACAGCGGAAAGCTGCACATATCCGACTTTCTCAACGGCGGGACACAGGTTCAGAATACCGAAAAGGATATTCCTATCGACCTGCTTGTACCGTGGGAAAATCAGCCGTTCAAAATGTATGGTGAGTTCAAGATGAATGAGCTGGTTGAATCCATCAAGGAAAACGGGCTGCTGTCACGAATTATCGTCTGCCCTATTGACGGCGGTAAATACCGCATAATAGCCGGACACAACCGTGTCGAAGCCTGCCGCCGAGCTGGTTTCACAGCTGTTCCCAGCGTTATCAAGAACGTAGACGAGAACCGAGCAAAGCTCATCATGGCGGACACAAACCTATGCCAGCGGACGGAGCTGCTCCCATCGGAACGGGCTTTCGCCTACAAAGCCCAGCAGGAAGCTCTCATAGCTCTGGGCAGCCCCCGGTCAACATCTGACATAGCGGATAAATACGGCGAGAACCGCAAGACTATCCAGCGTTACATAGCCTGCACCCGGCTGACGCCGAAGCTCATGGAGCTGTTAGACAGCGGTCAGCTGGCGATGAAAGCAGCAGTTCCCCTGTCGGGTATGCCGGATTCCAGCCAGAAAGAGGCTGCGGCATACCTCGGTGCAGACCCCTCCCGGAGCATTTCGCCCTCACAGGCGCAAATCCTGGCAGAGAGGAAATTCATTACCGAAAGCGACATTCGTGCGATAGTCGAGGGAGTGACCGAAAAGCCAGAAACAAAGCCGGCTAATTTCCCTGTTATCCAGCCTGTCACCCGAGCAGAAAGTAAACAGCCAGGAAATTCTGATGAACCGCAGCCGGACAGCAGACCTGAAACGCCGCAGGTCAGCACAGCAGCGCAGACAGTCAGCAAAGCCGCCACACAGCCGGTCAGCGCAATAGAACCCCAGGCGGAGCGCACCCCGCAGAGTACCGAAAAGAAAATTATGCCGGAGGAAAACAGCGAATCCAAAATCACGTTCAAACGCAGGGAGATAACCGACCTCATCGGTGATGAGCTTTCTAACGACGAGATTGCAGAGTATTTCTACTACTGCCTTCAAAGAACGGATATGCTGGAGGAATGGCGCAGAGCTTATTCCGAGGGCGAGTGCGGCGAGAACGCTGAAAATGCTTGATTTTTTTCATAGAATATGCTATAATTCAAGAAAGGGACGGTGATTCCTGTGGACGAAATAAAAAACAACGACATTGCCCCAGAGCGCAGGGCAGAACTCCTTGAGATCATTCATAACTTTCGTCTTATGGACGATACATTCATGACTAAGGTTTTTGAGGACAAGGAATGTGCGGAGCTGCTGCTCAGAATAGTACTCGGACGCGATGACCTGACGGTGGTTCGGGTAGTTTCCCAGCTTGAACTGAAAAACCTCCAGGGACGTTCGGCACGGCTGGATATTTACGCTGTTGATAGTAAGGGAAAGCAGTACGATATTGAGGTTCAGCGCAATGATGAGGGTGCGAATCCCAAGAGGGCTAGATACAACAGCAGCCTGATGGACGCCAATTCGCTTCAGCCCGGCGAAAGTTTCGACAACCTGCCGGAAAGCTACGTTATCTTCATCACTGAGCATGACGTGCTGAAAGGTGGCAAGCCGCTTTATACGGTCGATCGGACAATATCCGAGCTTGACCACGCAATATTCTCCGATGAATCGCACATAATATATGTGAACGGCGAAATAAAGGGCGGTTCTGCGCTAGGAGAACTTATGCAGGATTTCTTCTGCAAAGACCCGAACGAAATGCACTACAAGGCTCTGTCCAAACGGGCAGGCTATTTCAAGGAAGATAAGGAGGGTGTTGATACTATGTGTAAGTTAATGGAAGATTACGCTGAGAAAAGGGCTAGAGAAGCGGCAAAAGAAGCAGCAGAAGAAGCGGCTAGAGAAGCGACTAGAGATACATCGATAAATTTTGCTGTTGAACTGTGGAACGATGGAATGCGTGATATGGAAAAGATAGCAAAGCTCACTAAGCTCCCTCTTGACGAGGTTAAAAAGCTGTTCGAGGGAAAGACCGCATAACTGACTCGGAGGGCTTATACCATGTGTAAGTTAATGGAAGATTACGCTGAGAAAAGGTCTAGGGAAGCAGCTAAAAATGCGGCAAACGAAAAGTCTGTCAGCTTTGCATTAAATCTTTGGAACAGTGGAATGAGAGATTTAGCACAGATTGCTGCTCTCACAGAACTCCCTCTTGACGAGGTAAAGAAACTCTTTGAGGGCAAAATAGCGTAACCACACAACCGAATATACATTAAGCGGAGAGCCACATCTCCGCTTTTTGTTTTCAGAAAACACTCCCCTGCAACAGGGGTTAATATATACCACCTTCCGAGGGCGCACCAAACTGCGCCCTCATATTTGTGCAGCCGCAGGTCAGACCTGCAATGCGCTCCAATCGAAACGAGGACATAGCATGAACATCGAATTTAGTCCGCTGGCAGATGATAATCTGAGTATAAATGCCAAACTCACATTCGTCTGCCTTGTACTGAACGACGGCGTCCCGCTGCCGGACATCGAAGAATTTAACAACGGGCTTGAAGAACTCATTCAGCACGGATACATAGACGATAATTGACCGGAGGACAACAACATGGATCTAAAAAAACTCACCGAGATGGCGAAGGATACGCTGATTATAACAAATTCGCCCCCCTCAAACGGGGCAACTCGCGGGTCTGAATTTGTTACGCTTCGCTATAATCAGCGTATCCGCCAGCAGAGAGCCGCCGAGGAAGAAACCACACAGCATATTACTCCCGCCGCAAAGCCCGAGCCGGAGCCTATATACGTCCCCATTGAAGATGACGAGCCGGAACAGATACCGGAAGACGGATATACACCCGCCGAAACAGAAGATAATCCGACAGAAGAACCGGCCAAGCTGCCGGACAGCCTTGAAGGGATAATCGCCTGCTGTTTTCCGGAGGAAAAAGCCTATAATATCGAGCTGGAAAGACTGCTGCCGTTTCGTTCGCCTGTTTTTTCTGCTGACGGAGATTTATCCGCGCTGAAATCCTCCATAGCAAGGGTTGGAGTGACCGAACCGCTGCTTGTGCGCTCCGCTGGAAACGGCGAATATGAGATACTGGCGGGACACCGCAGAAAAAGCGCTGCCGAAAGCCTTATGTGGACAAAAGTCCCCTGCCGCATTGCCGACAACGATAAGCTCTCCGATGAATACGCAGTGCGCATCGTGGTTGAAAGCAACCGCCAGAGGTTTCCAGCGTTGAAAATTTCCGAGCAGATACGGGTATCGGCAATACTCGGCGAACGTGCCATAATGGAACTCTCCATAACGCCGGAGCAGGCGCAGAGGTTCAGCCGGCTTGACCGTCTGGAGCAGAATTTCCTAGAAATGCTGGATTCCGGTGTACTATCGACCGCTATCGCCTCCACGTTATCTGCGCTGGACAAAGAAGCACAGAAAATACTACTTAATGTGCTGGAACAGCACCCGGAAATGAAGCTCACAGCCGCAAACGCAAAAGAACTGTCTGCCGCGGCGGAACTCACCGAGGACAGCATATCCGAAATTCTGAAACCGAAACCGCCTATAAATATCGCAATACCCGCGGAGATAATCGACGAATATCTCCCGGGAAGAGCCTGCGATGAAATATCTGATTTCATAGTAAAAATGATCTGTCGATTTTTTGAGGTGAATACAAATGTCACGAATCAAAGACATCTCTGATATATACGACCACAAGCTGGAGCAGCTCCGTGACCCGCTTGTGTGGGAGAACACACTGAAGCGCACCTCTAATTTCTGGCGGCTGTCCTTCTGCGAAGCAATGCTGCTCACCGAGCAGAATCCAAAGGCGCAGATGTGCGGCACTATCAACCAATGGAACAACGTCGGACGGTATGTAAAGCGGGGCGAACATTCCGTGGCGGTGTTCAAGCACCGCAGCGACCCGCAGCTTATGTATCTGTTCGACATCAGCCAGACCTACGGCACAGTTATCAACGCCAAGTGGAAAATGACCGAGCGCATAGCTGACGGTTTAGTCGGAAAATACAACTCCGAAAATTCAGAAAATGCCGTTTCCCTTGAAGATTTTTTGCAGAAAAGTCTTGACAAAAGAATAGATATAGTATATAATTATGACAGCAAAGTAAATTCGGCAATCCAGAAAGACCCCCGGCTTCCCCGCTTTATCCGGGAAAGCGCTGAATGTATCTGCATGACACGCTGTGGAATAAACAAGAGCTGCAATTTCTCCGAGGCTGCTCATTTTTCCGATGACGTGTCGATTGTCGAGATAGGAAATGCGGCAGGCGCGCTTGCACAGGAAGTCCTGCGCGAGGTTGACGGAATGATAAGGAGGAAAGAATATGAGCATTATGAAGCTTCAGTATGCGGACGACATCTACGATATCCCCTGCTCGGAAGACAGGAACGGGCTGTTTCACCCGGCGTTTCAGAATTACGGCAGAGCGCAGATGACCCCGCTGGAACGCAAGGCAGTAGATTTGATGAACGAACTCGATCCGACAGCTCTGGACATGGTGAACTTGAGCGGGCTGTACCTGACTATCTGGAAGGAGATAGGACAGAGGGCGGAGGAGATCCGCAGCCAGACGGAGGAAAATCTGCTGAAAGCAGCGACCCTCAGTCCGGAATACAATCAGCAGGTGAAGCAGCGGGAGGAAATAGCTCTGGCGGCGAACTCCGAAGCGTGGGAATCGATCAGAATGAGTGTGACATGGCTCTCGGAGGAGGTTCGCAGGCTGGGAATGCTGAAGAAGATAAGACAGATAACGCTGAATACGGCGAGCTGATCGAATCCGACGAGGAAGAATATGACGATGAAACGGTATCCGATGAAGAAGCGGATACCGTTTCTGTTTTTACCAGCGAAAAGGTCGAGCTTGACTACAAAACCGACTATGCACAGGAACTGCTGGACAAAGAAATAATGCACGGCAGCGGATTTTATAACGGAAAATTTCGTATCGACGATTATGTTCGTACTGAAAACCCCGATATTGACGCTCTGGCGAAATTCCTCAAGCAGCAATATGGAATCGGGGGCGGATCCCGTACACCGCCTGTCCGCTTTCAAAATCATGATAGTAAGGGCATTTCCCTTGAATTGGACGGAGAGAACGGCGAACATCAGATAATCAAGTATCCGTGGAAGAATGTTGCAAAGGCGGTCAAAAAGGCTGTTTCCGAGGGCTGGTATATATCCGAAGCCGACCGTGAAAGCCGGGCAAAATCAGCAATTTTGGACGCAAAGCGTATCTCTGTACATTACGAATCACCATCGTGGTATGACAACAGTAATATTGAGCGCGTCCGGCAGGAGCTTAAAGCCTGCGGCATTGATTACGACACCCGTATCACCGGAAAAATGTTTGCGGTCTATGCTTCAGAGGCTCTGCGAACTATCCCGGAGGTAAAGGAAAAATATCTGCTCATCGACCGCAGCGGGATAAACGTAAAAGTATACGCATACGATTTTTCAGAAGCGGAGGAAGCCGCAAAAACTGTTGCAGAAACACCGGAATACAAGGCTTTCGCAGAAGCCTGCCGAAGCGCGTCCTCTGACCTCCTTTCAGATATTCTTGCGAAAACCGAGGGCATACCAAACCTCGGATACCCCGATGAGGAACTGGAGGAATTCTTTGCCGGTTATGAAGCTCTTTCAGATGAAACGGTAGAACTGATTGCCGCAAAGGTTTTCGGATACCGTTACTTTGATGAGCAGCGTAATGAATCGTGGGAAA
>JBJFGA010000146.1:0-3515 GCA_051892275.1 Oscillospiraceae bacterium | reverse complement strand
ACACCCCGCTTCCTTTTGTGTCAAAAGGAAGCGAAAACCATTTCGCTTCGCGAAAATGTCACCCATTCATGGTGGCGGGAAGCCGTCAGATGCTGGGAAACCGCACCAAGGTTAGGCTTTTTCCGGAAGCTTCGTGACTATCTGGTTTCTGCCGTGGTTCTTGCCGTAATAAAGCAATTCGTCCGCGGCGTTGATGGTCTTTTCCGGTTCGCTGCCGTTCTGCGAAGCCGCAATGCCGAGGGTCATAGTCACCGTTATTTCCCTGCCGTCATGCCTGATGACCTCTGTTCTTATCCCATTCAACAGCCCGGTCGCCAGCGGGTGAGCTTCCTCGACCGAAAGCCCCGGGAATATCATCAGGAACTCCTCGCCGCCCCAGCGCACCGCAAATCCCCCGCGAGAGACTGCGCACTGCCGGAGCATTCCGGACACGGTTTTCAGCACCTCGTCACCCGCGGAATGACCGTAAGTGTCGTTGATCTTCTTGAAATAGTCGATATCCCCCATCACGACCGCAAAGCCGGTGTTCTGGCTGCGCAGCTCGTCCAGACGCTTGTGGCAGGTCCTGCGATTGTACAGCATTGTGAGCGGGTCGCGCTCCACCATATCACGCAGGTTCTCCATAACGCACTCGGAGTACTGCGCAAGCTCGCCTATCTCATCGGTACGGGCGAGGGTCGCGCTGTCCAGCCGGGTGGAGAAATCGCCCTGCGCCAGCCTGCCGAGGTAGCCCTTGATGTTGTCAATATCCAGCACCACCCTGCGTATAAGCATAATGCACAGCAGCGTGGACACCAACAGCGTGAACACCGCCAGCACAATGAACCGAAGCACCGCCGTCACGGCGTTTTTCTCGGCGCTTTCCAGCGGTTTTCCCGCAAACAGCATACCAGCGACGACGCCGCTTTCCGCCTTTATCGGGATATAGTAGCCCATGTAGTACTTCTCGTTTACCAGTACCCGGGAGCTGACATAGTCCATGCCGCTGTTCAGTACGCTTTCGACCACATCTGGTGCTGCCTTTGTGCCCACCGCGAGGGTCTCGTCCGAGTTGCGAACGCTGGTGAACAGCCGGGTGTCGCCGTAGAACAGCGTGAAATCCACATCGTTTTCGCAGCCAATGCAGCTGGTCATCGTCGTAAAATCATCATCGCTGAACACCCTGCCGCCAATGCTGCACACCTCGCCGTCATAGCTGAGATCGCCGGTGTAGAGTGTCTTGTACAGATTGTTCATGGTCTTAGCAGCCATGCTTATTTCGCTCTCAATGCCGCTCTCCGTGGCTCTATATATGTCTGAAACTCCGGCGCTGATTATCACCGCGCCAATGACAAGCCCGGTAACTGCGACCATCAGAAGTATCTTGTGAAGTATACCGAATTGTATTTTCATTAATTCCGCTCTCCCCTTTCGGTTTTTCCGATTTTTGTCTGTTTAGGGTAGATAATGTATATTTCTATTATAGCATATCATGAGATAGAATTCAAGCGAAATGTGATACAATTCAAAAAAACTTTTTCAGTGTTCAGGAAAAGGCGCTGCATTTCCAGCAGCGCCCTTTGATTTACAAGATAAACTGATTACTTCTTAGATTTCTTCTCTGCCTTTTCAGCCTTAGCCTTCTTTGAACTTACCTTGTCGGAGATCTTCTGAAATTCAAGAGCCTTTTCAATGCTGCCCTGAACCTTCAGCTTGCCGCAGGTGAATGCCCCGACCGGGTTCATTTCGCCGCGCATGATCTTGAGAAAATCATCTGCGCTGACGATAAATATGCAGTCGCGATCGTAGTACTCGTAAGGCTCAACATATACCTTGCCGTCCAGCAGCTCGATGTAAAATGCGCCCTCTCCCTCGCCGATAATATTTATCTGCACCGCGAGATGTCCCTCAAGCCCGCTAAGGTCGTTTGCATAGACCTCGTCTCTTACCGTTTCAAAAATCTCCTGAAATGTCATAGTTGTAACTCCTTTTTATATGATTTTTCCGTGAGTCGTCTGGTTACGGATCATTTTCTTTGATGTGGTCTTGTCGAATTCGGCGTCACGCAGACGAATACGGCGCATTGCCTTTGAAGCCGGGAGCGTTCTGTTTATCTTCGCAAGCTCGTCCTCCAGGAGCTTAGCCAGTTCCTCTTCCGGCATACCTCCGCAGATATCCTTGTTCGGGAATATCTCCGCGCACAGCACGTCGTCGTCATCATAGACCATCACTTCTGCCACGATATCCAGCCCGTCAAACTTGTTCTCCAGCTCCTCGGGGGATACGTTCTCGCCGCCGCTCAGGATTATGAGGTTCTTCTTGCGTCCGGTGAGGAACAGACGGTTGTGGTCGTCAACATAGCCGAGGTCGCCGGTGCGCAGCCAGCCGTCCGGCGTGAGGGACTTCGCGGTCTCCTCCGGGTCTTTGTAGTACCCAGCCATTACGGACGGGCTTTTTACCAGTATCTCTCCGTCCTCGATCTTCACGGAGCAGCCGTTCACCAACGTACCCACGTCCTCCAGCAGGTCAAGGCAGTCAACAGGCTTGCAGGCGATCCTCGGTGCGCACTCGGTCATGCCGTAGCCCTGAAGAAGCCGTATACCCATATCATAATACGCTTTCTGAAGCTCCGGACTAAGATACGCGCCGCCGCTGTACATCAGCTTTAATCTTCCGCCGAACACCGCGTTCGCTATCGCAGCCACCGGTATCTCCGGCTTAGCCGCCGCAGCCGCCTGGATCTGCTTGTAGATCGTTTTCGCTATCATCGGAACTACCAGCATTATCGTGGGCTGATAAAGCTTCAGGTTCTGCGCGATATGCATGAGAGAATCGTTAATGCACAGCTGTGAACCGTACCTCATCGACAGCAGGATATCGCAGGTGAAGCAATAAATGTGATGTATCGGCAGTACCGACATAACAACGTCCTCGGGAGTGCTTTCGTTGTCCTGACACATTGTGTTGTCGATAAAGTTGCGGTTGAGCAGCATTACGCCCTTGCTCTTTCCGGTGGTGCCGGAGGTGTAAGAGATAGCCGCCAGCGCGTCCGGGGAAACCGGCGCAGGCTCGTCCGGCGCGTACTTTTCGAGGATATCGGCAAGCTCTATGTCCGCAGGGTTTTCAGCGGGAGCGGCACGGTTGATGCAAACGTACTTCGCCACCGCCGGGCAATGCTGCTTTAAAATCGTAATAAGCTTCTCGTATCTCGCGTCGTAGAAGAAAATGCTGGAATCCGACCGGTTCAGCAGCTCGATGATACCCTCCGGGTTGAGCAGCGCGTCCAGCGGAACAGCCGTATTCCCGCCGAAAACCGTGCCGAAATAGCTGACGATCCACGCGTAGCTGGACGGACCTATCACCGCAGCATGTATCGGCTCGCCGCCGCTGCGGACTTCGTTCACAAAGCCGCATACCCGGCATGCGTCGCGGTAAAAATCATTGAACGACTTGTCACGGATATCTTTTCCGGCTTTCTCCCTGATGTACACTCTGTCGCCGTTTTCCTTTGCGGACTCCCGCGCGAGGTCAAGTAT
>JBJFGA010000145.1:0-14585 GCA_051892275.1 Oscillospiraceae bacterium | reverse complement strand
CTGCACATCGCCACCGCCCAAAACACCGCATTATGCACGGCTACATCAGTGATACAGCTGTTTATGGTAGGCTTGAAGTAATTCCCCGCGTCGTCGCTGATTTTAGATATCAGCCCCGTATCACTGTCCTTTTCGACCGTGTATGTCGTGCCGTTGAACTTCACCGATGTGTCGGTGAGGTACTCGTATTCGGTGAGAACAGCCCCGTCAGAGTTTTTCCCCGCCTTGTCCCGGACAACCCTGCCTACAACCTCGCCCTTTTTCGCGTACTGGTCAAGCAGCTTCGGCTTGCTATCTCCAAGCGTAAGCTTCACCGAGTAATCACTCCCCGAGCGCCGCACCGTCACCGCCGAAATAACGCTGTCCAGCTGCAAGCTCCGCTCCCGGTCGTACACCGTCACGATGTCGCCTACATCATACTTCACGCGGTAGTCCAGCGGATTCCCTGCGTCAATGGTGAGTGAATCGGTTTCCAACATTCGGTCAGCGATATTCTGTTCCGCTTCGACCTTGTACTTGTCGAATTCCAGGCTATCCCCGGACAGCGCACAGTATTCCTCCCGCCGGGAGTAACCGCTAACGACCGCCCGCCCGGAATTATCATCAGCCTGCGGGTAGCCTACAACCGTCCCGTCAATGTCCAGATAAAGCGCGTTCCTCTCCGCAGTAACTCCTACCTCCCTGGTCATTTCGCTGACATTGTGCTGCTGCACCGAGAATATCACCCGGTTTCTGTCGCTCTGATTTACGGAGCGGTCGACCTGCTCGGCTACATCAAACACAAACACCGGATTTCCGCTGCCTGCGTTCTCACCGAGGGAAACCCGCCAGCCCAGCTTCGCCGCCCCGCACATCTCGGTGACTACATCATTCAGCTTTGCATAGCGCGGCATATTATTGTCGTTAGGGTCGCCCCTGTCCTTGTTTTCAGCCACAGCGAACCGCGGTAGATTTCGGTTTGCGTCCTGCTCGCAGGCATAGAGATTGTTCAGGACGTAGTATTTCACGCAGTACTCCGTCGTGCCTTCGACCGGTGCAGTTCCGTCCGTGTCGGTGGCAAGAATTATCCTGTCCGCAAGAAGCCCGTTGAGGTCGTACCCCGTGACCTTGACCTTATCAAGGGTGGTCTGGATATTTTTGACGATAAGCGCGTCCCCGTCGCTGGTGACCAGAACCGCACCTACAACCACCTTATCCCTGAACCTTGTGCTGACCGGCAGCTCCATTGTGAACGTCCCCACGCCGTTGAAATGCTTCTCATACTCAAACGTCAGGCAGTCGCAGATGTCACCGGTCTTGCACTCGTTCCATTCCTTGCCTTCCTCCGGCGGCGTGAATATCGAAATAACCATCATTCCACCCCAAGATAAAGATTACGCCAGCGGATAGTTGCCGAACTTCCCCCGCTCGCCACGCTAAGCACCTGGAGCTGATTCTTCCCGGGCAGAAGCCGGAAAAATTCGCTGTCCACCGTCAGCAGATGATTTGCCAGCGTTCCGTCCGCAAGAGTGACGGTGCATTCCTTTGTGTCTACAACACAGGAAGACCCCGGCGAGATGGCGAAGCTGATACGCTTGTCCGCTGTCCTGTTATAGATGTACGGCAGATTGTCCGACCCCGCCACATCAACGCAGAACGGCACCTCCAGCCCGCAGGTATTGTCCACCGTGACCGCCGTCGCCGATGAAGCCACCTCCAGCGACTGCTCGCTGACGTCCTCCCAGTAGGGATAGTCGGCTACAAGCGCGAATGAAGCCGAAAACAGCCACGGAAGCACCTGCGTAAGCGCCGGAGTTTCCACAGTCCTGCACTTTATCCGGCGGGAATTGACCCCGTCCGTCCAGACCAGCCACCCCTCATGAAGCGGCACGAACACCCGGAGAAGCTGTTCCCACACCGCCAGCGCCCCGGCTCTGGAGCGCTTGCCGTCTGCAACCGCCGAGAACTCCACCGGAAGCGTGATAGTCCGCGCCGCGAGGTTCGCCGAGATAGTCTTCTGACCGTCAAACTCCACCGGGGAGTAAACCACCGCCGAAGCGCCCACACTCGCGCCGTCGAACTGCTTCAAATCGAGGTGCATGGTAGAGCTTTCGGAGGAGAATTCCGCAGACAGCCCGTTCACCAGATTTGTGTAAGTAACTTTCCTGATAAAATCGCCCCCTAAAAGGAAAAGCACCTACAAACGTAAGTGCTTTTGTAATATTGAAAAAACTTTTGTTTTGTGCTATAATCTAACATGAAGGGAGGTTATAGCATGACCGCTAATGATGTAAAGCGCAAGCTCAATCAGGCAATTGACGAATTCAATCAGGAAATTCACGCAAAATATCCTGAAAACTCTCAGAAGCCTGTTACTGAAGCTGATATCAACGAGCTTGCACGAAATGTTTCGTATCTTGTGTCAGATTTCAGGGACGCTATCTTTGATTATCTGAAGCAGAACGAAACTTAAAACCTTTTAGCCGTCTTTGCCATCTCTGCTTAGGCGGCTGATTGTTCTCTCGGTTTTCCGTACATAGTCCTTAAAAGTCACGTTGCCGAAATAAAAGGATTGTACTGTTGCGCCGGTTTCAAGCTCTGCGACCCTGTTGTCCAGAGCTTTGATTTTATCATTGAGTGCCTGATATTTCTTTTTTGAGATGAACATTTATTCCTCCTCATCGTCCGTCAGTATCAGTCTAGGCGGATTATCAAGGTCTATGCCGTCAATCTCTGTCCAAATCCATTCGAGGATATCAGATGTGGTAGCTTCTGGGTTATTCTCGATATGTTGAATAATATCGCTAACCCGGTCGGGATTATTCCTTGCGTCAAGCATTACACCACGCACAAAATCAGAATAGCTGTCTGAGACCCGCATTAAAAGCTGTCTTAATTCTTCCATGTTATTCCCTCTCTTTGCCAATGAACCGGTAATCATCAAACCCATAATTTATAAAATTATATCTGTAATACTTGTCTTTCCAGAGCGAAAAATGAATGCAGTTCTTTTTCCCGGCATATTTGCCGTAATTCGTGTTTATCTCGCTGACAATTTTACGATATTCGCCCTTACTAAGCCGAACGCCCGCAGGCACGCTCCCGGCAAATCTTCCCCTTGAACCCTTGACCCAATTCGTCTTTTTCCTTTCTTCTATTATACCACCGTTGCCGCCCGCTGTCAAGCCTTTTACAGAGCATACATTCACCATTTGATTAGTATTTGGCGTGTAAATATCCCCGGTTTCCGGGTCGAGAAGAACGTCCTGCAAGCCGAGCTTTATGTAATTGAACCCGATAGGCGGCAGGTTCTCCTTATAACGCACCTCGTCAATGCGCAGGAAGTTGTTCTGCAAGCCTACAGCATAAGCATTGAAGCGGCTCACCATGTCGCTTTTAAGCAGCTCGGTGGTGTCCAGCACGAAGTACAGCGCCTTTTTCTCGGTTTCCAGCAGCAGCGACTTATTCAGCGCCGCCTGAAACGCTTCTACGACCGGCAGCACCGAAGTCCTTACCGCCGACATATAACCGTCAGTGTTCGCCCTGCCGGAAATAACGTCCGTATTCAGCCCGAAGCACATATCTATCCAGGAGGAATTTGTCTGCTTGTGCTCGTTGAGCTGCATTTCCACGGAGGTGGAAGCCGCCTGCTGGTACTTGATACCGTCGTTGAGTATCATCATGTTGTCGCCGTTGGTGGAGTAAAGCTCCCGCCACGCGGTTTTCAGCGCGGTCATCGCCGCGTAGGTAAGCTTCTTCTCCGACTGCAGAAAGCCCTTTTTGTTGCCCCCGGTCTTGGCAATATTGCCCTCATACGTCATTTCACTGCGCACAGTCGCCAGCAGAGAGTTTATCTGTTTGAGCAGACCTACACCCGTCACGCCGTTCCTGCTGCTGCGGGTGAGAATAACGAAATCCCACTGGTAGTACTTCTTCCCGCCGACATACAGATAAGCCTCCTTGAATATCGGGTCAGAGTTCATCGTGACCGCCACAGCCCGCCTGTCCACATACCGAAGCCCCAGCACCTCGTTCATGCTCCGCTGAATGTGCATATACCCCGCGCCGTGAAGCAGCATGTCCCGGATAACAGCGCGCTTGACCTCATAAGCATTCATCAGGTCGTGCCCGTCGTCGTTCAGCAGGAAAAGCCGCGCGTCCTCGGTCAGTTCCTCCGCAGACTGCTCCTGCGGGGAATCCCTGTACAGCTTTATCGGCAGCGCCGCCACAGTGTCCGCGATGAAAGCTACAGCACCCGCCAGCGCGGGGATAGACAGCGCCTTGTCCTCGTCTATCTCCTCCCCGGTGAGCAATGCCCGCAGCAGAACATCGTCTATGCACGGCTCGACCTGCGGCGCGGTCTGTTCCAGTTCCCGCTTCTCTTTTCTGCGAAAAAATCCCATAAAAATCACGCTCCTTTATATTGATGAAGAAATCGCCCTGATAACCGCCGAAGCTATCTGGTCAGCGGTCTGACTGACAGCGGACAGCGCAAAGGACATCGTATTGTTGTTTACCACCGTATTCACCACCGAGGACATCTGGTCGGCACCGTTTGAAATCGCCCCGAACAGCACCGTCGAAGTACGCAGGATATCGTTGAGGTTAGCAGAACTTTCCTCATACGCTTCTTTGGACATGGTATAAACGGTTTCAAGGTCGTCCTTCAGGTCTTCCTTGGAGCGCCGCCACTCGATATCCTCTTTTTCGTCAAGCAGTTCCTGCTTTTTCTGTTCAAGCTGCTGCCGGGAGAAATCGTCCAGCCGGTCATACTGAAGCTGCTTGTCCACCTCGTCTATCTGCTTCTGGATATCCTCGTCCTCTTGTTCGCGGTCGCGCTGCTTTATCTCCTCGTCAATAGCGTTGATAGCGCTGTTGTACATGCTTTCCAGCTTGTCAAGGGACTTCTGGGCTTCTTTCTGCTCGTACTTGTGTATCTCCAGAGTAGCCGCCCGCCACTTCTCCGAGCCTTCTTCAAGGTACTTGTCCCGGAGCTTTCCTATCTGGTCGTAATACTCCTCCTCGGTGATGTACCCCATATCCAGCCGCCATTTCTGGAATGACTTTTCGGAGGTGTATTGCTCCTCGTTTAGTTCCTGCTGGGTCTTGGTTTTGGTTTTTGCGGAGCTGTTCGCCGCCGTTTTACGCCCCTTGTAAATCTCCGCTGTGATATCCCGCCATTCCTCGGTATTCTCTTCGTAGAACCTATCCCGGAGCTGTTCGATGGTGTTCCAGTATTCAGCGGCGGTTATCTGCTCAATATCCAGCAGGTACTTGTAGTAGTTTTTGGAGCTGTTATAGTCGTTTTCGTCGTAGGGGGGAGTATCACCGGTTTCAGCAGGGGAGTAAGCCCCGGTTTTGCCTGCATAATAATCATTAAACGCTTTGGTATTTCCGTATACTCCGTATCCGACTGTTCCCTGTTTGAGGTTGTAATCCTGATAGTACTCATAGTCGGCTACAGCCTTGTCATATATATCTTTGTCCTTATTGATTTCAGATACGATGTCATTAAACGCGCTGTAAAGACCTGATTTGCCGAAGCGTTCCTCCCCAAGCTGCTTGTGGAAATAATTTTGTATGCCAGATACCGCATTCAGACGTTCATCATACGAGGTAGCGCCTGGCTGAAAAATAAATTCACCGCCTGCGGTAATATACAGCTGGTCACTGGTAAGCCCGGAAGCTTCAAGGAGCTGTTCTGCCGGGACATTGTCAAAGCCGTATTTCTGGGGGCTGATGGTAAATCTGTATCCCTGTTCGCTCATTTCGAGCGCTGAATAATAAGCCGCATTTGCTCCCAGCATTGACTCTTCCCGCTTTTTTGTTGAAAGCTGCGATAAAAGCCCAAGCTGTTCCTCATACTTGCCATTTACTAAGTCAAGGTTTTCCGCTTCAGTGCCGTATGTGCCTATCAGTGTGTCTTGTATCTCTGTAAGCCGCTGTTTGGCTTCCTTAGTATCATCGGCGCTTGATTTAAGCTGCTTGTATTCATCAGCCAGGTCTTCTATATCGTCCGCAGCTTTGCGGCTGTTCTGCGCAGTTTTGTTGAGTTCATCGGTCTTGTCACGGAGCTTCTCCACGCTCTCGGTTGCGCTGTCCGTTGTCGCGATAAGGGTAACAAGACCGCCTACAAGCGCCAGAACCACCGAAGCCACAGCGACATAAGGATTAGCCGCCGCAACTGCGTTGTTTGCTGCCTGCGCCGTAGTCAGCGCCTGCGTTGCGGTAGTCGCGGAATTCACGGCGGTTATGACTCTGCTGATAGAGGACCTTAACATCACAAAGGTATTCCCGATAGCCATAGCGCTCTTGAATGTTATCATAGCCCCTACAACTCCGGCAATGACGTTTCTGTATTCCACAAGGAAAGAAATCACGTTCGCAATACCCTCGATGAAATCCGGGAGCGCAGTTTCGCCGCAAGAAATAATCTGTTCAGCCGCATTGCCTACACTCTCCGCGACACGTTCAAATACCTCGTCAAGGTCGCCGTTCTGAATACGCTCCGTCAGGTCAGTGAATATGTCCGTAATGCCCTCAACACTGCTCCTGATTTTATCCCCGAACTTCTCATACGCCGCAATTCCGGCGCTCTCCATAGCGGATTTCATGATAGTTACCGCGCCGGCGGTGTTGTTGGTCATGGTATCAGCCATTTCAGCGGAAGCATTGCCGCAGTTCTCAATAGCCGTGCGGAGCTTGTCTACATCACCCGCCCCCGCGTTCATCAGCGCGAGGAAGCCGGACATCGCATTTTTCCCGGCGATATCCTCCGCAGTAGAAGCCTTTTCCGCTTCGGTAAGCTGCGAGAACGCCCCGCGTAAATCGTCCAGTATCTCTTTTAAAGAGCGCATAGACCCGTCCGCGTTGCTGGTCTGTATCTCCACTTCTCCCAGCTTCTCCCCGGTGATAGTCACGCCCTCGGACAGCTTTGTGAAGGTAGTACGCAGCGCAGTACCCGCCATTGTGGACTTGATACCGGAATTCGCCATCAGCCCGATAGCCTCCGAAACGTCCTCGATTGAGAACCCCAGCGCCCCGGCGATAGGCGCACAGTACTTGAACGTTTCGCCCATCATGGCAACGTTGGTGTTTGCGTTTGAAGAAGCCGCCGCCAGCACGTCCGAGAAATGCCCTACATCTTCCGCAGCCAGCCCGAAAGCGGTGATAGCGTCCGTCACGATGTCAGAAACCCCCGCGAGGTCTCCGCCAGCCGCCGCCGCAAGGCTCATAACACCGCCGATGCCGTCAAGCATTTGCTGCGCGTCCCAGCCAGCCATAGCCATGTAGTTCATTGCAGAAGCCGCTTCTGTCGCGGAAAAGCGGGTAGTCGCGCCCAGCTCCTTAGCCTTTGCGGTGAGCCTGTCGAGGTCGTCCCCGGTCGCCCCGGAAATAGCCTCCACCTGCGACATAGCCGCCTCAAAGCTTGAACCTACATTATAGCAGTACTCCGCCGCCGATTTAAGCGCCTGCGTAAGCTTGCTGACGGCGGTCTGAATAGCGGAGGAATACAGGCTTGCTTTCAGCACGTCCCCCATAGTCGCGGCGCTGTCCTTGACTTCCTCAACGGCGGTGCGCTGATTCCGCAGCTCCTCGTTCGTGCTGTTGATACTCCGGCGCAGGTCCTGTTCAGTGGTGCGCAGAGTACCCAGCCGTGCGGTCGCGGTCGCAATACCGTCCCGCAGCTCCTGCATTCGTCTGGACTGTTCAGCGGTGGCAGTCGCGCCGTTGTTGGTGTCCTTTTTAAGCTGCTCCAGTTCCTTGCGGTAGTTCTTTATCTCGGTGTTGGCAGTCTTTATCTCCTGCTTGTTCTGCTCCATCTGGGTGTTTAGTTCGGTGAGCTTCTGCCGGAGTACGCTCACACCCTGCGTAAATCCGGCGGTGTTCGCAGAAAAGTTGGCTTGTAAGGTGGGGTTTGCCATTGAGATATCTCCTTTCGGACATAAAAATAGCGCCCATTTCTGAGCGCTAAAATATTCAGTTATAAGAAAAGCGCCCCAAAAGGAGCGCTTGGCTATTTAATTGAGTTTTGTATAATTTAACCAATAGCAATATTGACTGCAATTGCTTCAATTGTTCTTTGGAACATTCTTACATTGTTTTCGACAACATCAGGGTGAAAGCAATCGGACTTGCGAAGCCTTTCCTCTGCGTTGATTTTCAAAGCGTTCACAACCTCAATAGCGACAGTAAACTCCGCAACGCTGAACTTTTCCCTAGGCTGGATTTCCGGTCTTTCGGGGAGCTTTATTTCAACCGCCCCGGCAGTAGCGTTCTCCGGCAACTTCGGTGTCTTGCTCTCAATGAAGCACTTAGGCGGTTCTGCCTTGCACTTGAAACGCTTCATCAGCTTGACAAATCCCGATTTTGTTATAGCGAAAATCGCCGAAGCCAATCGGCTGACGTTAGGGTTCTCGGTCTTGAACTGTGCAAGCGCCTTTTCCTCAATCAGAATGTAATCAACGTTCTTTTTGCCTTTTATATCAAGGAAATACCGAGCCTTATGTGCGGTTATTCCCGTGAAATGCTCAAAGTCAGCCAGCGTAATTATCGGCTCTCCCTTGTAAGTCTTGTCAAAGTAGTGGTACTCGGCGGTTTCAAGGGTGAGCTGTTCGGGTTCTTCCTGCTTTGGCGCAGGCTTATTGTGGAAATAGCAGTTCACAAGCTCCCTCTGGACTGTCCATGCGAGGTCATCTGTGAATGACTTTGCAAGCATGAGGTAGCCGCTTTCGGTGATTATGATACCGCCGTTGGGGCTTGTAATCCCAAAGGGACGAATTTCGTCCTTTTGAAGTCTGAAATAATCAACGCCCTCGATAAAGTGGTTTCTATTGGTCTTGAAGTTCCTGTGAGCAGTTCCGTCCGTTCTTCCGTGAACCTTGTCGATTTCCTTGAAAGTAACTACACGCTGTCCCTTGTACTCTTTGAGTGGGAGAATCTGATTGTTGATTTTGATTAACTGTGCCATAATTAAAGACTTCCTTTCATAAAGTGTTGACAAGAAAGCCTTTCTGATGTATAATAGATTTCAGATAGGGCTTTCCTGTCGGTGTTGATAACGGTAACGCTTTACTTCCTACGGTGCGGCGTTGCCGTTATTTTTTTTCATCGTTTTCTTGCAGAAGTTTGTTGATTAGCTCTCTAATTACCTCGGCTCGTGTTGTCCGGTGTTCTGTGCAATACTCCACAAGCCTCTTGTGCGTTTCGGCATCAATTCGGGTTTTGAGTTCAATTTCCAGAGGGGCTTCAACTTTTGGTCTGCCTGTTCTCGGTGACATTTTTTCACCTCACTTTCTGTGCCACAATTATATTTTACTTATCGTGCCACAAAAAGTCAAGGGGTTTCCCAAACTTTGTATGTTAGCACAAAAATAGCACCCTGTTTTTATGCAGAGTGCTTACAGTAATTGAACATCAATAATTTCATCATCGGCAAGAATAAATGATTGTCCGCTATCGCATTTAAAGCATATACCATCGCCCTCTTCGCCGTTCTTATATGTTGCAATGCACGGCTGAAAACCTTTTCCTACAAAGACCTCGCCTGTATCAAGAGTTATTTTTGCGCGCCGCCCATCGAGTATATCAACAAATCTTTGGCATAAATCCACTGTGTCCTCACCTCTCTAAAATCGGGAATACATGAACTCCGGAATCCTGATACCTTATTTGCAAACGGCTGGTCTTAACATACTTTCCGGCTTTTCTGTCAAACGTAATCCCAACGGGGAAACCAACACCAACAAATTCATCAACAGTAGTGCTGTTTTTTCGGAAAGACAGCAGACCTGTACCACTATATTTTTCGACCAGTTCAGCAGGGTTTATATTGGCGTACAATCTGCTTTTGGGAGATTGAGCCTTACTATCGCCGCCGTTTATTTTTGCCATTTGCTGTTTGACATTATTTTTCCACTCATGCGAGATTATATGCTTGTTTTGATTTTCAATGTCAATACTGGTGTTTATCCTGCCATTCCGCAAATCATCAATAAACTTTATTTCGCGTTCTATATCTATTATAGCACCGTTTAGATTTTTGTCAATAGCGAAATTTCTTTTTGCCCCGCTAGTCGAACCTCTGCCGCCCATAATACACCCCCGTCAGTACTGCACCGAAAAATCACATTCCCCCTCCAGCATTTCCAGCTGAAGCAGGAACACCGCATTTATCAGCGAAACGACCATATCGACCTTACCCGCAGACCGTTTCTTATTGACGTACTTGTTAAGGTTGGTATCCTCGGTACACCGCGCGTTAGAGAAGTTTATCTCCAGCAGCTTGTTTTCGTCATAGGCGAACTCCCGCCGCAGGACATATTCCTTTAACAGCTTAGTCGGCGCATGAAGCACGCTGGAATGCTGCTTTATCTCCACACATTCAATCGGATTATCCTCGTCCGCCTCGAGCTTCTGAACGGTGGAAAGCGCATTGTAACGGTCATACCCAAGCTGTACGATATTCACGCCGTACTTCTTCGGCAGGTCCAGAATAAACCGCTCCACAAAGCCGTAATCTATGACCTCGCCGCCGCAGGAGAAGCACTCCCCAGCCGCAATATGCCGCCGGTAATCCACCTTTTCCTTTGCGGACTTTATCTCCACATTGTCAGCAGGCAGGAAGCCCCACACTTTTGCGTGTATCTTTCCTTTCTCGTCCAGAGTTACCATAGCAACAGAGGTGTTGTCGTTCGTCAGTGAAAGGTCAAGCCCGAGATAAACGTCCCGCCCCCGCCAGAAGCCTACATCTTCAGTAACAGCGCATTCCTGCACCTTCATGAGGTCTATGTAACCTTCGGTGCCTATGCCCTTGTACTGAATGTTGCAGTGCTTGCAGAGGAAGTTCTCCCGCTTTCCCTCGTACAGCACAGCCAGCGTCCGCATATCCCGCAGAGTGTCCAGCAGGTCAGCGTTATTGACCGCCACCGGATTCGCCTGCAAAAGAACATTATCGTCCTTCTCCCAGTTGTTCTTGATTTCCTCGTCCGGCTCGAACAGCAGCGCGAAATACTTCCGCTTACCGTCATACACCCCGTCAAGCTGCTTCTTTGCAAGGTCTATCTCATCAGTCAGACCGTTGCTGTCGTTCGGGTATTGCGTTGAAATGAGTATTCCCAGCTTGTCCCGTAAAACTACCTGCGAGGAACGCATTGCTTCAACCGGATAGCTGTCCATACCCCCCACCTCGTCCGCGAGGAACAGGTGCGCCAGCTTGCCGTCCAGCTTGTCGTTGGAGTAAGCGAGCGGCGTGTATTCCGTATCGGTGACGGAACACTTTACCTCCAGCCGCATTACCTTGAAATACGGCTCTAACAGCGGGCTTGACTTGATTATCTTCCTGATAGCAACTTTCAGCTCCGAGGACAGTTTCAGGTCGGGAGCTACCGAAAACAGCCGCGAAAATTTCGGCAGCTTCAGCATTGCCAGCACGAAGATAACGCCGCTGGTGAACGTCTTGAAATTCTTCCGGGCTATCTCCAGAAGACCGTCAGTATAGTAATTTCTTCCGTCAGGAGTTTTGGTGCAGAACAGCGCCGTAATAAACAGCAGTGCGTAATCCTCCAGTGCCTCCGGCATAGGCGTATGTAAATCCGGGTGTATCATCAGCCCCAGAAGCGCCATTGTCTGGTCGTATTCTTTGAGGTCTACAAACGCGGCAGAGTTTTCACCATTCGCAATATCCAGCCATTCCGCGCACTGCCTGCGGACGTATTTCCCCACAGCGCGGTTATTTTCGTCAGAAGCCCATAGCGCATACTTATAAGCACGACTTTCTGTAATATCGCTCAACGGTTCACCCCCCCTATATAGAAAAAGCGCCCCGAATGGAGCGCAGAATATTCAAAAGAAAACCGCCCGAATTGCTCTGGGCGATATAGATTTATGAGTTAGCAAACGCTCCGATTCGAACGGAGGCTTCGTCAATCAACGCGTGCTGCCCCTACACTACTATTTGCTGATATGATTATACCACAGTTTTTTCACTCTGTCAATCATAATTCTTTCTTCTGTTGTTGGTTTTGCCGCTCCTTTAGGGCTGTCGTTCTCGTTGTGCTCATATCCATGGTGAGTATGAGGTGACATTCCGTGGTGCGGCTTGTCAAGGTCAATTTGCTTGATACGCTTGTTAGAATTATCGTAATAAGTTATTGCCTTGACCTCGTTTTGGCTGTCAATGGTAGCATATACCCTGCCTTTTGTCATTGTTTCCTGCGGCGTTTTTGCGGCAGTGCTGTCATTGTATCGGACAAACTTTATATTGCCCCATTGATACAGCGATTTAAATTCCGTGCCGTACTTCTTTCCGCTAACGCTCACGCCGCTTGAAGAACCCCGACCGCCCATTATAACACCTCACCGTTGAAAAATCAAGTTTTTTTGGAAATAGTTATTATCCAATAAATTCTTTGTTCAGTATTTTTAGATTACTTGCTTTATTCGCAGGAATAACCCAGTAGCCCGATTTGGGGTCATATTGAAAATCTTTTTCTCTTCCGGTTTTCTTGGCAGTTTTCCAATCTGTTGAGTAAGCCACATCAACTGTATAAATCTTATCCCCGAACATACGCGCGACTTTGGGGTCTGCTGTAAAATAGAATCCGGCTCCTTGTAAATCAGAGCCCATCTTTGTTTTTTTCGAATAATCAAATTCTTCAAAATCCGCAAAAGAACCATGATAAAGCGTGATGTGTTTCATTTCACCGTTTGGGCTACTTGCTCCTACAGGTCCCAAATCAACCCCGCTTGGCTTTGCGCTATTTTTTGCCACTCCGCCCCTAGCTCCACTAGTTGAACCTCTACCGCCCATTTCTGACCCTCTCTTTCATTTGTTTATAAAACGGCTCAATGACCGTAATATTACCTTCCGTCATGAATTCAAACCTCTTGCCGTAAACCAGCACCTGTTCCGGTTTAAGCCTTGACAGCATTTCCTGATACCCGGAAACAAACCTGTCAAAATCGTCCATTTTGCGCTCACAGCCCACGGTCGAAATAGCTACAACACCGCCGACCGGCTCTCCGTCGAAGCACCACTCCCAGCTTTCCGGGGTACTCCACGATATAGTTGGAATGACCGTCACCCCGTTGGACTGCCAGAACTGAGCACACCAGTGTTTCCGGTAGTGGTTGTAAATCTGGAGCGCCTGCGGCATATCCGCATAAGTGGAGAAATCCGGCGACATGACCGCCCCGAACCCCTTGAACCGTTCCAAATACCGTATAGGGTCGTTCCACACCGCTGCGAACTGGTAATCGTCCACGAAGAAGTGAACGCATACATTCTCGGAAACCTCACCCGCCCGGGCATAGTTGAAGCCCTTCCAATCCTTTATTTCCGGAAGCTGAACCGGGTAAATCTGTGGTATCTCAAACCGCCCAGCATTCGGGAACGGCTGATACGTCCCGAAATTCTCCAGCCCGGATAATCTCCAATCCCGCATTTGTCCTCCTTTCTGGCATAAGAAAAGCGCCGTGCATTGCTGCATAGCGCTGTGATATTCAATAGAAAACCGCCCGAATTGCTCCGAGCGGTCAAGATATGGTCATTTGGCAGGCGTCCAATTCTCCTGCATCTCTCGGGTTTCCCCTGTCAAGCCATCGGCGTGTGGACGTGGACGAACTCTTCCACCTCAAATGACCTACTACTATCTTACTTATATTATAGCATATTTATTCACGTTTGTAAAGCACTTTTTTATTATTTATAAGCCTTTTCCATTCGCTTTCATCTATTTTCATAAATGTAATAATAGAATTTTTGAAAGCAGGATCATCATTTGAAGTTACAAGACGTAGAATCGTTTTAAAGCGTTCTTCACCAGAGCTGAAATCTTTTAATATCAACGCAGAATTTGGCTTGTTGGCTTCGATAATATAATCTGGCTGTTCAATGATCTCACTCATATATCCGCAATAACGTTCAAAATCATTGGGGTGTCTGTCTTTTATGTGTTGAATGCGCTCGTCGGTTATAATAACCTCATCGGTAACGATTTCTTCAGAAACGCACTTATATATGCTGACATCAATTTTGCCTATGTAATGCACATCATCTACCGCCATTCGTCTGTTGTTACCTTCTATTATATCACGTTGAACGGATTTGTCAACCCTTTTTGCTCCGCTGCTTGACCCCCGACCGCCCATTTGTTACACCTCATTTATAGAACTCCTTGCCAATATCGTCCTTGTTATTTATCCCGTGCACCTCCTTAAGCCATCTTCGGAATTCGGAAGTTGAACCATAAGTAATAATCCCCCAGCGTTCATCTCCAGCTCCCTTCCTGCCTTTTATTGTATCAAGATACTCCTGCTGGAGTTGGTGATATTTCTCCTCTGTTTTAGCGCGAATATCATTTCGGCGCTCTCTCTGAATCATACTCATTCCGACGCGCGCTTTGTGGTCTTCATTCCAGCCCATAGCTTCCGCTTCCTGGGCGTGTCCGGTATAGTACTCATTGAATTTTTGAATCGCTTTATCGTATGCCTGTTCAGGGGTGTTTTCGCTTTTGAACTGATTACCCATGAGATTATAATCTGACATAAACATGGGGTGGTTTCCTCCTTTCCGGCGATTTTGCGGGGAAGAACGTCCCCTTCGC
>JBJFGA010000144.1:0-3545 GCA_051892275.1 Oscillospiraceae bacterium | reverse complement strand
ATGAGCGTTGATGCTATACTAGACTATGCAACCGGGAAGAGTCAGCTTTACGACACTCTGCGCGAAGGAATTGTGTTCCGGTCTATGGACGGAAAGAACAGTTTTAAGGCAGTAAGCCCTGACTTCCTTATAAAATATAACGCCTGATTGCTTGTCGAAAGGAGGGCGCATGAACTATACTGCGTACCATATACATAGCGACTATAGCGTTCTTGATTCTTGCACAAATTTTAAACTGTACGTCGACAAGGCAGTGGAGCTCGGGCAGAAAGCAATAGCGTTCACCGAACATGGTCGCCCTTTGGGGTGGGTCGCGAAGAAGATGTATTGTGACGAGAAAGGAATTAAGTTCATTCGTGGAGTTGAGTGCTACCTTACAGAGAAACTCTATGAAGACGAAGATGCCAAAATCAAGATTCGCGATAACTACCATACGATACTGATTGCCAAGAACGACGCTGGTGCAGCTGAAATATATGAAGCGATCTATCGGTCAACTCAGCCAGACCACGTATACTACGAGAACAGAATAACGTTTGACGAATTCCTGCGGCTTTCTGATAACGTTATTAAGATAAGCGCGTGTGTTGCTTCTCCACTTTGCAGGCTTTCAATAACCCACCCGATGTACGAGAGGCTTGCAAAGAAGTATGACTACTACGAAATACAGCCGCATTTAATGCAGACGCAGGTCGATTACAACAGGCACCTTGCAATGCTGGCAGAGAAGTATAATAAGCCGCTTATCGCCGCGACTGACGCACACAGTGTTGACTCATATAAAGCTAAATGCCGAGAGATATTGCTACGCAGCAAAAACAAGTGGTATGGTGATGACGGGTGTGACCTTACATACAAGAGCTATGACGATCTTGTCGAGGCGTTCAGAAAACAGGACGCGATACCAGAGCCTTTATGGATGGCAGCAATTGAGAATACCAATGTTATGGCTGACTCTGTTGAAGATTTCAGTATTGATACGGCAATAAAATACCCGATATTATACGGCTCGGCAGAGAGGGACACAGAGATGTTCCGGGAAACAGTGTACCGGAAGTATCAGGAAAAGTTGGATGAGGGGATAATCCCACCAGAGCAAAAGGCAGATTTTGACCGAGACCTTGAAGAAGAACTCCGTGTTTTTGAGAAGGTTGGAATGTCTGGCTTTATGCTGTCGATGTCAGAGAATATTTCATGGTGTCACGAACATGGCATTCCTACTGGTAACGCAAGAGGCAGCGTAGGGGGAAGCAGAGCGGCTTATGTTGCTGATATCATCGACCTTAATCCTGTTACATGGAAGACGGTATTCTCACGTTTCTGCAACGAAGACCGCAAGGAAATCGGCGATATTGATATAGACCTCATAGAATCAGATCGCCCGGCTGTTTTCCAGCATATCATTCAGCGTTTCGGTGAACGTAAAACGGCGCGGGTTCCAAGTTACGGCACCCTTGTTGAACGAGGTACTATTGAGCATGTTGTAAAGGGACTCGCGTCCAAGCGAAGCGGTCTTGACAATAAATCAAAGGTGGACTGGAAAGACGTTACTTACAACGGAGTTCCTGTTCCAACAGTAATCAACGCTGTCAAGGAATTATTCCTTTCCGATGAAGCTAAAGCGCGTGAGCAGTATCCCGAAATATTCAAGTACTATGATGGTATTATCGGGACGAAGACCTCGTATTCAGTTCATCCGGCTGGTATCGTGATTAGCCCGATTGACCTTATTTCAAACTACGGTGTGTTCATCAAAGACGGCGAGAACGTCATGATGATTGACATGGACGAAATACATGAGGTAGGTCTTGCAAAATACGACTTCCTTATCTTAAAGAATGTGGGTATCATTCAGGATACTTTTAAGATGATAGGTAAGCCGTATCCACGCTCGGACGAAATTGACTGGAACGACCAAAGGGTGTGGGCGGACATGATAACATCGCCCGTAGGAATTTTCCAGATGGAAGGTGACTATGCGTTCAATCTGTTAAAGAAATACCAGCCACACTCTATCTTTGACATGAGTTTGGTTACAGCGGCGATACGTCCGTCAGGAGGTTCGTATAGAGACGCCCTGATAGCGCATAAGCCAAATCACAACCCGTCCAAGCAGATAGACGATTTGCTAAAGGACAACAACGGATATCTGGTATATCAGGAAGATGTTATCATGTTCTTACAGCAGGTATGCGGACTTTCAGGCAGCGAGGCAGACTCTATTCGCCGTGGTATTGCTCGTAAGAAGCCAGAGATACTGGAACGAGCTATGCCAGAAATTCTGGCGGGATATTGCAAGAATTCTCCACAGCCGAGAGAAGTAGCGGAACAGGAAGCCAAGACATTCCTTCGCATCATAGAAGATGCGTCGAGTTATATGTTTGGTAAGAACCATAGCATAGCATACTGCCTCATAGGTTATCTCTGCGCTTATCTGAGATATTACTATCCGGGAGAATTCATCACGGCTTACCTGAACAACGCCGCTAATCAGGAAGATATATCGGCAGGAACCGAGCTCGCTAAAGAACGGAAAATAAAAATATTGCCGATAAGGTTTGGGAAGTCAGGTGCTCACTATATGTACGACCAAGAGAACCGGGCTATTTATAAGGGAATTTCATCAATCAAATATATGAACGATGAAGTTGCGAACGCTTTGTACGAGATGGGCGCAGGACAGTACAATTGTTTCAGCAGTGTTCTCTTGAAGGTTATTCCGGTTCTTGATAGCAGACAGCTAGAGATACTTATTAATCTGGGGTTCTTCTCGGACTACGGTAATTCAGAGAATCTGCTTGAATTTTATCGGATAGTGAAAGATGTTTTCAGAAACGGAACGGCTGTGACAGTGAGTTCCGAGAAAATAAAGTGTTTCTCATACGAAGCATTTTGTGACTGTTACGCAAAGTCCGGCGTTCCGCTGAAGAACGTCAGAATTAAAGACATGATGGGGTTACTCAATACGATTGAAGGGAGTGTTTTGGCAGACAATTCCATCCCACGAAAGAGTATCAGTGAACAACTTAGTTATCAGAAGGAGTATATGGGATATAGTGACTATACAACTAACAAAGAAGAAGACCGGCGCAAAATAATTGTAAATGATATTTACCCGGTCAAGAGAAAGAGCGATGGAAAGATATTTTTGTATACAATTGCAACACGTTCCATTGGTACGGGTAAAGAGTCGCGAGTGTCTATTTCCAAGCGATTGTACGACGAGAACAAAATTTCAAAGGGAGATATTTTGCTTGCTGGTCAAGTCTGCAAAAACTCAAGAGGGTACTGGCAGATGCTTGATTATAAGAAGATATCGTAATTGCAAGGAGCCAAGATGATAGAATATCATAACGAATGTGTTGGTTGTCCACCAGAAATGGGTTGTTATGGTGATGCTTGTGTTTATTCACATATTCCTCATTTTTTTTGTGATGAATGCGGAATGGAAAGCGAACCAGAGATGATGAGAAGGGCGGACGGACTTGATTTATGCCCGGATTGTTTATTGAAGTATGCGTTGCAATATTTTCCGGAAATTAAGG
>JBJFGA010000143.1:0-3550 GCA_051892275.1 Oscillospiraceae bacterium | reverse complement strand
TGTAATTGGTAAAAAAATCAAAAAGGTGATAAATTGTACAAAGCGATATTTTCCCACAAAAGCATAAGCGATGTGCCCGACTACTTCGACTGTGTGAGCGATCTTCTTCGCAGCGACGCGGTACAGCAGCTGGGCGAATTCAGGCACCACAAAGGCACGACCCGGCTCCAGCACAGCCTTAACGTGTCCTACTACAACTACCTTATCTGCCGCCGGTTCCACTGGGACGCGCGTTCCGCCGCAAGAGCCGGTCTTCTGCACGACCTGTTCCTGTACGACCGCAAGGAGCATGAGCGCGTTGAAGGAGAGGGCTGGCACGGCGTCGGTCACCCGAAGATCGCGTTCTTTAACGCGGTAGAGATGTTCCCGCTGAACGAACGCGAAAGCGACATGATAATCAACCACATGTTCCCCATAACTCCGCACCTGCCGCGCTACCGCGAAACATGGGTGATACAGCTGGTAGACAAATTCTGCGCCATGTGCGAGTTCGGCGCACTCGCCGCGAGTTCCGGCAGAAAATACCTGCGGCTCGCGGGCACGTTTTCGCTGACGCTGCTGGTAAGGCTTACTTTACACATGTAAACACGACACGGGAGGGGCAAGCCCCTCCCTTCAGTCTGT
Source organism: Oscillospiraceae bacterium (assembly GCA_051892275.1). GTDB lineage: Bacteria > Bacillota > Clostridia > Oscillospirales > Ruminococcaceae > CAG-115. Next base: position 2,926 of record JBJFGA010000143.1, on the reverse strand, counting down.
CGAAAAAGTCTTTTCGACAAGGAACGAATATTGAATAGTGAATAAAGAAGAATGAATAATAGCGGTATCGGCTCCGCCGATTGTTCCGAAAAATATGATTATATCGCACTTTTTTAAAGCCGTGCCCGCAGGGCACACCACAATTATTCATTATGGTCACCTCTAAAAACCTTGTTTGAGTGAAAATGTGCAGAGCACGCCGCCTGCTTCGTCAAACCTCCTAGCAAGGCATACAGCCTTGCGTCGTCGGCTTTCCTTGCATTCGTCGCCCTCTACCCATTTTCCCTTTTCAAACCGGTTTTTAGAGGTTCCCTTATTCAATTTTCATTATTCATTAAGATAAACACTGTTTTTTGGGTTTATCGACAACCTGACGGGAGGGGCTTGCCCCTCCCTTATATTTTATCTGAACAGGCTCTTGAAGAATTCAAACACCGCGAACCGTATCTCCACCCTGCCCCCGGTCACAAAATCCCCCGGAAGCTCGTCCTCGGGAAGCGGCTCGCTCGCCAGCGGGATACACAGCGCCGGGAACATCACACACCACCAGTTGTGCCCCTTCCCGCTGCCGAGGGTAATGCGCAGCGCCTGGTACTCCCCCGCCGGGAGCGTCACCTCATCGTACTGCCGGGTGGTGAAGTACATCTCGGTCAGCTCTGCCTTTGCGCCGTAATCTGCACCCTGCTGCGCCAGATAATCGGTGCAGCTTTTTTCTATCTCCGGCAGAAGCGTCCGAACCCTATCCGCGGCTTCCTCAACGCTGTCGCAGCCGGCAAGCTGCGCGCCGTACTCCTCCAGCACATAGTCCCGCACCGCAAGCTTCATGCTCTGGTCGTAATCGCTGTCGCTGTTCGCAGGTATATGCAGCCGCAGTACCTCCTGCGGTATCTCCTCGCACTCCCGCGCAAATCCTCCGAAGCTGCCCAGCAGCAGCGCCAGCGCCGCTCCCGCCGCCATAAATACGTCCAATGCCCATGCTGTCATAAGAATTACCCCTTTCCGGTTGAATCATTGTGTATCTGGCTTTAATATTGGCGCTCTGCGGCGGTTTAATCACCGGCTTGAAACTTTTTTATTACGCCGCCGGACTATCATTTCAAGGGAGGGGTAAACTATGCGCATTTACAGACATATTGCGGCGCTGGCGGCATTATCGCTGCTGTGCGGCTGCTCGAATAGTACAACATCATCTGCACCGGAGGTAACGTCTGCGGAAACCTCCGCAATTACCGCCGAAGCCCCGCAGGAAACCACATCGGAGCAGACCGCTCCCGGCGGTGTTCCGGCGGTCACGTCCGCGAATGAAGCGACCTCCGCTGACCCGGCGGTGATGTCCTCTGATAATTCCGGCGGGGTAGACCTTGTTTCTGAAAAGTACTCGGAGAATTCGCTGATTTTCGACCTGAACGGGACTTACTGCGATGTTTCGAAGCTGCCGTTCTCGGTAGAAACATTCAAGCCGGAACTGACTGTGCAGCGCGGGTATCTCTGTAATGTCCGGGGCGGTAAGCTGATATTTCAGGGCTGGAGTGAAAATGACCTTCCGGATCAGAATAACTGGTCGATATTCACCTACGACCTTAGAACCGAGGAGCTGACCGAGGTATTCAATGCTAAGGCTGCACTGCCGGACGTTACAGGCAGCGCACCGTTGTATGCCAACGAAGAATATGTGGTAGTCGGCGTTTATCCAGATTATGTGAATACATATCGCGTATTCGGATACGGCAATAACGACCCGGTGTTAACTCTGCCGGACAGTGACGAAGATAGTCATTATTTTACAAGCGGGTCTATGTACATAATTTACGACCAGCTTTTCTTTGACGGGGAGTGCAGGTTTGCAGGATTCGACAAGAGCGTCCCTGTGATATACAGGGCGTACCTCACCCACGATGATTTTGATGTCTATGCCGCAAACGTGAAAAATCCCCGATACGGCGTATGCAACGTCTGCTTCAACTTGGACTTTCAGGACCTGACCGGGGTCGTTGATTCTTCTTATTTATCCGATCTTAGAGGGGATATTTTCCTCGAGTATGACGACCAGACACATACCATACTTGAAGGCACCTACTATCCTATACAAATCAGAGGTATTGAAGACGAGATACTCGGCTTCCGCTATGCCGTAAGCTGGCTGGACAAAAGGTCAGACTCGTATGAAATCGGAACTACCGGCTTCGGGTACAGTGCCGACAGGGGACACATCACCATTGACGGTATCTTCATGCTGCCGCTGTATCACGAAAATACAGGTACTATCAAAAAGCTTCTTGTCGGAATGCACGACAAGTACACAGATACCAACAGGGCGGCGCTTATCCCCTGCGAATACAGAAGCGTTTTTACTGAAAATACCGCGCTGTACTATGTTGACCGGGCAACGCTGGAAACAGTTATGCTTTCACCTCATGAAGAAGTTTTTCTGTATGCGGACGGGGAAATAATTGATGCAACACCGCACAATTAACAGCTATCGCCTTTGCCGCAAGCTTGCCCGGCTTCGCTCTCTTACTACTTTTCCGCCCGTGTCTTTTCATCTTGCGTCCCCTCTTTTACTCATTTCTATTTTTCAATTTGTCTTTCGCCGCCGCTTCTTCGATAAGACGTTGCATCTTGTTCATATTCTGGATCGCGCGTTCGCGCTTGTTCTTCTCAACCTTCTTGCGGAAATGTTGGCCGCCTTTGTTTCGCTTGTTCATTCGCTTTTCCCTTCAGTAATTGAACGCCGTCTTCATTACGGGCTTCAGAGCGACCAACGGGAGCGGGTCGAGTCAGTCGCGCGGAAGCGCGGGCCCGCCCCGGCGCGTTCGCCGGGGGTCGTCTGACGTCAAAAGACCAAGCGTCGACGCGGCGGCGAAACAGCCGACGACACAGTCGAAGAAGTGGTTGTCGGGTCGAGTCGGCGTGGGAGACCATTCGA
>JBJFGA010000142.1:0-14675 GCA_051892275.1 Oscillospiraceae bacterium | reverse complement strand
CTCCCTCCGCATATTGCCAGACAGCGGCGTACAATGCTTCATCAAAAAAATACACGATGAAATCCGGCTATGGAATACAGATTGCGATAAACGCACATCTGTCCGGTGATACGGAATACTGCACAGGCTCACAGACCGCAAATGTGCTGTTCCCGGAATTCAATTATAACCGCCAGACCACAGCAAAGTACAACCGCCTGCTTGAAAAGGTCGGAAATACGTTTGTATTCAAGCAGAACAAATATTCCACCTACAAAGACCGGGTACATTTCACGCCGATATGGTATCCTAACGGGAACTACACCATCTATGCCGAGGTGTTTGACGTGTGGTGTCCTGCGGGACAGCTCTCCATAAGGCTGACTGACCAAATGGTTATCAAGGGGAATGTATATGATGACTGGCATATAGCACCGGTTAAACCTTGAAAGGAGAAACACACTATGCCAAACCATGTAACAAACATACTCACATTCAGCGGACAGCAGGAGAGCATTTCCGGACTGCTTACAAATATTCAGTACGATGACAAGCCTGGAACGCTGGATTTCAACAAAATCATTCCCATGCCGGAATCTTTGGATATGGAGTCCGGAAGCATTACAAATGACTCAATCGCTGCATATCTTAGGGCAGTTGACCCAGATAAGCCGGTGTATGATGATGTTGAAAAGCTGTCGTACAATGACTATATGGAGCTTTATCAGAAGGTGACTAACTCCATCGGAAAGCTTCATCCAGACAGAGTATCTGAAATCACATCTGACCTTTTTCAACTCGGCAGGCAGTACGTTGACAATATCAAGCAGTACGGCTGTTCAGACTGGTACGAATGGCGTATAAATAACTGGGGAACCAAGTGGAATTCATACGATGGCGGTTTTGTGGGAGATAATCAGATAATGTTTCTGACCGCATGGTCACGCCCGGAGGAGATAATTCAAAAGCTGTCAGAAATGTACCCGGACATTCACATAGTACATCTCTGGGCTGACGAGGACTACGGCTATAACTGCGGACGTGCGGTGTACGATGGCGGCTGTCTGACCGAACAGTACATTCCCGATGGTGGCAGCGAGGAAGCAGACGAACTGGCAGACAATGTGTTCAGCTATGATCTTTTAGACAGCGCAGAAGAATGCGAGGAAGAATGCGAACCAGAGATATGACCTCAAATATCCGCAGGTGCGGTCCCGGGGCCGCAGTTCATTACAACATAATAAACGCAGGGTGCGGTATTTTCCAACGAATGATGCTGTGCCTTTTTTCAATGGAGAAAGGAGTATCTTATGCCCTCAAACCCAAAGGACAACCGACACACTTATTACCCGACGCCTTCTCTGAACAGCAATACGCTGCGTGAGATAGGCTATACGGTTGGTGATCTCTACCCAATAGACATTATCCACGCTGGTAATCTTCGGACAAGGGGGATACCCGTATATCATGTTTATCCTAACAGAGCAGTTCAGGCAGACGGCGCTCTCAAGCCAAAATGTCATTACGGCGTAAGAAAGAGCGACTGGGACAAGGAGCTTGCACGTTCCGTCGCTAAACCATCTGCATGGAGCACCATCGAGGACGCAAAAAAATGCGGCGCTGTAATAATCTACCGCCAGAACAACGATAGCGCATTGGTTTATGACCCATCAGACCTTGCCGCGAACGATAGAATTGACCGTAACACCTTTGATATTATCGACATAAGCAAGGTTTTATACACTGACGCGGAGATTGAAAGTACGGTTCTTCATGCAATTTCTGAAAACCGCAGATTTTCGATCAATACGCAGGATTGTATGAGGATAGGTGACATAGCAGCGGCTTTCGATGTTGACGGAAACCAGATCGCAGCATATATTCTGGGTTTTCACGGGCTGGAGAAGCTGCCGGAATTTGTTCAGAAAAATCACATGGAGGATAAACAGATGAACCACGGAATAACCGACAATGGAAATCTTAAGCCAATAGAAATCGACAAATACGAATCCGATCCGGATCACCCTAACCTCTGTCATAAGACCGGGCAGATAACCTATCAGGAAGCGTTCGACCAGCTTAAAGACCACCTTGAATATCTGGGTATGCTCCCATCGGAGTATTTCGAGCTATCCCCAGATGTCTTCCGTCCCGAAGACCCTGTTCCTGATAACTGGTGTGATTTCACCAGCAATGCGGTGTTCGGAAGCAGCGAGGGAATATTCCTGGATATTTACCTCAACACGTCGGACGGAACAAAGAGATTTGCGACCGGCAAGACGCTTAATGCCAGCACGGAAAGCTATATCTGGATGTCCCGGATAGCCGCAGAATGTAATCTTATGCTCAACGGAAACGGCTGTGAAATGCTTATGCCGCAGGACGTTCGGGATATTCTCGAACAGAAAGCAAAAGCAGAGGACGAGCAGCTCTATTACGAGGACAGCGCAGAAGAATCCGATGAATGGTTTTTTTAATGTGTAATGCTGATCGGAAAAGTGGTGCCATATAATTTCAGGTGCGGCCCGGAGCCGCAGTTAATTACAACATAATAACGCAGGGCGCAGTATATTTCCAACAAGTAATGCTGCGCCTTATTTGTTTTCTGGAGAAAGGAGTAACTTATGCCCTCAAACCAAAAGGACAGCCGCAGCACTTATTTCCCGACGCCTGCTCTGAACAGCAGCACTCTGCGTGATATAGGCTATACGGCTGATGACCTTTACCCGGTAGATATATCAAAAGCCGCTGACCTCCGTTCAAAGGGGGTATCTATTTATCACATCTATTTCAACAAGGCAAATAAGGAAAATGGCGTTCTTAAGCCGCAATGTCAATACGGCGTCAGAAAGAGCGAATGGGACAGGGTGATTGCAAAAAACTTCGCCTCTGCCCCCGCATGGGAAGCCAATGATGTGAAAAACAACGGTGCGATAATAATCTATCGGCAGAATACCGGAGGAATGCCGCTTTACGACCCGTCAGAGCTTGCCGCGAGCAATACGCTCAACCGCAACAACTATGATATTATCGACGTATTCAAGGTTTCATTATCTGAGCCAGATATTCAAAGCACAGTACTTGCCGCAGTCACTGAAAGGCGCAGGTTTTCTTTTGAACCTCACAATTGTATGCAGATAGGCGACGTGGCAGCGGTTTTCGATATTGACGGAAACCAGACCGCAGCGTATATTCTCGGCTATCAAGGGCTGGAAAAGCTCCAGGAATTTGAACAGAAAATCATCAAAGAAAATAGGCTCACGAAGCACGGGATAATCGGTTATGACAAGCTCAAAACAATAGAAATCGACAAATACGAATCTGACCCGGATAATCCTGACCTCTGCCGTAAGACCGGGCAGATAACCTATCAAGAGGTTTTCGACCAGCTTAAAGACCACCTTGAATATCTGGGAATGCTCCCAGATAAGTATTTTGAAATTTCCCCATGTATCTGCCAGCCCGGAAACCCTATCCCTGAAAACTGGTGTGAATTTAATAGTCTGGCGGTGTACGGCAGCGTCGAGGGGATATACTTGGACATTTATCTCAAAACGTCAGACGGGATAACAAAATTTGCAGACGGCAAGACGAACGATTCCAGCACCGAGAGCTTTTTCTGGATCTCCCGCATAGCCGCAGAATGTAATCTAATGCTTAACGGCAATGGATTAGAAATATTCTTACCGCATGATATACAGGATATCCTCGAACAGAAAGCAAGAGATGAGGACGAACAGCTCAATTATGAGGATACCGACGAGTCCGACGAATTAAGTATGTAAGCAGAAAGGAAAAACACTATGATAACACACGGAAAATACTGCGATTTCAGCTTTTATGTGGTTTCCTTCGATACGAAAAACCACTATTCTGACGCCGAGCCTAATGCGGAAAATCTCTCGTTAGAGCAGGCGAAAGATGAATTTGTAAAGCGGATCAACAGACACCCGGAAACGGTAAATACCATGCTGGGAGTAATGTTCACCACCAGCCGCAAAGACCTCGAACCTGCCGGAATGGGCGCTGCGGATCTGGTTCAGTATATTGGAGGAAAACCCCGCATTTCTGCTGATTACCGCCGAACCCCGGTGCTGAATTATGAGAAGCTCATCTCCGAAAACACCGTTGGAGTTCTCCAGAAATTTATTGAGGGACTTACAGACAGCGAAACCAAGCTGCTCCACGCTGGTCTTGTAAACGGAGATAACGAGGAAATACACAGCCAGTCCACGGCGGTGAAATCCGAGATCGAACACCACAACGAGCTGGAGGACGAGGGTCTTGTCAACGATGACCAGTTAGAATTATGAAGAAATACAGCAAATACAGCTGCCGTATTCCGGTGTGCATTTTCGTTTTCGCAGCGGGTACGCTCACGGCGGCTATGCTGTCAACCATGCTGAACGAAGCTCTCCTTTACGGCAGGATCATGACTTCTCTGCTGGACATTCCGGCTGTCATAGGTAATATCTTCTCGCAGGAAAAGCAGCGGCAGCTATTTCTGCTGTTCGAACTGATCGTCCTGATGATGTGCGTATTGACCTTTGTATTCTCTGATCGGACATATCAAGCGGACGTTTATAAGGTCACGGACGATATTTCTGTCCCGGTTCCCTACGGACAGGGGCAGCATGGTACAGCGTGGTTCATGTCAGACAAGCAGAAGAAAGACACGTTTAAATACGTTAAGATCTCCCGGAATGATGAACTTATCTCAAAGCTGATCGAGCTGGGGAAGCAGCGTTATCAGGCGGTCGAAAACGGCGTTGTTTTCACTCCGGAAGTAATAAAAAGCACGGCTCTTGCCTTTGAAGGCGGCATTGCAGTATCTCATGAACTGGCGCAATGGCAGGAGTACATAGCCTGCATTATTGATGATGTTCACATCTTGATAATTGGTGCCACCCGAAGCGGTAAAACACGCTGCCTTGTAATTCAGTCTATCTGCCTGCTGGCGCTTGCCGGGGAGGGTATCGTTGTGAACGACCCGAAGGGCGAACTGTATCATTACACACGCCCATTCCTTGAAGCTCTGGGCTACACCGTCCATGTGGTGGACTTTAATTCGCCCAAGAAATCCGACCACTACAACCCGCTCCAGATGATAATAGACGCCGTAAACGAAGGGCGGATAGATGACGCGCAAACCTACACATGGGATTTTGTTACGTTCCTTGTGGAAAAGAACGACCATTCCGAGCCTATCTGGACAAACGGCGAAATGGCGGTAATTGCCGCGGCGGTGATGTGTGTAGTCTACGACAACAGAAACCACCCGGAATACCAGAACCTCACTAACGTTTACAATTTCATAGCTAATATGTGCAAGACGGTGAACAAGGTCACACCGATAGATGAATATATGAAAAAGCTGCCCGACACACACCCGGCAAAAAGCATGATGGCGATAGCAAAAATCGCGCCGGATAAAATGGGCGGCTCTTTTTATACCTCGGCGCTTACGACGCTGCGGCTTTTCATCACCAACGATCTGTACAGCATGACTAGGGAATCTGATTTCTCGCTTGACGATATAGGGAAGAATCCAAAGCAGGCGTTGTTTTTTATCCTGCCGGATCAGAAAAGCACATTCTATCCAATTGTAACGCTGCTTGTTGCCCAGCAGTATGAGCAGCTGGTTTCCTATGCGAAGAAACACGGCAACAGGCTCCCTTATCGCGTTAATTACATTCTTGATGAGTTCGGAAATTTCGCAGCCATAAACGATTTCCAGACGAAGATGACCGTCGCCGGCGGCTACGGGATACGCTGGAACCTGTTTATACAGGATTTTAACCAGCTCACCGACAAGTACGGACAGGAGGTCGCAAAGATAATTCAGGGCAACTGCCACTACTGGATATATCTCCATTCGCAGGACAACAGCACCAACGAGGAAATATCCAAAAGCATGGGCAAATACACCACCTCCAGCTATTCGCTCGGCGGGTCAACACAGAAATACGCCGCGCCCTCCAGCTCGACAAACATTCAGTTATGCGAGCGCAATCTTCTGAACCCGGACGAGGTGATGAAGATAAAACGTCCCTATCAGATAGTGCTTTCAGCAAACAGCCCTGCGGTAATGCGTTCCCCGGACATTTCCGAATGGACGTTCAACACCATGCTGGGTATGGGAAATAAAGCCCACAATGCAAAGCTCATTGAGCTAGACGAAAGCTCCCGCCCGGAACGCGGCGGAGCTGCCACACAACAGACGCTGTGGAAACCCTGGGAGGCTATACTGCGGAAGTCTGCCGCCGCACAGGCGGCGCAGTCTGCACAACCTGCACAGCCTGCGCCGCAGGCAGTCGTGGTTAAGTCCGAACGGGATTTACATTATAAACCACCCAATTATAGGAAGGAGGGATTTTGATGAACAAGCTCAGAAAGGCGGCTGCCGCAGTTCTGGCGGCGGTCACCGCAGCGGCAGTCAATATCTGCGCCTTTGCGGAAGACGGAGGTACGCTCGCCTCGTCCAAAGCCGTCACCGGAACAAAGGCTCTGCTTAACGATGTGTCCAGCGTTCTGCTGGTAGTCGCACCGCTGGTGGGTACTGCCTGCATCGTGTACTTTGCGGTGCGCCACGGCGCTGCGGAGGAAATGGATCAGAAAAAGTGGAAGCAGCGCATCATCGTTGCCGCAGTAAGCGTTATCGTGGCGGTTGTCGCTTCAGCTCTTATCAACGTGCTTATCGGCTACTACAAGTAAAGGAGGCTTTCATGAGATACACAGCGGGGCCGCCGCCCTAGAGCGGTCTTTATCCCAAACATACACACTTAACAACAGGAGGATTTTCTATGAAGGTATCATGTGAACCCAAGAGCATTCGCCTTATTTCATCGCAGGACAGCAGCAAGCTCGCCACCGCCAGCATTACGCTGGACAACGAGTTCGTTGTCCGCAATCTCAGCGTGATGAACGGGTCAAAGGGAGTTTTCGTTTCCATGCCCTCCCAGCGGGGAGTTGACAAGGACGGCAAGACCCAGTATTACGACACCGCTTTCCCGCTCAGCAAGGAGCTTCGCAGCGACATCAGCAAGGTCGTGCTTGACGCATACTCCGAGAAGCTGAACGAGCTCCAGCAGGGCGCGAGAAACCGCGACAATTCCACACCCAGCCAGTCCCCGGAAAACAATTCCGAGGACGATGAATATTCCAATGAAATGTTTTAATAACAGGAGGAACTACTGATGAAGAACATCAAGAACAGAATCACTTTCAAGGCAGCTATGGCTCGTGAAGCCGCAAGAGAAAAGGCACTCGCACTCAAGGCAAAGGTGCTGGACACCACCGGCGAGGGCTACGTTGACACCGCTATCAAGATCATTATCGCCGTCGTTATCGGCGGTCTGCTCATGGCAGGTCTGGTCGCTCTGTTCAACAACGTGATCATGCCGAGAGTTGAAACCGAGGTAACTGACCTGTTCGACGCAGCCGGCTGATATTTCACGGTAATTCAAAACGGGGCGCGGCATAAAAAAGGGGGCCCCTTTGGGCAGTTCCGCCTCGCCGAAACTTCACTTTTTTCACAGATGATTTGCTCGGCGGGGCGAAAACTGCTTTATTGGCAGCGCACTAAACCGCGCCCCTCTTTTGAAAAGGAGCAAGTATGACTTTTATACTCATAACGCTCATCGCAGCTCTGCTGACCGGAGTGGTTACGCTGTTTTTTTCCTCGGAAATGGTGGGTGAGCTTTACGTCACAGTTTTCGACTGCGGGAAATATCTCACCACCATCACCGGGGTAGAGTTTTTCAACCTGCTCATGCCAACGGTCTACGGAATAGGGCTGTCCCTTATCGTACTGAAATTCCTGATGAAAGCCTTTGACATCTATGTACTCTGGACAGACGGCGACCCGGACGCAGACCCGTTTCTGCTGCTGACGAACTTTGTCCGTGCGGTGGGAACTGCGCTGGTATTTCAATGGGTGTACGGTCTGTTTGTGGACATCTGTCAGGAGCTGACCGACACAATCATTTCGCAGATAAACGACAGCACCGACCTCACGACCGAATGGGTGACAGCTATAACCTCTCTCGGAATAGTCCCAGCGATAGCCGGGCTGATTTTCGTTATCTGCTGGCTTATTCTCTATTTCTCGTTCATGGCGAGGGGTATAGAAATGATGGTAATGCAGGCGGGCGTTCCGTTAGCCTGCGTGGGTCTGCTTGATAACGACAAGGGCGTTTTCCGGGCGTATCTGAACCAGTTCGTGAAAGCATTCGTCACAACGATAGTTCAGATCATGCTTTGTAAAATCGGGCTTTCCCTCATGCTTAATGCGACCATTCTGTCTGCGTCCAACATTTTCTGGGGCATAGCCTGCATGATAGCGGCGATCTCTATGCCGAAAATACTCCGGGAATTCCTTGTTCCCACAGGCGGCGACGGTCACGTTATGAACTCGATTTCGCAGACGGTCCACATCACGTCAATGGCGAAGAACATTTTTACAAAGTAAGAAGGTGCAGCTATGGACACTATAAATTCACTCAGCATTTGTATGCAGACGCTTATCTCAGCGGGACTTATCATGCGGATAATCTTCTGCGCTGTCCGGCTCACGCATGAGGAGGAAGAAGCCAGCCGATACAAAAAGCGGATACGCAATTCTGCGATAATGCTGGTTATAGCACAGCTCATCTTCCCGCTGAAAGAGCTTCTGGTTTCCTATCTCGGGAATGGATATTAAAGGAGGACGCAGATGGAGAACGAAAAACTGTATATTCCATACGGTTTGTCTATCGAGCAGGAATATTTCCCCGGCTTGGGCAGAACGGAAATGAAGCACTTTCTTATAGGATTTATCGGATTTGCGGCGGCAGGAGCATTGCTGCTCATCATCTCCGGACAGCTCCTTGCGCTGATTGTAACGCTCATAATCGGTGCAGCGGGCTGCCTTATGATGACCCGGAAAGACCCGTTTTCCCGGGTGTCGGTTATCGGGCAGGTGACAAATATTATCCGCTTTACTAAGTCGCAGAAACGATACAGATATATCTACAAATCGCCGTGGGAATCGAATTAACAATATTCACGCTGCTGTCTATCTATCTTTCCGGCATTTCCTTGCAGGATATGCGGCGGCGGGAAATATCCAATTTTGCCCCGGTCGTGCTGATTATGGCAAGCCCGTTTGTAACTGAGATTACGTTCACCGAGCGATTTCTAGGACTGCTGGCGGTGTTTGTTCCGCTGCTGGTGGTCAATCTGTTCACGAACGGCTTTGGCATGGGTGACGTTAAGCTGTGTGCGGCTTTCGGTTTTGCGCTTGGCGCGATCACCGAATATATCGCACTTGCGCTGGCTCTCACCGCCGCCGTTATCGTGGGCAGGATCACTAAAAGCAATGCGCTGCCGCTTGCGCCGTTTCTTTGCAGCGCAGGCATGGCGGCTATTTTTATGGAGGTAATTTTCAAATGCTGAAAAACCGCACATTGATAGGAATAATTCTGATAGTCGCAGCTATTGCGCTGTGCTTCGGAATATCTCCTTTGTTCAACACAATTCTTGCAAGCAAAACCACCGTGATACGCTTAAAGCAGGACGTTCCGCAGGGCGCACAGATAACCGGCGCAATGCTGGAGGCTGTCGAGGTCGGCTCAATGAACCTCCCGGCAGATATGCAGAACGACCCGAAGCAGATAATCGGGAAATACACCGTAACTGCTATGTTTGCAGGAGATTCCTTTACTGATAAAAAGCTCTCGGAAACCATTGACACCTCGGACAGCCTGCTCCGGCAGCTTAAGCCGAACGAAACCGCTATGTCCGTTACTATAAAATCCCTTGCGGACGGTCTTTCCGGCAAGCTCCAGCAGGGGGACGTTATTCAGATAGTATCCGTTGACGAGGACGATAAGGCGCAGATCTACGAGGAATTACAGTATGTGGAGGTGCTTGCGACCACCGCAGACAACGGCTCGGACGATACCTATAAAGACGGCGAGGTCAATGCCGACAACAGCGATGACGAGCAGTCGCTGTACGCAACCATTACGGTAATTTTGCAGGACAGAGCGCAGGCGCTCCGGCTGGCGGAGTGCGAAAACACCTCTTTGCAGGCGGTTTTCGTTACCCGCGGAAACGAGGAACTGAAAGCCGAATGCCTCAAAGCCCAGCTTGAACTGCTCACCGGCGAAACCGGAACCTCTGAATCAGCCGAAACCGCTGAACCCGTTGAAACAGACGAACCTATCGTCCACACAAAGCCCGCTGTAACAGCAGAAAGCGAGGAAGAACATGGCGCATAAGATAATTGCCGTTTATGGAAATTCCGGCAGCTACAAAACGACTACCGCTGTCAGCCTTGCGAGGGTAATGGCGGCAAAGGACAGCAAATCGAACATAATCATTGTCGGCGCAGACTCCACAAAGCCGCTGCTGCCGATAATCGCTCCGCATGAGAGCAGGTTTTCCGGCTCGATAGGGAAAATGCTGTCAGTCGTAGATTTCGACCAGGACGCTGTTCTCAAAAATCTGTATATGGCAACCGACCGGATAGGCGTTCTGTCCTATAATATCCGGGAAAACTCCAATTCCTATGCTATCGCGTCCCAGAACCGCATTGACGACCTTTTTATGCAGCTCCGTCATCTGGCAGATTACACGATAGTGGACTGCACCTCTGATGTTTCGCAGAACAAGCTCACCGCCAAGGCTATAATCAACGCAGACCACACAATTGAACTGCTTACTTGTGACATCAACGGGCTTGTGTTCGATGGTTCACAGGAACCGATACTGCAGTCTGAGCAGTACGCTTTCCGTGACTTTATCCGGCTGCTGGCGCTGGACGAGCGCTTCAAGCAGGACGAAGCCGCCATGACGAATGCTCTCGGACGCATCTCCGGCAGGATACCCTACTGCACAAAAGCGGCGGAGTATCTTAATCAGGGAACGCTGCTCACCAAAGGCGTGGACGATCACAGCTACATAACGCCGATAAAGTCCGTCGCCGAGCTGATGATGAAGGAGGTTTGAAATGGCTTTTTCTTTCAGAAACCTTTTCCGCAAGAGAGAAGCTCCCGCAGCGGAAACGGCAAACCCGGCATTAAAGCCCCATGCAAAGCACGAAAAGGGCAGGATAGTTCTTGCTGATTCCGGCAGCGTCAGAGAGGTCGCCCGGGAGATGATCGGATTTGAGCAGCTCCTGAAGGAAGTCCAGATCTATATGTCCAACGAGTACGCCGCAGAGCTGTATGCAGCGGACAAGCGGGACGTCATGAAGCAGCTTATAAAGCAATTCATGAAGGATCACAATTACTATATCCCGAATATGCCGCTGGCTGACGCTGCGGAGCGTCTGTACGTCGAAATGGCGGAGTATTCCTTCATCACTCCGTATCTTCAGCGCAAGGATATTGAGGAAATCAACATCAATGCTTGGAACGATATTCAGATAATACCCTCACACGGCAGGTCGTACAAGCTGGAGGAGCATTTCACCTCTCCCCAGCACGCAATTGACGTGGTGCGCCGTCTGCTGCACAATAACAAGCTGGTTTTTGACGCCAGCCGGCCGATCGTCACCGGGTATCTAGGCAAGAATACCCGTATCACAGCGGTACACACCATTATCGTTGGCGAAGATATCGGCGTGGCTGCTTCTATCCGTATTGTTAACGCAAACAAGATGACAATGGAGCAGTTCTTTGAAAATGATATGTGTACGCCGGAAATGCACGAATTGCTTACTATCTCATATAATCACGGAATTTCACAGGTTATCGCAGGCGGCACAGGCTCCGGCAAAACTACCTTAATGTCAGAAATGATGTCACATCTGCCGAATGACCGCAGACTTATCACCATTGAGAAATCTGTGCGTGAATTTGACCTTATCAAGCGCGACAGCACCGGCAGAGCTATCAACAATGTCCTGCATTTTGTCACCCACGACAGCGATGACGAAAGCAAATCCGTCACCATTCAGAAGCTGCTTACCACCTGTCTTACAATGAACCCCGACAGCATCTGCGTCGCCGAGATGAAGAACGAAGAAGCGTGGGAAGCGCAGGAAGCCGCACGAACTGGACACACCGTCCTTACCACCGTCCACGCCTCAAACATCTACGGTATCTATTCCAGACTGGCTACGCTGTGCCTGCAGAAATATTCCAGCGTTCCGTATGACACCATTATTACGCTGGTAACTGACGCATTCCCCATTGGAGTATTCCTCAAAAAGCTGGACGACGGGAAACGCCATATCATGGAAATTGCAGAATGCGAAAGCGATGGAAAGGGAAATTATTTCACCCGGACACTGTGGAAATACGATGTTTTGTCAGAGCGCGAAACAGAAAACGGCATTGAGATAGACGGCAGATTTGTGCGGGTAAATCCCATTTCGGAAAATCTCCGCAAACGCCTGCACGAAAACGGAGTTCCAAACGAAACGCTTAAAAAATTTACGGAGGTGTGCTGATGGAGAGAATTATCTGCCTTTTCGGTGCGCTGCTCATGTCTGCGGGAATTATAATCCTGCTGGGCATAACCCCGGAGATGATAACGCAGGATATTATGTCGCTGATGTCCCGTGAGCGCAATCTGAAATACAAGGCTGCAAAGGCGCAGGGAAAGATAAGGCAGAACCGGCTGCAAACTGCGCTGATGAACGTCCGCAATGCGCTTGTGGCTACGCATTCAGAGAATAAATTCTCGCTGCTGGTTTCAATATCCGTCATCGGTATCTGCGCCGGATTTCTGCTGGCTGCTTTGCTGGGAAATCTGCTGCTGATACCTATATTCTCCGGCATCTGCGTGATACTGCCGTATGCGTATGTGAATATACTGCTGGCAAATTACAACCGCCGTATCTCCGAGGAACTGGAAACAGCACTGTCGATAATCACCACGAACTACGTTTCCAACGACGATATTATCTTTGCGGTGGAGCAGTCCATCGACTACATAAATCCCCCGGTGCAGCAGGCGTTCCGCAAGTTTCTGACGCAGACGAAGCTCATCAATTCCAACGTCAAGCTGGCGATAGAACAGCTCAAAAGCGAGATAAACAACGAGGTTTTCCACGAATGGTGCGACAGCCTTATCGAATGCCAGGACAATGTTACGCTGAAAAAGACGCTCCAGCCCATTACAGCGCGGCTGTCGGATATCCGCATTGTAAACGCAGAGCTGCGGAATATGCTGATAAGCCCCCGGCGCGAGCATATTATGATGGTGTTTATCCTGCTGGCAAATTACCCGATACTGTATTTCCTCAATGCAGACTGGTTCGACGTGCTGATGAACACCTTTGTCGGGCAGCTTGTAAACTGCATTGTGGCGGTGGTGGTGCTGATTACCGTAGTGCTGGCTTATAAGTACACGCAGCCTATTCAGTACAGGAGGTGACGGTATGATAAGTGTGTACAACGCTGCGCTTTATGCGGGAATTCTGGCGGCTTGTCTGCTGTTTTTCGCCGGAGTATACTGCTTTGCGCTTATTCTGCTCAAGGTACCGTCAAAGAAAACTACGAACGCGATTAAAGCGGTAGCTGCTAGGAATCGTCCTGCGGCGGTCAGCTTTAAGAACACCTACAACGATATTGCGCTGTTCGTTTCCAGATTCATACGGCTGAACGAGTTCAAGAAAAAGGAGCTGACGGACAGCTTAAAAATCGCGAATATCGCCATGACCCCGGAGCTGTTTACTGCAAGAGCGCTGGTTAAATCCGCTGGAGTAATGCTGCTGTCTGTTCCGTTCTTTTTCATCTTCCCGATTTTGGGTATCCTGCTTATTGCGCTGGCAATTCTGATGTACTTTCAGGAAAAGCAGCGGGTGGATTCCTGCATAAAGGAGAAACGGCGGCAGATAGAATTTGACCTGCCCCGGTTTGTGTACGCCATATCGCAGGAAACCAAGATGACCCATGACGTTATCTCTATTCTGGAACGTCACAAGGACAACTTTTCACCCTATTTCAACGAAGAACTTGAAATTACTATCGCGGATATGCGCACCGGCAGCTACGAAGCCGCCATAACCCGGTTTGAAGGACGTATCGGCAGTACAAATCTGTCCGAGGTCTGCCGGGGATTTATCCAGATGATACGGGGCGATGATACGCACGTCTACTGGGAAACCCTTGAAATACGGTTCTCTGAATTACAGAAACAGCAGCTTCGCACCGAAGCTATCAAAATCCCGCCGAAAGTCCACCGCCTGTCGTTCTTCCTCATGATGTGCATGATGCTGCTGTATGTAGTAGTTCTCGGCTGGGAGCTTATAAGCAACATGGGCATTCTGTTCGGGTAAGGAGGACGTTATGAGAAAAATTCTGAAACGGCTCAAATCTACCCGTGGAGAGGGATATATCGACATTGCGGTCGGAACACTGGTAGTAATGATACTGCTGGCAGCGGTAATAAAAATCGCCCCGGTATTCATCACCAAAATGACCTTGAACAACTACGCCAGCGAGCTTTGCCGTGAAGCGGAAATCGCCGGGCGCATAGGCACGGAAACAGACACACGTCTGGCACGTCTGAACGAATCCCACCCGGACTTAAATCCCACTGTAACATGGTCTGCCAACGGGAATGTGCAGATAGGCAGAACCTTCACCGTAACTGTTTCCACCACATACGATTTCAGCTTTTTCATATTCAGCACCGCTCCAATAACCATTTCAGCAAGCGCGGAGGGAACTAGCGAGGTGTTCTGGAAATGAAATTACTGA
>JBJFGA010000141.1:0-3614 GCA_051892275.1 Oscillospiraceae bacterium | reverse complement strand
CGGCACTGTCTTTCTGCAATTCTTTTCCTTCGTTCAAACGGTTATTAGTATAAAATGTCGATTTACTGCGATTTTAAAGGTTTTTTGAGAATAATTGTTGACTTTTAGCCCTATTTGTATTATAATAAAAATGGAAATTTATGTCCATTTCTGCGAATCGGAGGTGAGAAGCGTGGAAGAAAAAAGCAGCGGTAATACGACCGTTGACGGTGTGAGGGCTATCGAGATCAGATATCGTTCAATATTTCGTACCGATACCAGAGAAACCGCTTTCTTTCAGAGCCGTATGAGGCTCAATGCCCCTAACATGGGCGTATTGCTTCCGGAGCGCTTCCTGCCTGTGCTGGAAAGAAGCGACAGGTGTGTGCCGATATTCCTGCTTTCACTGCTTCAGATCGTAAAAGCGGCGGATAAATTCACCGAGCGTGACCTTTATTTTGACTGGATATCTTCGGTAATGCCGCTAAAGATATTGTTCACAAAGGGCTGTGTTGATATCATTACGGATTTCATGAAAAAAATAAACGCAGATCCAGACAGGATATGCTTTGAAATACCAGCCCAGATCGTTGATGAGAAAATCGGACAGGAGCAGCTGCATTCTCTCCGCAAGGCGGGATTTCACACAATGCTGGCAGGTGTTAGTGTGGATCGCTTTCCGATGCACAGGATATCGGAGCTTGAACCGGAGTATGTGGTTATGGATCGCCAGATCACCCGTATGCTTGGTAAAAACGAACGTTCAGATACCTGCGTTAAGTCTTTGATATCCTTTATCAACAGTATCGACGCTGAACCAATTGCGACGGGAGCAGCTTCTTCTGACGCTGTGGACATGCTGTATGACTTTGACTGTCGGTATTATACGGCAGATGAGAATTCGGGAGATAGATCCGGCAGCTATATGCTTGAAAGATATATTCGCAAAAAAAGCAAGCAGTAGAACGGTAATTCATTGATTGGAGTAATGGCTTTGACAGACTTAGAAACAAAGGAAGAAGAAACCGCCGCTGCCCCCGGCACTGGAAAAAAAGACGAAACCGGAAGGGGAGATCGAAACAAAGCGGTGGATATTCTCACCCTGCGGCGCACAGCCGGGGAAGTAAAGCGTCATAAGGTGATAGTGCGAGTTATCAGTATTCTGGTGATAATTCTCATCGCGCTGGTGGCTTTTACCTACGCTATATCGTATTTCTATGACAAATTCGGCAGCTTTACCGTTATGGTAAATAAGTATGATATGATAAACCAAGGTCTTACTCTATCTGAAACGCCGGAACATGACCGCACCATATCAGTACTAAATGCGGACATCATTTATGATATGACCAATATTAGCGGCGAGGATCTGCCGGATAATGTGGACAAGATCAACGGTACACATAATGGCGAGAATTATATCGCATATACATTCTATCTTATCAATTCCGGCAACGACACCGTGGCGTACAAGGGTGAAATGACAATGGGTAATATTACCCTCGGAGTTGACGAGGCGGTAAGAGTCGCGGTATATAAAAACGGCGAAAAGACCGTTTATGGCAAGACAAAATCCAACGGCGGCGGCAAGGAGAGCGACTGCGACAAGGAGTTTGAATCCTCCACCGTGGTAATGACGACAAGAAACGATCATTTCAAGCCGGGAGCGAAGGATAAATATACAGTGGTGATATGGCTTGAGGGCAACGATCCGGACTGTGTTGATGATATCATAGGCGGAACAATGAAGTTCGATATGGGTTTTAAGATCGTTGAGAATACCTAAGGGAGAATAAGATGAAAAGAGTTCTTAAAAATATCGTGTCAATCTTATCGTGGATAATACTCATATTTGCCTTGACAGCAACGATATTCGCATTTACTGCGGATAGAAGCAACGGTGTTACAAGCCTGTTCGGGTTTATCCCTATGACTGTGGAATCAGACTCCATGTCCCCGACGTTTTCGGTGAACGACCTTATTATCGACAGGGAGATAGACGACGTTACAGATTTACAGGAGGGCGATGTGATAACCTTCTGGACGCTGATAAACGGTCAGAAAGTAAGAAACACCCACCGTATCATTGCGGTGAGCCGTGATAATGGGAACATCTGCTTTTCCACAAAGGGAGATAACAGCGATATACAGGACAGTCTGAGGGTATATCCTGCGGATATTATCGGAAAATGGGACGGGATAAGACTTCCCGGTTTCGGGGCTGTGATAAATTTCCTGCGCACACAGTTTGGGTTCTGCATTTGCGTTATAATCCCGCTGGTGCTGTTCTTCATATTTGAGCTGTATAAGCTGATAGTTGTCATTGTGGAGATAAAGCGCCCTGCCGCTGCGGAAATAGACGAGGAAGAAATAAAGCGCAGGGCAATAGAGGAGTACATTGCAGAACAGAACAAAAGATCCGAAAACGCAAGTGAGGATAATAAGGGTGAATGACAGCGCACCCTGATAAGTCGGGAGTATTAATATGGATAACTTTCTGGAATGGTTTTTTGTTTTCATATCCGAGATCCTGAAGGGATTTGCGACAATATTCACCGGTCTATGGGACGGATTGAAGCAGATCTTTGATTTCGGGTCGTACATTGATATCTTCAAGGCTCACTCTGAGAGTTTCGGCGTGGTGGAGTGGGTACTTTCGATACTGTCGATAGTTGTTGTTATAGCGATTTTCGGTCTGGTCGCGTTCCTTATCGTTATGGGAATAAGGAAGTATATCCGATTCAGACATTCCATAGTCAGCGACGAGGACGTTATCGAGGAACTTGGAACGCTCCAAAGGCAGGTCATCAGGCTCACGCAGGAAAAAGATGAGATAATGGCGATGAAGGTGGCTCAGATAGGCATACCGCAAAGCGGGGTCTCCGCAGCCGCAATGTCCAACGCGATACGTTTTTCGCCCGCCGCTGAAGCCGGCGATATCTCCCAGCTTGAAGCCACCGGCACCGACGGCGAGCCTGCTCCCTCCAATGACGGCGTAGTTCATACAAGCGACGTCAGATTTTCAAAGCTCATTGAGGTGGATAATTTCTATAAGAATTACATTGCGCCGGAGTATGACAACAGCATTTCGCTTTCCGGGATATGCGAAGCGTACAGAAATTTTGCCTGCTCGCGTATGCACCTGTATTATGATATCAAGACAATAAGGCTTTTCATTGCCGGAATGGCTTCTACAAAGCTGATAGTATTGCAGGGTATTTCCGGTACAGGTAAGACCTCGCTGCCGTATTCGTTCGGTAAGTTTCTTCAGAAAGACACGACGATAGCGTCAGTCCAGCCGTCGTGGAGGGACAGAACGGAGCTTTTCGGTTACTTCAACGAATTCACCAAGAACTTCAACGAAACGGAAGTGCTGAAGAGGATATATTCCTCGTCATATAACGACGACATCAACTTTATCCTGCTTGATGAAATGAATATCGCGAGAGTTGAGTATTATTTCGCGGAAATGCTGTCCATTCTAGAAATGCCAAACGCCGATGAATGGAAGCTGGACCTTGTACCAAACGTATGGAGCACCGACCCGGAGAACCTCGACCATGGAATGCTCAGAATACCGCAGAATATCTGGTATATCGGTACTGCGAACAACGACGATTCTACTTTTGCGATCT
>JBJFGA010000140.1:0-3614 GCA_051892275.1 Oscillospiraceae bacterium | reverse complement strand
AGAATACAGCATAGGTCACAACGAAGCAGTGCGCAACGAGATAGTGCTGAAAAATCTCGGACTAGTGCGCGCCTGCGCACTTTCCCTGCGTAACACCTACATAAAATACGGCGAGGTGGACGACGTCGTGAACGAGGGGGTTATCGCCCTGATGGACGCGATCGAGAGCTTCGATCCCACAAAGGGCGCAAAGTTCGAGACCTACGCTTCACTGAAAATACGCGGTGCGATAATCGACTATGTGCGAAAGCAGGACTGGGTGCCAAGACCTGTAAGAAAATTTGCCCGCGACCTTGACAAGGCGAACAGTATATTGTATAATCAATATGACAGAGCCCCTACAAACGCGGAGCTGGCAGAGTACCTTGACATAAGCGAGGAAAAGCTGCTGCGCGGCATGGCGGACGCTTCCAATACGGTCACGCTATCATTTGAGGAGCTGCTGTATGAGGATAATTTCGAGGAGAGCAGCGCAGTTCTCGCAGGTACTGAGGGTACAGATTCCCGGCTGCTGCGGCAGGAGCTTCGGGAAGTGATAGCCGGTGCGATAGAGTCCTTAAAAGAAAAGGAACGGCAGGTCATCACGCTTTACTACTACAAGAACATGAAGTATTCCGATATCGCAAAGGTAATTGGCGTGTCGGAGTCAAGAGTGTGTCAGATAAACACAAAAGCCACGCTGGCGCTCAAAGCGGCGCTGGAGCCTTACATAAAAGGCACTTTGCCGGTGGCTTCCGGAAGTCAGGAGGAACGGTCTTGAACAGAGGTTATTACTACGCCTGCAACGGCATGATAATGAACCAGCGCAAGCTGGACTGCATAGGCAACAACCTTGCCAATCTTTCCACCGCTGGTTACAAGCGGGACACCATAATCACCAACCGCTTCGACGAAGAGATGATTCTTGTAAAGCACCGCCAGGAGCTGTCCGGTACATTCGCGCAGACCTACGTTGACACTTCCTACTCCGACCTTGGTCAGGGTACGTTCGAGTTCACCGAGTCACCCTTTGATGTGGCGATAAACGGCGATGTTTACTTCAATATCGCGGCGTACAACGGCGAGACCATGCTCACCCGCAACGGTCAGTGGGAGCTGGACGGCGAGGGCTACCTCTGCCTGTCACAGTCCGGCAGGATACTTGGAGAAAACGGCGAGATATACCTCGGCAACAAGGATTTCGTTATAGACGCAGACGGCGCTATCTATCAGGACGGTCAGCTGGTTGACCGGCTGCGGCTTTCCTATATCGACCCGGAGGGGAATATCGACAAGTTCGGGGCAAATATGTTCACTTCCGTTCAGGCGGGGGAAGTTCCCGAGGGAACGCGGTACGAGATAATACAGGGCGCTTATGAGCGTTCCAACATAGATGTGAACTACGAAATGACAATGATGATGAACGCCAACCGAATCTACGAGGCTTCCAGCACGCTGGCAAAGCTGCTGGACTCCATGAACCAGAAGGCGACTTCGTTGTGCAAGATATAAGGAGTGAGCGAGCATGAATATAGCGTTTCATACCGGAAAATCAGCAATGATTGCGCAGGCGCAGGCGCTCAACGTTTACGGCAACAATATCGCTAACGTCAACACCTACGGATATCAGACGGTGCGCCCGTCCTTTGCGGACTGCCTTTATTCTGTGCAGCGCGCTCCCGAGGAGGACTGGCAGACTGGTCACGGTACATATATCCAGAAAACCGATGTGATGTTCGACGAAAGCTCTTTCTATTACACCGAAAGACCGCTTGACTTCGCGCTCCCGAGCGAGGGCTTCTTTGCTGTGGAGAACCGCTACGGCGAGATAAACTACACCCGTGACGGCGCTTTCTCTATGACCCAGGCGGAAACAGGAGAGTGGTATCTGGTCGGCGGCAGCGGCGAGTATGTGCTGGATTACGACAACAACCGAATTGTCGTTCCGTTCAATGAGGACGGCACTGCGCCGGATTATGACGAGCTGCGCAGTATGGTGGGCGTGTTCGAGTTTGAGAACGTCTACGGCATTGAAGCGGCTGCGACCAACCGTTATTCCGCGACCGAGAGAAGCGGCGAGGCTATCGCCAACCGCGATACCGAGAAGCTTCAGGGTGTGCTGATAACCTCAAACGTGAACCTTGCGGACATGATGGTGAAGCTCATTGAGACCCAGAGGGCGTATCAGATAAGTTCCCGGGTCGTCACTACCTCTGACGAGTTCACAAGACTTGTAAATAATCTGAGATAAAAAAGTGCTGCAATTTCAGCCACATCAGCAAGGTTTTAGCGACAATGGCAGGATTTTTGCGACATTGGCAAGGTTTTTGTGACATTGGCAGGATTTTTGTGACATTGGCAGGATTTTTGTGACATTGGCAAGGTTTTTGTGACATTGGCAAGGTTTTTGCGGGAGGGCAAGATTTTTATGCGGGAGGGGCAAGCCCCTCCCCTACACTGCTATATAACAGGAGAAATAAAAATGCTGAAAAATTACGACGACCTGTCCCCGGTGGCTATCGACTGCCTGCGTGAGATAGGAAATATAGGCTCCGGCAGTGCCGCGTCCTCGCTTTCTCAGATGCTGGGAAAGCCTATCGAGATGAAGGTGCCGAAGGTCCGTGTGCTGGAGTATCAGCAGATAATCGACACAATGGGCGGCCCTGAGAAGGTCATCACCGGTATTCTGGTACGGTTGGAGGGGGACATCAAGGGAATGATGATGTTCCTGCTGGAGGACAGCTTTGCGCAGGTGGTACTGTCCACGTTCATGAATGCCGAGAATGTTCAGGTGACACAACTGGGCGAGATGGAGCTGTCCGTCATCACCGAGATGGGCAATATCATGGCGGGAAGCTATCTGCAGGCTATCGGAACGCTCACCGGGCTTACTATCGACATGAGCATTCCGTCTATGACTGTGGACATGCTGGGCGCTATCATGAGCGTGCCGATAATCGAGTTCTCGCAGGTCGGCGACAAGGTGCTGTATATTGACGACGGATTCGCTATTGATGGTGTTGCGATAAAGTCCAATATCATTCTTATTCCGGAGATGGAATCCCTCGAAACTCTTATGCGGAAGCTGGGTGTGTTATGATGGCAAATCTGACTATCGGCATTTCCGACCTGAAGGTGTGCAGAGCGCCTGATGTGCTGGTTACTTATGCGCTCGGCTCCTGCGTCGGTATCTGCCTGCTGGACAGCATTGCGGGTGTGGGGGGGATGTCACATATCATGCTGCCGGACAGTACACAGGCGACAAACGGCGCCGCGACTCCCATGCGGTTCGCGGACACCGCTATTCCTATGCTGATAAACGAAATGGCGAAGCTGGGCGCGAGCCGTTCCCGGCTGAAAGCGAAAATCGCCGGCGGCGCGGTCATGTTCGCCACCACCAGCGACAGGTTCAACATTGGTGAGCGGAACATCGCCGCGGTGAAATCGGCACTCAGGGGCGAGGGTATACCGATAATCGCCGAGGATACTGGGCTGAACTACGGGCGCACCGTGTTCTTTTACCCGGAAACCGGTATCATGGAGGTCAGGGCGGCAGCAAAAGGTAACAAGCAGTTCTGATATCTGATACTAATAACCATTTAAACTCAGGAAATCTTTACAGAAATCCAGCACCG